>JAYKGX010000287.1:0-6030 GCA_035285565.1 Synechococcales cyanobacterium
TCCGTCACTTGCTGAGCTGGGGATGCGGTGGCTTGATCCTGGTCTCCCCCCCATTCATCCGATGGGGCATTAATCTGCACGCCTGTGGTGACGCTATACAGTTGCTGCTCCACCATGGGATTGGGGCGACCTGCTTCTGCGGCTGAGAAGAGAATGCGATCGCCCAGGGGATAAAACTCAAAGTTAAAGACGGTCAAGTTAGGGGGCGTGAGAATTTGCTTTTTGTTGCTGGAGAGGTTGTAGAGCACCAGCCGACCGACTTCATCTCCATCCGCCCCAATGTAGGCAAACTGGCGATCGCGGGTCTGAAACTGGGCGGTAAAGGGAGGCATCTGATGGTGAGTGTCGCCCGCTAGGAAGCGATCGCGAGCATTCTCGACCCTCAGGCTGAAGCGTTGACCATAGGGCGCAGGGCGATCGAGGGTATAGACCATGCGTCTGCCCGCCCAACTGATCCGTCCCGGTAAGGATGGCTGAATCTTCAGGCTATTGACCACACTTGCCTGATCCATGGGGCGACTGAAACGGAGCACAAAGGCGGCATCCCGCGCACCCACCTGCCGATCCTGCCAACTGAATTCCCGTACCTGGGGTGCCTGTTGATCCCCGCTGAGTACGAGGGCAAGAATAATCACCAACAAGATACCGATGCAGACCAGCGCCACGCGATCGAGCTTCTGTGGAAAGTGAGATGAGAAAGAGGAGGGGGAGACTGCCATGGCAAAAATTAATCCAACCGGAATCCAACAATCAGCAATGCAACCATAATCCAGCCAAAATCTATCCAATAGCAGGAACTGCCGTGATCAACGCAGCACGTCAAGCAGTCTGCTCATCAAATTTTCATTCTACGTTAACGGCACCCTAGAACTAGGGCACTCTAGAAAAACTGCAGCATGACACAAGCTGCAACATTTCATCATCTGACCGACTACACTCTGACTTTTGAAACGGATGGCGAGGTTTTCATGAACCTAGATTCTAGTGCTGCCCACTTGATGTTTTCTCCCGACGAGCTGGATCAAATTTTCTCTACTCCCGCCCAAGAGGGTCAAGGCAATCTTCCCCTCAGCAATCCTTTGAAGGCAGCTCTCTCCCAGATGCCAGTGGCTGAGCTAGACCAGGCGCTAGACCAGGAGGAAGATGAGGAAGATGAGGGATATAGCGATGAAATGCTATCCAATCGGGTAGAAACCTATGTCATGAGCCTGGACGATGAGTTAGACAGCTATGATGTGCAATGTTTCACCTCTAAACCCTCTCCTTACTATGTTCAAGGGGTGATTCGCGGACAGCAAGCCTATCTAATTACCAATCTGTTGGGAGAAGGCTCCAAAACCCTGCTGCAACCTCAAATGGTCTGGACTTTCGGGCGCAATCGGGAAGCTGCTGTGCCCTTGAAAGATCGCATGATGTCCCGTCGGCATTCCGTGATTCTCTTCAATCGCCATGAAGGGTTTCAGTTTCTTGACCTCAATAGTATGAATGGTTCCTATCTGAACGGGGTGCGGGTGGAGGCACGAGTGAACCTCAAAGATGGGGACTTTGTTCGAGTTGGCAATACGGAATTCTTCTTTTTCCTGAGTGGTAGCTATCGATCGCTGCCTTCCCTGCATACAGAAGTTTTGAACCGCATCTTAAATTTTGGTTAGTTGAGGCTGCACTCAGAGACACAGCCCAGAGACAAGGTACACTAGTCCAGTTGCTGAATTGATCAAGCCGATCCTGGACTATGCCCTCGTTTTTGTTGGAAGTTGGAACTGAAGAACTCCCCGCTGCGTTTGTAGCTGATGCCTTAGAACAGTGGCGATCGCGGATTCCCCAGAGCTTTGCTGAGTTGAAGCTAGCGCCCAGTTGTATTGAAGTCTATGGCACGCCTCGGCGGTTAGCAGTGTTGGTGCGTGGGTTGCCCGCCCAGCAAGCCGATCAAGAGGAAGAAGTGAAGGGGCCTCCAGCCCAGGCAGCCTTTAAAGATGGCAAACCCACCAAAGCTGCAGAAGGATTTGTGCAAAAGCAAGGGGTCTCGCTGGATGCGATCGAGCTGCGAGCAACTGATAAGGGCGAATTTGTTTTTATCAAGAAGTTAATTAAGGGTCGTGCTCTCGCGGATTTACTGACAGAGTTAGTTCCGCAATGGATTACCGGGTTAGAAGGCAAACGGTTGATGCGGTGGGGCCATGGGGATTTGCGGTTTTCCCGTCCCATTCGTTGGTTGGTTGCCTTAATCGATGATGCCGTTTTACCCATTACCTTCAGCAATGGGGCAGAAGCGGTTTACCAGAGCGATCGCCTCTCGGCAGGACACCGCATTCTGAATCCCGATCCGGTCGTGATTTCCACGGCAGAAGCCTATGTAGAGACCTTACGGCGCGCCTTTGTAGAAGTTGATCCAGAGCAGAGACGAAGTGCGATCGTCAGCCAAGCCGAGGCAGCAGCAGCAACCGTTGCAGGGGTAGCAGTCATTGAACCCGGTCTGTTAGCAGAGGTGGTCAACCTGGTGGAACATCCCTCCGCCGTGGTGGGTCAGTTTGATGCCGAATTTTTGCAACTGCCTGCGGAAGTGGTCGTGACCGAGATGGAAAGTCATCAACGCTATTTTCCGGTGCGCCCAGCAGCAGATTCTTCGGAGTTGTTGCCCTACTTCATTACCATTTCCAATGGCGATCCTCAGAAGGCTGCGATCATTGCGGCGGGAAATCAGCGGGTGATCCGAGCTAGGTTGTCAGACGGAAAGTTTTTCTTTGAAGCCGATCGCGCCCAACCGTTGGAAGCCTATTTGCCCAAACTAGATACCCTCACCTTCCAAGCCGATTTGGGTTCCATGCGCTCGAAAGCCGATCGGATTGTGGGAATTGCCGCCCGGATTGCGGAACAGTTGAGTCTGACGCCCGCCCAGCGAGAAGACATTGAGTTGGCAGCCCTGCTGTGTAAAGCCGATTTGGTCACCCAGATGGTGGGCGAGTTCCCCGAGTTACAGGGCGTGATGGGAGAAAAATATGCGCGTCAGAGTGGTCAGTCAGAAGCCGTGGCGATCGCCATTATGGAGCATTATTTACCCAAGGGGGCGGGCGATCGCTTGCCGCAAACCTTAACGGGTCAGGTGGTGGGTTTGAGCGATCGGTTGGATACGTTGGTCAGTATTTTCAGCCTGGGCATGATTCCGTCGGGTTCTTCTGATCCCTTTGCGTTGCGCCGGGCCGCCAATGCGATTGTCAACATCACCTGGGCGGCGTATTTGCCGATTGACCTGCTGGCATTGCTCGATTCCGTTGTGACCCCGTTTAGCCAGACCCACCAAGCGGTGATGAAACTGAAACCAGAAGCCTTGCGATCGCAGTTGCAGGACTTTTTCCTTCAGCGGGTACAAACCTTGCTACGGGAAGAGGCTCAGATTGACTATGACTTGGTGAATGCAGTCCTGGGCGATGGGGATGCGGAATATGGCGATCGCGCCTTGCAGAATTTGCTGGATGTGCGCGATCGGGCTAGATTCCTGCAAACAATTCGGAGCGATGGACGGTTGGCGGCAATCTATGCGGTGGTGAACCGGGCAACGAAACTCGCAGTCCAGGGCAATCTGGGGACGGATCAGCGGGATGTGGCGGCAGTTGTGGATCCTAAGTTGTTCCAGAAAAACTCCGAACAGGCATTCTTCCAAGCGGTGCAGCAATTGCAGAAGCCGATGGACTACGAAGCTCTGGTGAATGAATTGGCGGCGATCGCCCCTACTCTGTCCCAGTTCTTTGATGGAGAAGATAGCGTACTGGTCATGGATCCAGATCCTGCCATCAAACAAAATCGCCTCAACCTGCTGGGGGTATTGCGCAACCAGGCACGAGTGCTGTCAGACTTCGGGGCGATCGTCAAATCCTAGATTCTGCGTTTGCGCAATCGTTTTGCTTGAAACTGGAGAGGTTCATTCCCCATGGCGCGATCGAATTCCCTCGGCTTTTATATGGCGACTCGGCTGCTGTTAACTCCGGTCATGCTGTGGTTGATTACGACGATCGTTTTTTTCCTGTTGCGAGCGACTCCTGGCGATCCAACCGATGCGATTTTAGGCCCCAAAGCTCCCCCAGAAGTTAGGGAACTGATTCGTAAGGAAAATGGCTGGGATCAACCAATCTGGATCCAGTACCTCAGCTATTTTGGTTCCTTGTTGCAGTTGAACTTGGGTAAATCCTCCATTACTAAGGAAACCGTGGGGGAGATTATCCAGAGCTATTTTCCGGCAACGGTGGAATTAGCGGTTTGCAGTATGGCGATCGCGCTGATCGTGGGCATTGGGATTGGGGCTTTGTCGGCTTCCCGCGCCAATAGTGCGTTGGATACGGCAGGGCGGCTGTTTGGCATCATTACCTATGCGATTCCGCTATTTTGGTTGGGCATGGTGCTGCAACTGATCTTTTCTGTACAACTCGGCTGGTTTCCGCTGGGAACTCGCTTTCCGACTACCCTCACGCCACCAGACCTGAAAACCGGACTCTATACGATCGATAGCCTCTTGAGTGGCAATTTGCAACAGTTTGGCACAGCACTTTACTACCTGGCACTACCCGCTTTTTCCCTAGGCATCTTAATCAGTGGTATTTTTGAACGGATTGTGCGGGTCAACCTCAAGCAAACGCTGCAAGCAGATTATGTGGAAGCAGCCCGGGCCCGAGGGATTCCAGAGCGGCGGATTTTGTGGAACCATGCCTTCAGAAACACGCTCATTCCCGTAGTGACCATTCTGGGGCTGACCCTGGCGGCGATGCTGGGCGGCGCGATTCTGACGGAGGTCACCTTTTCCTGGCCGGGGTTGGCGAAGCGTCTCTACGAAGCCATTTCTCAGCGGGATTATGCGGTTGTTCAAGGGTTAACGGTCTTTTTTGCGGCGATCGTCGCCCTGGCCAGTATTGCTATTGACATCATTAATGCTTACATCGATCCTAGAATTCGTTACTAGAACAGGGAATAATTTACCCGTTACAATTCAATTGTTCTGGTTCAATTCTCACAATCGCTTTACTGTTGAAACTTCGGTACGAAACTTATGATTGAACTCTATCAATTTGAATTGTCCCACTATGCGGAAAAGGTGCGCTTCATCCTGGACTATAAAGGATTGGAGTATCGCAAGGTGGAAGTCACACCGGGTGTGGGGCAGATCGAAGTATTTCAACTGTCGGGGCAGCGCCAAGTGCCTGTGCTGAAAGATGAAGGAACGGTGATTGCAGATTCCACAGCGATCGCAGAGTTTCTCGATCGTAAGTATCCGGAAAAACCTGTGATTCCCACGGAAGGTTGTATTCGAGGTCAGGCGTTGATCTTGGAGCAATGGGCTGATGAAGTATTTAGCAGCAATGCGCGCAAAGGTTTGCTAGTGAGTTCCACTCAGAATCCGGTCTTTCGGACAGCTTTTTTACCCACCGCTACGCCGGATTTGCTGAAAAATTTGGTGAATGCGCTGCCATCTTTGGATTTCCTGGGGAATTTGGCGGCTCCAGTGGGTCTGTCGGCCGATCGTGTGAAGGATGACCTCCGACAAAATTTGAGCTGGCTATGTTCGATTCTGGCAGAGCAGCCCTATTTGGTGGGGAATCAACCGACGATCGCGGATTTTGCAGTGGCGGGGCTGAGTTTGTATATCAAGTTTCCGACGGGTAATTATTTAGATTTGCCAGCGGCGGTACAGGGGCAAGGGGTGCCGGGAATTGCGGATAATTCTTTGTTTGACCCGTTCTGGAATTGGCGCGATCGCTTGTATCACGATTTCCGGAAGGGTTCGACAGTAGTGACATTTCCGACGGATGGGGGCGGGGCTTCACGTCCGACTTCGATCAGTATTGATTGAGGGGTAAATGAATTGCGCATGAGGATTGCGCATGAGTAGTGCTGATCCATTGGCAGCAGCTCGTCGGATGCGTGGGTTGCGTCATCATCGGGGCTGCTGCGCCGCGATCGAGGATCTTCTCCCCCCGCCCCCCCCGGCCCCCCCCCCCCCCCGGGGGCGCCCGCCGGGGGGACCCCCGCTCGAGGGGGGCCGGT
>JAYKGX010000288.1:0-32918 GCA_035285565.1 Synechococcales cyanobacterium
CGCGCTGACGCGCCGCTGCGCTAGAATCCCTACTGGGAATCCTCAACAGGAATGGAGAAAAGTTGCGATCGCAATTCTGCTTCAGACATAGCTGGCGGTAGGCAAGTGAATCCCCGACAAACGGCACCGATCGCACCGGGGGGCAACTCCTCCGTTAAGGTCAACATCACCGTTGGCAGATAGGTTTGCGCTAGCGATCGGACAGATTCGATCGTTGTTTTCACCAGCGTTGCATGTTTGAACCAATTTAGCCCTGTTATCAAACTTGGACAAGCCTGCGGTTGATTGGTAATAACGGTACCAAAAGCATTCAGGGTACGCTCTGCCCGATCGAGGTATGCAGGTTGCTCAGTGAGTAACGCCAATTTGACTAAATTCGCCACTGCCACACCATTTGCAGCAGGAGTTGCATTGTCCATATAGCTCCGCTCTCGAATAATTAAATCTCGACTGGCATCGATTGCCGTATTAAAATAACCACCCAAGTCTTCGCTCCAGAGATGTTGATCGAACTCAGTTTGGACTCGCAGGGCTGATGTTAAATAATCAGTTGCCTGGGCTGGATCTAACCCGATCGCCGCTTGGTACAAGTCGAGTAAGGCTTTGATTAACAGCGCGTAATCTTCCGACTGAGCCAGCACGGCTACTTGACCATCATAATTAAGGCGATGTAAGCGATCGTTCACCCATTGGTGACTTTGGATAAATCGCATACAGTTCTGTGCTAGCTGGAGATAGTCTGAATTTTGCCAGACGGCTGATGCTCGTGCTAAGCCAGAAATCATCAAACTGTTCCACGCCACAATCATTTTAGTATCCGTAACAGCGGGAATACGACCGTTCCAAGGGCTTGCTTTGGCTTCTGCATTATTGCGAGCCGGGGGAAAGGTCATCAAGGAGTCTGGCATGGCTCCATAGCGGACTTGAAAGAGTTGCTGGAGGGCGGCTTCAACCAGGGGTGATAATTCATCAGAATGCCTTCGCTGAAGGACGATCGCACCTTCAAAATTACCCGATTCAGAAATCGTAAAGGTTTCCTGTAGGGCTGTGAGGCGATCGGATTCTAAAATCTGCGCTAATTCTGCATAACGCCAGACATAAAATGCACCTTCTTCCGGCTCGGCTGCCTGGATCTCGGTAAAACTATCCGCATCCTGAGCTGCATAAAAGTAGCCTTCCGGCGCAGTCATCTCCCGTTGCAGCCATTGGTAAGTCAAGGCGATCGCTCGATCAAAGGCTGCTAGAAAATGACCCGCACTCCAGAGATTCGCCAGAAATTCCACAATTTGCCCATTATCGTAGAGCATTTTTTCAAAGTGGGGCACCGTCCAGGTTGGATCAACGGTATAGCGATGAAATCCCCCCGCAACATGATCAAAAATCCCCCCGAGGGCTAAATCCACACCGCGCTGAAGAGCCGTCTCCATAGGATCATGGCGAGTTTCCAGCGACCATCGACTGGCTTGCAAAGTGGCATCCGCATAGGGAATCATGGGAAAACTGGGCCCTGGATTGCGTCCTGCAATGATCGAAGTACTATAAGCTAACCCTTTCCATAGTGTTTCTAGCTGCAATGCGATCGTTGGTTGCAATTGCATCGATTCTTGCAGATTTTTAGTGATCTCTCCAGTCACTCCCGCCAGCTTTTCTTTTTCCTGATCATAGTAGCGTCGTAACGCTTGTAGAATTTGCAGAAACGCCGGACGACCGTACTTTGCCTCCACTGGGAAATAGGTGCCGCCATAGAACGGAATTAATTCATCGGGTGTTAAAAAGATATTCAGCGGCCAGCCCCCCTGACCCACCATCATTTGTAGCGCCTGCATATAAATGCTATCCAAATCCGGGCGTTCCTCACGATCGACCTTGATCGGCAGAAAATATTGATTGAGGTAAGCCGCAATTTCGGGGTCAGAAAAGGCTTCTCCTTCCATTACAGTACACCAATGGCAACTGGAATATCCCACGGACAAAAAGATGGGTTTATTCTCTCGCCGCGCTGTTTCCAACGCTTCCTCACACCAAAACCACCAATCAATGGGATTCTCGGCATGTTTGCGCAGGTAGAGGCTAGGGGATTGAGCCAAACGATTTGTCATGGGAAATGCTTTAGAGAAGAGACTGAGTGAACGATCGCGGTCAAAGATCGCTTTCATTCTACCATCGCCCGGTCGATCAGACAGCGGGCGGGCAGGTGCAATCTTCCTACAGGAAGCAGTTTACCAATCTTCAATCATCGTCTTTTTCTGATTCCTTCGAGCCTTTTTTCTTATTATCGTCATAATCATCAGTCTGAGAAGATCCCTGCTTTTTATTTTTATGCTTCTGTTCATCCTCTGATTCTACATCTTGTCCTCCTTGCATTTCTGACAGATTGCCATCTTCCTGTTGTTCCACATTTTCTTTTGCGGAAGACTCAGACTTTTCGCCTTCTCCGCCACAGGCAATGAGGGTAAAACTCACTGTCAGCATGATCAGTAAAGCAATACCATTGCGTTTAGTCATTGTTTGACCTCAATTTTGAAATCTAAATTATGTAACCGAATTGTGTGGTCGGATTTTTGTGATCTCTATAGCAATCCGATTTGATTCATGAGATTCTGAAAACCGCAACCAGTCAAGAATTTGGGAAGATTCAGTAACATCTAAATCTATGTAATCTAGCGAACAATGATCCTGACTATAGCATTGAGAGTTGCCATTTAAGATCTAGACTGAGCACACCAAGAATCACAATTTTCAACTGTTTTGTTAGGATGGACTCTATTTACAGGAGGTCAGCAATGAACCCAAGCCGGATAAGCTTTATCCCTCGGTGGAGAGCTTTGCAGTTAGGCATTTTGAGCAGCAGCATCGCAATTGCCGCCTGTTCTTTCACCTCTAGCCCTCCCATCCCATCCGGTGCTGCTCAGCCTGCCGATTCCACACCAGCCACTCGCCCCGTTAGCAAATCCCAGGCATTGCAAAAAGTAACCCTATTAGAAGGCTTAGAGCGTCCCTGGAGCATGGCATGGCTACCCGATGGCGCGATCTTGATTACGGAAAAAGCAGGCAGACTGCGCATTGTGCGAAACGGCAAATTAGATCCAACCCCGATCGCGGGTGTCCCAGCCGTAATGAATGCAGGACAGGGCGGGTTGCTAGATATGACCGTGCACCCAGGCTTTGCCCAAAACCGTTGGATTTATCTCTCCCATGCCCAGGGCACTCCGGATGCTAATTGGACGCGGGTGATTCGTGCCAAATTCGATGGGCAAGCTTTAAAGGATATTCAGGTGATTGTTGAAGTGACCCAACCCAAATCAACTGGGCAACATTTTGGGTCTCGCTTTCTTTGGCTACCGGATACAACCCTGCTGGTGGCGATCGGAGATGGGGGCAATCCACCTGTTCAACTCGCAGGTGATCTGATTCGCAAACAAGCTCAGAATTTAAGCAGTCGGCTCGGAAAAATTATTCGAGTCAATGCAGATGGCAGCATTCCTAACAACAATCCGTTCATCGGTAAAATGAATGCAGATACCATCATTTGGAGCTATGGACATCGTAATATTCAAGGTCTTGCCTTTGACCCGATCGCACGACGGATTTGGGCAACGGAACATGGCGCACGGGGGGGCGATGAATTGAATTTAGTAGAAGCAGGCAAAAACTACGGCTGGCCGTTGGTGACCCATAGTCAAGAATATTTTGGAGGCGAAATTTCTCCCAACCGATCGCGCCCCGGTATGGTTAATCCTAAGCAGGTTTGGACCCCAGCGATCGCACCTTCCGGCTTAGCCTTTTACACGGGCGATCGCTTTCCCCATTGGCAGGGGGATTTATTTGCAGGGGGGCTAGTTTCCCAGGATGTCCGACGGCTGGATCTGGATCGATCGGGCAATGTCCAAGGTCAGGAAGCGATCGCGATCGGGCAACGGGTGCGAGATGTCAGGCAAGGACCCGATGGCTATATATACATTCTCACCGATGATCAAAACGGTCGTTTAATTCGATTAGAAGCCAATAATCGTTAGACCGTGAACCAGGCGCTATGCTGCTTCTAGCATGATCTCTCTAGCGGCAACGCGCACGACGGTGATTGCACCTCGTTTTCGGACGGGTCGGCTCCATGCATGGGCGCTAATGAAATAGAAGATTAAATTAAATAGTACTATAGTATTGTGCGATAGGCCGTCATTTCAATTCCAGAAATTGCTAGGTGGTTTTCTTCCCAACGATCGTCATAACAATCGTTCAAGCGCTCGTTTTGCTGAGCAAGATGGGAGTGAATCGCCTGGTAAGCCGCAGCCGTTAGCCAGAGTTCTCCCCCAGTGGCTGTGTCTTCTCCCAGCTTGGAAGCCAGATTGACCTCATCTCCGAAAAAGTCTTCGTACATCCAGTCTTCGTGCAATGCAGCCCCTGGAATCAGTAAAATAGATCCATAGCCAATGCCGATCGCCACACTCAGCCCTTCTGTTTGCACAGCTTGATAGGTCGCATGGGAAGCAGCGATCGCTTGCAGTGGATGATCAAAAATTGCAAAGATGTTATCGGCTTCAGACTTAATAATCGTGCCCTGGTAAGCCTGCAGTGTGGGTTGGACGATCGCATTCATCTGTTGAATCTTTGCAAGTGCTGCAATAATTCCCTGGCGGCTAGTTGTCTTGGAAAACCCACACATATCTAAAATGAGTACAGCTTTCGTTTGGCCAAAGTGCTGCCATAAGGTCTGTTCTACCTTAATTTGTTCAGAAGGCGTTGCAAATCGCCACTGGTGGATCAGATTATCCAACAGAATTTGACCGGAGTATTGACTGTCAATCATCTTGTTATGGAGCATTTGGGTACAGGTGATCATGGAATTAGGCAGGGTAGTTGGATACCCTATTTCTAGAGTTCCCACCCACGATTCATGCAGTTCTGTTCAGTCAAATTTTTATCGATCCGGATGCTTCCAACAACCAGGATGCCAAATAGAGTTAGAAATGATACAGATCAGCATCCTGGCAAACCGCCCCCAGCCCCACTAGCTCAATGTTTGGAGTACCCAAAAAACGATCGCTCCCAGCCCTGCAGATACCGGAATGGTAATCACCCAGGTGAAGCCGATCGATCGCAATGTGTGCCAGCGCACCTGTCGCATATCTTGGATTAACCCAATACCCACCACGGCCCCCACCAATGCATGGGAAGTGGAGACCGGCAAGCCAAATTTAGATGCCAGCAGAATCGTGGTGGCGGTTGCCAGTTCTGCACAAAACCCGCTACTGGCTTGGAGGGCAATGATTCCTTCTCCAACCGTGGTTATTACTTGTCGTCCCCACAGGGCTAACCCTGCCACAATGCCACCACCGCCCAATCCTAAAATCCACAGGGGAACTGGCAACGAGTCGATCGGCACTTGATGGGTTTGATTCACAAATAAAATAGCTGCTAAGGGAGCGATCGCATTTCCCACATCATTCGATCCATGGGCAAATGCAACACCACAGGCACTCACTATTTGAAATTTGGCTAAGACGGATTCTACTAGATAATGAGACTGATGCGATCGCAGTGTGAAAAATCCAATTGAACTCACGAGAAGAATGAGGAATAAAGCAATTGAAATTGCGATAACTTTTGGTGCAATTCCAATATCTGGGAGCGTTTGAACAATCGTTGGTAAAACAATCACCCCTAGTATACTGACGATGGCAACACTTAGCCAGGGAATCCATTCCTGCAGCCGTAACGAGGCATCGGGGCGATCGAGCAATCCCTGCTTCAGAATTCCGTAAAACAGCGCTGCGATCGTCCCACTGACTAAAGGTGTAGCAATCCAAGTCAGAGAAATTAGTCCAATGCTCTGCCAATTAACCGCCTGCCACCCGAGCGCCACCCAGCCCACCCCTGCCAAAGCTCCCACGACCGCATGAGAGGAAGACACGGGCAACCCAAACCAGGTCGCTAGATTCATCCACAGGCCTGCACTCATCAAAACAGCCACCATCACCTGCACAAAGGTATGCGGCACTGCTGCAAACAAGGCTGGATTCACCACCCCAGTGGCTAACTTTTCCGAGACAGCTCTGCCAAACCAAACCGCCCCCACAAACTCCACCATGCCTGCAATCAGTAACGCTTGTCCTAGGGTAATTGCCTTCGAGCCAACAGAAGTCCCCATAGAATTAGCAACATCATTGGCACCCAGGTTCCAGGCTAAGTAGAATGCAAGTAAACAGACTAAAACGATCGCCATAGATTATTCCAGTAGATCGAACTTTCAGGCAGGAAGTGCAACTCCAAAGTGACCCTTTCCCTGGGACGATACCCACCTTCCCGGCGATCGCAATTCACTCAAAGGGGGGTACCAGAAGGTTTTACCAGCGAATTTGCGATCGCTCCTGCAACACTCGGCTATAAATCTCACTGGTTTGCTCAGCCAGACGGTTCCAACAAAAGCGCGCCATCAGATCCTGGTAAGCCTGTTCGACCAACTGCTTCGCATAGTCCGGATTGCTTAAAATTTGTAGAATTCCCAGAGCGATCGAATCTGGACTATTTTTCAATGACACGATTCCCGTCTTGCCATTCTGCACCACTTCGGGCAGCCCCCCCGCATCAGACACCACGACCGGAACACGGGCTGCAAAACTTTCTAAGGCAACAATGCCAAACGGCTCATACAGGCTGGGAAACACCGCACAGTCTGCAATCACCTGAAACTTATCCAATTCCTCATCGGGCATAAACCCGGTAAACCGACAGTAGGATTGGATCCCCAGATCCGCCGCCTGCCATTTGAGATGATCCACATTCCCACCGCCAATAATAAAAATTTTGCCACGCTGATTCAAGGCTTTAAGCACGGCTGGCGCGGCTTTTAGCAAATTGCCAATGCCTTTCTCATGGGTAATCCGCCCAACATAGTAGACAATTTTTTCATCATCCGCCGCAAATTGACGACGAAATGCCTGACTGTCAAAGCTTGGATCCAACTGTTTCTTTTCTGAGCGAATGCCGTTATAGACCACATTGAGCTTATCCAGGGGCATGTGCAGGGCTTGACTGACTTCGCGCCGCATGTAACCAGTGCAGACAATTATTTGCCATGCTTCGTGGGCTAGCATTCGCTCTTTTTCATTGACGTAGCGTTGGATATCGGTGTGGATCCCATTATTCCGTCCATGTTCGGTGGCATGGATCGTGGCAATCATGGGGAGTTTAAATCGATGTTTGAGGGCGATCGCTGCATCCCCCACTAACCAGTCATGGGCATGAATTAAATCAAATTGCCCGTCCTGACTGATCAGACGACCTCCATATTCTCCCATACTGATGTTCATCTTACCCACCCAGTCAAAGAAATTGTGACTTTCCGCAACAGGTACTCGATGAACCCACACGCCTTCTACGACTTCCTGGGCAGAAGCCGCTCCAAACTGCACGGTAACTAAATGAACCTCGTGACCCAATTGCACAATCTCGGGATAGAGTTCCGCCACATGACGGGCAATCCCGCCTACAATTCGGGGGGGAAACTCCCAGGTCAGCACCAAAATTTTCATTGGCGATCGCTTATGGGTAACCAACAGCCTTTTATCTTACATAGCTTTTCATCTTACTGCCTCTGCTCTCTGATCTCAACTGACAGGATTCCCTGGCTAGCTCAACTGGGTTTAATGGGAGAGGTGCAGAATACAACCCCCTACGGGATAGAATTTCCCATTCCTGACCTGTGCCCATTGCTTCTCAACCCCCTGATCGGCTACTTTGGCAGTAGGACAATTCTGATCTGTCCGTGGAGACCCTCGCAATGCAAGTGACTCCTAACCCTAGCCCCGCCAGAGCCTCATTGCAGCTCCTTTTGTTTGTCGATCATCGCCCCTCATCTAAGGAACAGATCCGACAGCTTCGCTCGCTGCTGCAAACTTTAGGACAAACCTGTCCATTTGAGTTGCAGATCGTGGATGTGGTGGAGCAGCCCTACCTGGCAGAGCATTTCCGCTTGATTGCCACTCCAGCACTGGTCAAAATCGAACCAAAACCCCGTCACACCTTGGCTGGCAGTAATTTAGTAGAGCAAGTGCAGAACCTATGGCCCCGCTGGCAAGCCTCCGTGGAAGCACAACAGGCTGAGTCTCCGGCTGAAGAAACCTCTGAGGATCTGACTCCCCATGAGGATGCGCCCGATCCCAAAGATTTAGCTTCAATTTCCTACTACACAACGCTCTTGAACCTGTCGGATAGCATTTTCAGACTGCAAAGAGAAAAAGAAGAACTCGTTGCCCAATTGCAATTCAAAGATCAGATTTTAGCGATGCTGGCCCATGATCTCCGCAATCCCTTAACGGCAGCGTCGATCGCCATGGAAACCCTGGATATGGGGCTGAATGTCAAAGCAGAAGGGCAATCGTCCCGTCTAACACCTGCCTTGCTGAAACAGTTGCTGACCCAAGGACGAGCACAACTTCGGGAAATTGATCGGATGATTACCGATCTGCTCCAGGCGGCAAGGGGCAATCAAGGCGGATTGGAAGTCAGTCCTCGTCCCACAGATCTGGTTTTGCTCTGCCAAGAAGTGCTGAATTCTCTGCAAGCGCGATTTGACAGCAAGTCTCAGCAAATCAAACCGGACATTCCATCGGATTTACCCCCCGTGTATGCAGATGTGGAGCGTGTCCGGCAAGTGCTGATGAATCTGCTCGATAATGCCATTAAGTACACCCCTCCCCAGGGAACGATTTCACTATCGGTGCTGCATCGTACGACCCAAAAGGTGCAAATTAGCATCTGCGACAATGGTCCAGGAATTCCGGCCGATAAGCGGGAGCTAGTCTTTGAGGATCGGTTTCGCTTGCAGCGCGATGTTGAGCAAGAGGGCTATGGCATTGGGTTAGCGCTTTGCCAAAAAATTATCCGAGCACACTATGGACAAATTTGGGTAGATTCGATGCCCAATCAAGGCAGTTGCTTTCACTTTACGTTGCCTGTTTGCCGAACCAACCGTTTCCCAGAAGCTTAACGCTTGAGCCACTTCTGATTTCCCAACTCTTACTGGGGTACGATCGCACCTGACAAATGACTGGGTTAGACAACATCAGTAGTTGTACGGAAATTAAACTGAGTGATCTGGCAACGCAGGGACTGGAAATTGAAGGGGGAGTATCTCGTATCAATCATCACTTCAATTACTCAGCATTCTTGCCATGATCTTGCTAGGGAAAGCAAGCACCCTAGCTTAACAATTCCATCCTGGAGCAGAGGGTTGACTTGACCCGTAGCATTTGAACAGAGAGTCTACGGAGTTCTTAAAGAAACTGTAAATTTAGAGCTGCCTTGGGAACTTTTGAAAAAATTCAAAAACTCACGGAATTGATTGAGGAATTTGCTTCAAATAGTCCTCTAAATTGATCCGTATTGATTGTAGCTAATATCACTAATTTTCAAGTCGAATTTATCAGAGATCCCTACAGCGATCGTGAGTTTAGGCAGGGAATTCAATCTTCCCTTCTCTTTGAGATACGGGGGTTCATGTTGCTTTGAATACTCTTGCTAGCCTCTTGCAAATTGCCGGGTTGGATCGGATCTGAATGCCTGAATTGAAGGCAAGGGAATCTACGGATTAAATCATCATCTTTATCAATTTTTCACGAATCAGTTGCCTGGAAAGATGGGTGTATTCACGGTATGAATCCTGATGCTTGAAGCATATAAATAGATCGAAGCTTCTAGATTAAATATTTTTGTAGATTCAAAGAAAGATATTTTATTTACTCTTCCCATAGATTACCCGGTTCAGCTAATTGGCAGGTATCTAGAAACTTCTCCATAATACTCATTCGCTTTTCATGGGATATTGGCAATGCAACAGGACACGCTTAGCTATCAATCCACAGCCCTTGATGTCGGAGTTTATGAGTGTGAAGTACATCTCAAGTTTCGCCTGGTCGAGGAACGGGGCGTCTTGACCAATCGAGATCAGTTGCTAGAGATGTTGCTAGATGCTTTTACCTGTGGCAGCGATGAATTTATGGAACCGCTGCAAGTTGAAGTGAATGCCTGTGAGATTTCTGAGATGACCGCTTCTCCCGAAATGCGTCGTCAACTGATTCGTCTCCGCAACTCTAAAGACTGCCTGTAAAGAGACCGGGCATCAAGAGATATTCATCCCAAGAGAGAGTCGTTTCAGGGTGCTGCTCTAGGGAGATTGAGGGTTTGGGAATAGGTTTCAAGGGTTGGGAAATAGAATCATTCAGGGGGTTCCCCCCGGTCGTGAACAGAGTTTTGAAAGTCATGGGTTTCACGCGATCGAAGGATTTAGCCTTGCGATCGCGCTTTTGTCTGGATGCCATTCTCTATTGCACAATGGATATTGCCCAGGATATTGCACAATAAAGTTGCATCCTGACAAGCTGCACCCTAAAGCCACATCCTGAAAAAATCTGGCTGAAGGGATGAGTCTGTCCCCCAGGTTTGAAAAGGGATTCTCCATGCCAACCAGTTTGAACAACGCTGCTGATCAACTCACCAATCTGATTCAACGCTACCAAAGTCAGGTGGATTATCTTGCCATTCGCCTAGAAGCTTCAGAAGGTGCAGATATTCTCTTGCGGGGGAATAGAATTGAGACCTTGAGTGAAGGAATGGCGATCGGGGGACAGGTTCGTGCTTGCTACAAAGGGGGGTGGGGTTTTGCCAGCTTCAATCGCCTGGAGCAGTTAAAGGAACGCGTTGAAGATGCGATCGCCGCCGCCCGAATGGTGGGAACGGAAGAGACCATTCTAGCAGCCGTGGATCCAGTTCAAATTGTTTGTGCTCTCCCCATGACTGGCATCGACCCCCTTCAGGTTCCCCTTTCCTGCAAAAAGCAACTCTGTGAAGCCTACGGCGAAATTCTACTGAGTGCGGATCCCAAAATTGCCACTGTTTCTGTGCGCTATGGGGATCTGACTCAGTGGATGCTGCTAGCAACCTCAGAGGGGACGTTGATTGACCAGTCCTGGTGTGATGTAGAAATGCGATTTGCGGCAACAGCGCGATCGGGAGACTTAGTGCAAACGGGACGGGAAACGATCGGATCCCGCAATGGCTTTGATGACCTATTGAATTTTGAGACGCAGGTGCGGAGTGCAGCCGAACGAGCCGCTACAGCCCTGAGCCTGCCACCCGTGAAGGGGGGAACCTATACCGTGGTAATTGACCCAATTTTGACAGGTTTATTTGTTCATGAAGCTTTTGGGCATCTCTCGGAAGCGGACATGGCCTATGAAAATCCGGATCTGTTAGAAACCATGACCCTTGGCAGACGATTTGGGCCGGAAAATCTACAAATTTTTGATGGAGCACAAATTGCGGGGCACCGGGGCAGTTATTTCTATGATGATGAGGGAGTTCCCGCCACGAATACCCAGTTAATTCAGGATGGGGTACTGGTGGGTCGCCTGCATTCTCGGGAGACAGCAGGCAAGCTGGGAGAAGCCGTCACAGGCAATGCGCGTTGTTTGAATTACCATTACCCGCCAATCGTCCGCATGACCAATACCTGGATTGAACGGGGCAAAACCCCTGTGCCCGATCTGTTTAGTGATATTCAGGAAGGGATCTATGCGCGCAATTGGCTGGGGGGAATGACCAATGGGGAAATGTTCACCTTTACGGCGGGGGAAGCTTGGATGATTCGTGAGGGGAAGTTAGCAGAGCCGGTGCGAGATGTGACATTGTCAGGCAACGCCTTTCAGACTTTGGCAGATATTGAAGGGATTGGGGATGATTTCTTCTGGGATGAGTCAGGGGGCTGTGGTAAAGGGGGGCAAAGTGGTTTGGCCGTGGGATGTGGCGGTCCCAGTTTACGGATCCGAAATGTAGTAATTGGTGGGGATACTGGGAATTGATCCTTGGGGCGATCGTTGGGGATAGGACGTTTGTGGAGGCGATCGTTTCCCCATTGTTTTGTTGGCGTTATGTCGTTCGATCGCGGTATATCGTCGTAGAGACGTTCCGGCGGAACGTCTCTACCAATTTGTCGGTGCAACCAATTTATCGGTGGGACGATCGACCTGCATGGGGTAAATCCGTCCTGGGAACGATCGCAACCTACCAATCATCACAAATCATCAAAAGGCAAATCGTCGAATTCATCGTCTAGAGGCGTATCGTGCAACGGAAACCGACCACGACGCTTCCGGGCAGCCATCGCACGTTCCAGCATGGTTAATAAACCAGGTGCCTCCGTTTCCAGTTGCAAGAGCAATCGTTCCCCTTCTTGAATATCCCCAGGATCCTCACCAGTTTCCATCACAGCCGTTAGACGGGGTAGGGCCAGCTCATCAACTAATTGCACCAAGCTATAGAGACACCGATTAAACTGCCGCTCGGTCATGAGGGCATCCTCTAGGGGAAACTCAATAATGGCGCGAATTTCACCATCAGATGGATCGTATTCCCACTGGAGCATTTTGGTTTCCCAGGAAATGCAGAGCATAGTCTGTAGGATCGCATCCTTGAAAGGGTGATTTTTGACTCCCGCTAGTACACGGGGCGCATAGATTTCAAAAAACTCGCCATCCTCATCTAACTGAATCACGATCAGGAATTGCTCAACATTTTCGGCAAACACGCCCGTGATAATCCGGTTTTCTTCTTCTTCTAAGCGATATTTCCAACCTTTTTTATCGAGGTATCCGGCAAGTTGTTGTAAGGTTGCGCCCATGCGGTACTCCTCTCAAATCAAACAGTTGGAATGAATTAAAAATAACAAATTACACAACGATCGCCGAGTAGCTTAACATGTCAAATGCAAACTAGCCTGTCAATGTGACGTAATCTACGCAACTTAACTTGCCAATGCCCGATCGACCTGAGACAGCAGAAACTCAATCGTCAAAGAATTATCTAGCACAAGATGAGCGCGATCGCACTTTTTTTGAATTTCCATCTGGCTAGTCATCCGAGCTTGTGCTTGATCCCAGGAGAGGGATTCCCGCTGCATCAGTCGTTGGATTTGCTGTTCTTCAGGGCAGTATACCACCCAAATTTCCGTGACGAGATCGGTCATTTCGGCTTCAAACAGGAGGGGAACCATCAAGAAAACTGGACGCTGGGGATCATCCTGGAGGGCACGATCGCGTTCCGTTTGCAATCGGTATCGCACAAAGGGGTGAATTTGTTCTTCTAACCAATGGCGTTCTTGTGCATGATTAAAAACGATCTGCCCCAGGGCTTTGCGATCGAGACTCCCATCTGGTTGGAGGATGGCTGCCCCAAAATGTGTGGCGATCGCCTGTAAAATTTCACTGCCCGGTGCCACGGCTTCTCTAGCATAGCGATCCGCATCGAACACTGGAAGCTGGTGCGCCTTCTCAAGATAATTCGACAGGGTAGATTTCCCCATGGCAATGCCCCCAGTAACCCCAATCACACGCACCCCGATTGGCAAGGGCAAATTTGAGACCGCAGCCATTCCAGACACATCATTAGAAAAGCCATTCATACTTATAGAGCCGATTCGTTGAATCGGCTGACCAGTGATTGGTAAACAGGTAAATCGGCTGAACAAAAATTAAATCGACCGCACAAGAATTTCGGTCAGACAGCCAGGTCAGGTATTTTAGATCAGACCTGCAGGCTAGGCAACCCGACCATCAA
This sequence comes from Synechococcales cyanobacterium, assembly GCA_035285565.1. Taxonomy (GTDB): domain Bacteria; phylum Cyanobacteriota; class Cyanobacteriia; order Leptolyngbyales; family Leptolyngbyaceae; genus JAYKGX01. Next base: position 13,612 of record JAYKGX010000288.1, read on the forward strand.
TCCAACAGGGCGAGCGATCGCAACAATCCCCCCACCAACCTGACAAACCGATCAGGATTCACGGTACAGTACAGGCTACAGTCCTGCATGGCTTGTCTTGCATGGATTTCTGACGGATTATTTCTGCTCAATGCTTATGCCAAAGCTGATTCTATATAGCAAACCGGGCTGCCATCTTTGCGAAGGGCTGGAGGAAAAGCTGCGACAGGTGCGATCGATCGCCTTTGAGCTAGAAATTCGGGACATCACCAGCCGAGAAGATTGGTTTGCCGCGTATCAGTATGAAATTCCCGTTCTTTTCTGGGAAGGACAGCCTGCCCCATTGCCACGTCTTTCTCCTCGGGGAAGCGTCACCCATTTGGAGCAGATGTTACAGACAAATCTCTCGCCAAATTGCTAAAGATCTCTGACAATTGAGCGCAGGTTGTTTTTTTGTCTTTTTTCGTGAGCTTTTTCGCACCATACGATCGCGAGACCACACCCTGCTAATCCCTAAACACAGCTCTCTAGGAGATAGACCTATGCAATTGAAAACCCTACTAGCGGCGGCTGGAATTGAAATCCCAACGGAGATGCTAGAACAGGCTGGTTATCTTGCCGAAGTTACAGGCTTGACGACCAATTCCCATACGGTGAAACCGGGGGATGTCTTTATCGGAATGCCGGGAACCCGAGTAGATGGAGGGGATTTTTGGCAGAGTGCCTTGAATGCAGGGGCGATCGCAGCGGTCATTTCCACTCAGGCGGCTGAAAAGGCAAAACCGGATCAACAACCCGAGCAGTTGTTAATTTCAGTCCTGGATATGGCGCAAACCTGCGCGAATCTGGCTGCCGCGTTCTACCAAGCACCAACCCAGCAGCTAAAAATGGTGGGAGTCACAGGCACCAATGGGAAAACCACGACGACTCACTTAATTGAATTTCTCCTGCAGCGATCGCAACAAAAGCCCCTGCTCAGCGGCACCCTTTACACTCGTTGGGAAGGCTATCACGAAGTAGCAATGCATACGACTCCGTTTCCAGTAGACTTGCAGAAACAACTGGCAGCAGGGTTAGCAGCGGGCTGTCAACAGGCCATTATGGAGGTGAGTTCCCATGCCTTAGCCCAAGGGCGGGTGCTGGGGTGTCAGTACGATGTGGCAGTGTTTACCAACCTAACGCAGGACCACTTGGATTACCACAAAGATATGGAGGAATACTTCCAAGCCAAGGCACTGCTGTTTAGCGATAAGTATTTGCGGGGACGGGCGATCGTCAATCAAGATGATGCTTACGGACAACGGTTGATTGAACAACTAGGCGATCGCTGCTGGAGTTACAGTACTGAAGGCAAGGCAGATCTGTATTTAAGTGATGTTGTTTATGCATCTGATAGTGTGAAGGGAGTGCTGCATACGCCCGTGGGTCAGGTGCCTTTCATGTCCCCCCTGGTTGGACAGTTCAATCTCGCCAATCTCCTGGCAGCGGTGGGAACCGGCATCATGTTAGGTCTGGAGTTGGACACCATGGTGGCAGCCTTGCCAGATTTCACGGGAGTACCAGGTCGGATGGAACGGGTCCAGGTGCAACCCAATCAAGATATCAGTGTGATTGTGGACTATGCCCATACACCGGATAGTCTGGAAAATTTGTTGCAGGCAGCGCGTCCCTTTATTCCCGGTCGGATGATTTGTGTGTTTGGCTGTGGGGGCGATCGCGATCGGACAAAGCGACCGTTGATGGGCGGCATTGCGGCGAGACTGTCAGATCTGGCGGTGGTGACTTCCGATAACCCGCGCACAGAGAATCCAGAGCAGATTTTGCAGGATATCCTGGCAGGCATTGCCGCAGAAACCAATCCCCTTGTCCAGGCCGATCGGGCAGCAGCGATTCGTCAAGCAATTTTAGAGGCGCAACCGGGGGATGGGGTGCTCATTGCTGGCAAGGGCCATGAGGACTATCAAATTCTGGGAACTGAGAAGATCCATTTTGACGATCGCGAGCAGGCACGGGAGGCACTGGCACTTCGGTATGCTGGATAATTGTTGAGGCTTCTGATTTTTGGGGTTGTCCTGAATTTCTGGTTTTTTGGAGGTTTTGGGTTGGGAACCTGAAGGTGGGGGCGGGGGATGCTCGCCCCTACGGGGTTGACGGGGTTGATGAGGTTGCCTGTTGTCCACGGGCTTTGAAAAAAGTTTCTAGGCTGGTGCGATCGCCAACAAATCGCCAATGCCAGGGTTCATAGGTGACTCCCTGGGAATTACCCTTGGAAAAGGAGAGTTCAAAGCTGTAGCGGGAAGCATTGGCTGCTAACCAGCGAAAGGATGCGGTGGATTCAAAGTCAACACTCAGGTTTGTTCCAGGGTTGTTGCCGTCTCCAATGTCGATCGCATAGCCGGTGTGATGTTCGCTATAGCCCGGTGGGGCACTGACATCCGCTCGCTCGCTGACGGTTTGGTTGCGTTGCCGTTGGAGCGAGAAAAAGACATCGTTTTGGTCTTGAATCGATCGAAACCCGGAGAGTGGGACTAAGGTGACATTCTCAGCTTGGGCGGCGGTGGTCATGTCGCGATAGGCTTGGGCGGCAGCAATTCGGAGTTTAATGCCTCCATCAGCACTTACTGCTTCTAGTTCATCAGCGGGGGCTTCAGCATACTTGTAATGCCCCAGAACTTGCTCCGTTGTTGGGCTGGCGGAGGTGGCAGTAACGGGGTTAGCGCGATCGGCAGTGGGCGTTCCTGGAACGGGAGTCCGACCTTGAGCAAGCCACCAACCCGCGATCGCAAAGATGACAACGCCGATCAAGGCCCAAAGCCACAGGGGAAGCCGCCGCCGTGATCGGACTTTCACATCTTTGGTCTCGCGCACGGCCTCCGGTAGATCATCAAAGGAGGAACCGGAAAGCTTTGAGGGTTTTCCAGAGTTATTCAAGCGAGTTCTCCTCAGGGTCAGGCTGTGATCGAATCGAACGCCATGGAATATTGTAGTCGGCGGATGGAATTTTCTGTTGCGAAGCCGCTTGGCTCTATCGGGCAGTGAGTTGCCAGCACGGAAGGCACGAGAAGCAGCCGTAACGGTGGCCAGCTTAAACGGTGGGAATGACTTATCAATCGCCCCCAACCAACGGGGAAAAGAAGCCTTGTGGGAAGAACGGTGACGACCTGGCAGATGGGTGCGATACGGACGCTGGGGCAGATTACCCTGCTGTCTTGGTCTTTTCTGCTTCTCGGACTTACCCATAATTTCTCATTGGCAGACAACTCGTGACTTAGCATTTTAGGATGACTTGATATTCTGTCAAGAGGGCTGAGGCGATCGCTTCCCAGGTGAAATGGGTTTGAGCATAGTGCTGGGCATTGATCCCACGAGTTTGGCGCTCGATTGCTTGCTGAAGTGCCATTTCTAAGGTGTGGCGTAGGCTGGCAACTTGACATTGGCAGACCCAACCTGCCTGGGCTTGAGCAATCGCTTGCCAAATATGTACCTGATCGGAAATCACAACTGGTGTCCCCACAGCCATCGCCTCTGCCACTGCAATGCCAAAATTTTCGTAATAGGACGGCAGGACAAATAGATCGGCGGCGACGAGAAGGGAGGTTTTTAGCCCCCCGGAGACAAACCCTGCGATCGCAGTTCTGGATGCCAAGGATGAGTTCTGTAGCTGCTGGACTATTTGTCTTTCGTAGTCCGGATCCTGGGGATTACTGCCTGCCAGGAGGAAGTGAAAATCCTGCTGTGCGGCTAAGGCTTCCAAAGCTGGAATTAGCAAATCTAGCCCTTTTTTGGGGTCAATGCGAGAGAGGAAGAGAATAATCGGACGATCGGGGGGAATCTGGTAGCACGATCGCACCTCTGCTGGGGTCAAGGTCGCTACAGGTAAATGCACCCCCAGGGGATAGATCCAATCCTGGGTCACTGCTCCAAACCGCTCCGAGATCTTGGCTTCCTGCTCACTGGTGAAATGCAACGCTGCTGCCCCCCGTAAATTACTGGCTTCCAACCCGAGGGCATAAAGCTGTTTCAGCCAACGTTTTTTGCGCAAATCAGCCGGATCCAAAGTTCCCAAAGGACGCAGCACATAGGGTAATTTTTGATGACGGGCGATCGCGGCGGCACCAGAACTCACTGGGGAAAAAAGGGCGTGAATATGAGCTAGGTCATACTCCCGAGCATGTTGGTTCAACCAATGCAGCAGCTCTAGGGAAAATTTATAGCGTCGGAAGGGGGAATTGGCAAAATAGCGAATTTCATAGCCCGCCTCCGCGATCGGCACCCCCAACGGTACATCTAGCACTGGTTGACCGCGATCGCCGTTAGTATTGGTTGTCAGAATTGTCACTTCTGCCCCAGCTAGCCCCAGCGCTTGTGATAACCCCCGCACCATTTGGCTAGGGCCACCATACACCTGAGACACCGAGGGAATAATCTGCAAAATTCGCATAGGAATCGATCGCCCCACGAACCACCATTCCCCAGTATGCCCGCGTAGAACCGTGATTCATCACGTCTTCCCCACCGCCCCCAGCATTCAATGACTATCAGCAGAGTTAGGCAGATCAATTACCTAGCTGTTTCAAACTGTTGGTAATGCTGACAGCCGTTTGATTATGACTTGCCAAACACAATGCATACAGCACAGAGTTTGCTGAGTTACGCATTAGAACAGGTTTACTCACATGTGGGAACAGTGACTTCAACTGCTCTCTGTATAAGTCTGCTAACCACTCAGCTCGGATTGTGTCGCGGCTCAAAGATGGTTCATCTGAATTACCAAATAGGTCTAATTGAGTTTCTGAGGGTTCCCGATAAATTTGGGTAATCCAGTCTGTGCTACCCATAACTTTACTTAATTGCTCCATGATGTCTGGCTGGGGACTTTGCCCTCGTGGCAAGAGACGGGTCACACCCATCACTGAGAAATTAACGAAAATATCGCAGGTTCTAGTTTCTGCTAGTTTTCTTACTGTTTCCCAGTCTACTTGCAACCCATAGGGATCTAGGAAAACAAATGCTCGTCTTTTTGATGAGTAAGGAATTAATGGAATAATCTCCTCACATAAAATTTCATTACAGTTGCCCTGACGTATCTCAATGTCACACCCTGGAAATTCTTCACGAAGTCTTTCAATGCGTTCTATACGTCGCGAAGAAATATCTATAAACCAGTAACGATCAAATCTAGGTTCTGTTTGTAAGGCTCGGAGGGGAGAACCCTCAATATATCTTTCTTCATCCTTGGCTTTAGGTCTGATGGAGCCAGCAAAAGCATCGATATAGTAGTATTCATTGAGCCAGGGTCTACCTGTTGGATTATCGGAGGTCTTTTGGTTAGTCATAATGATGGAGTAGGCTCTCAGGTAATCTGCCAGCAACTTGAGTTTCCCCTCAGACCATCTTCCAATAATGTCTTCTCCCTCCCTCCCCAGCCGACTCATATTTCAAACTCTCTCATTTAGCTAAGGTTAAACATTTCTGTTCTAGCCCATTCTTATTTTTCTGCCTAGAGATCTTGTGACTTTGCCATTGACTCACATGTCTATTCCATGAAGCTGGCATTTCATCCCAAACTTGCCCATCTAGAAGTCTGCCACCAGCCTTGGAATGTGTTCCTCCCCACTGCTTAAAGAAAAAAGCAACTCCTTCCTCTCGGGTTTGTTGCAAAATTTCCCTGACCCATTCTGGATGGATGGGGCGATATTTGTATCCGGATTCACCACCAACAATGACCCAACTAATTCCTTCCAAGTTTAGGCGCAGTGAGCCTAAAAGTGGCTCACAGGAAAGAAAACGGACTGTTGCTGGTACTTGTCTCAATGCGTCAATTCTATGGGTGTACTCTTGGCTCTCTACAGAAACACCAACCCAAATATTCTCAGACCATACAAGCTTAGGTGCCAATTCTGCCAGATTCTGTGCTCGCTTCGTCAAAATTTGGTATACATGCCACGGAGTCTCTCGCATGACGGTAAAAACTTCTTGTAAATACTCAAGCGGCACATCCTGATGAAAAAGGTCACTCATGGAATTAACAAAGATTCGGCTAGGTGTGCGCCATTTCCTGGGTTGATCTAGTCGTTCTGGATAAAGTGTCAGCTTAAACCCTTGAGGGAAGTTTTTCGGAAATCTCTCTGTAAGTGCCTCAGCGTAGCAATAGCGGCATCCTGGACTCACCTTATTGCAGCCAGTTGTGGGATTCCAGGTCTTATCAGTCCATTCAATACCAGTGTTGCTACTTGACATTTCGCTACTCTATATGTGGTGGGACTGTCTACAAGTGCTTATTATAGTACAAAGGATTTATCGGCTTAGAAGTTTGATACAATTCGTGCCAAGATGTTCAACCAAACTTAGCAAGTCAAGCAGAAATGAGACCAAGCGGAGACTTGAAAACTGCAGGGGATGATGCCCAAGTTTCCAGTCACCGCCTAGTTGTTAGGGTTTCCGATCGATCTCGTCAATTCCCTGGTTGATGCTCAAGCTAGATCTAATATTCCGGCACCGAGGGATCGATTTCCCGGCTCCAAGCGAGAATGCCACCCACCACATTCGTGCCGCTAATGCCTGCCTTTTCCTTCAGCAGACCGATCGCCTTTGCCGATCGCGCTCCCGATTTGCAGTGGACGATCAGTTTCTTACCGCCCAGGAGGTCTTTTACCTTGTCGCTACCGTTGCTGTTTTCAATCTCTGGTAGCGGAATGAGCACAGAACCGGGAATCTTGCCAATATCGTACTCATGGGGATTGCGTACATCCAACAGCAAATAGTCACTCGCACCGCTATCGATCAGGCGCTTGAGATCCTTGACGGTCATTTCCTGCATCTCACCTTGGGCTTGCTTTTCCGCGGCCGCCGCTTGGGGAATCCCGCAGAACTCTTCGTAGTCAATCAGCTTGTCGATCACCGGGCGATCGGGATTTTGCCGCAATTTCAATTCCCGAAAGCGCATATTCAGGGCATCGTACAGCATCAGCCGACCACTGAGGGTTGTTCCCACACCCAGGATGATTTTCACAGTTTCCGTCGCTTGGATGGTGCCAATCACACCGGGAAGGATGCCGAGAACTCCCCCTTCGGCGCAGGAAGGCACTAAACCAGGAGGCGGGGGTTCGGGATAGAGGTCGCGGTAGTTCGGCGAATCTTCTCCGTGGTTAAAGACCGTGGCTTGCCCTTCAAAGTGGAAGATGGAGCCGTACACATTGGGTTTGCCCAGCAGCACACAGGCATCATTCACCAAGTAGCGAGTGGGGAAGTTATCGGTGCCATCAATCACCACGTCGTAGGGACGGAGAATATCAAGGGCATTTTCTGAACTAAGGCGCGTTTCGTAGAGATCGACTTGACAGAAGGGATTGATCTCTAGAATCCGTTCCTTAGCCGAGAGAATCTTGGGCTTGCCGACGTTGGAGGTGCTGTGAATAATTTGACGTTGCAGGTTAGAGGTATCCACCACATCAAAATCCACAATTCCGATGCGTCCAATACCTGCCGCCGCCAGGTATAGCAGGAGCGGAGAACCGAGACCCCCTGTCCCAATACAGAGCACGCTGGCTGCTTTCAGGCGCTTCTGACCATCTACGCCCACCTGCGGCAAAATGATGTGACGAGAATAGCGTTCGTAGTCGTCCTTGGTTAATTGGACTTCCTCTAAATTCGGATTCAACATAAGTGGTGAGGGCTAAGTGAGACGTAAGTGAGACTTGAGCGAAGTAAGCTTTGGGCGTAACTCAACCTTGGGCAGGGTGCAGCTTGTCGGATGTCCGGTTCATCCCCTTCAGCCATGGCACGATCGCAGGTCATATAGCATCAACCGCTAGTATCAACCGCATGGTCTGCATCCATGGATCCACTAACCATCACGATCGCACAAGAAATAATTGTAGAGTAGTTTTTCCCTGCTGTGTTAAACAGATTGATTAATCCCGACTTGTTTTGTCGGCTTTCTCTAGAGGCTCTACTCCAGAAGTGGAGGGATCGCGATCGACCGTGGTAGGCGACTCTGGTGCCAAGGATGCTGAAGGGGGGGAAGCAGCGATCGGGGCGGGAGTGGTTGCGGGGGGAGATGCTGGAGTTTGCTCTGGGGGTTGCTCTGGAGTTTGCTCTGCAGCTTGGGTTGGCGCTGACGTTGGGGTTGGGATTGGGGTTGAGGTTTCCTGTGAGGGGATCGCTTGCTCAGAGCGGCGATCGATCGAGTTGCCCTTTTTGCCGATCTGGTTTTTCCCTTTTACAGATTTGCCCCGTTTGGACTTAGAACGCATCCCTGCGGGAGGTTGACCCGAATTGGGTATAGCAGCTATCTGGGCTTGCAGAGTCGATCGTCGCAGTTTGCGCTGAGTCACTTGCCTATACCAAGCGGCTGATCCAACCGGGAGGGTGATTTTGACCAAACCGTAACAGATTAAGGTATTCAGTAAGAGAAATCCATGCTCTAGCCAACGATATTCAATCCACATCAAGCTGGGATTGAGGATGCCATTGACCAGCAAATCCGTGCCTACGCCTAAACTGAGACCGATCGCCCAGTTTCTCCACCTCGGTTTTTGCCAAGCCAGCCAGGTGAACAGTAGGGGAAAGAGGGCACTGGCAGTAATGGGATTGAGTTCAAAGTCTCCCCGGAAAGCGCTGCCTAGTTCAGGTAAGCTACTGCCTAAGATACGCAAGGGAAACTGGGGAAGGTCAAACAGGTAGATGCCCCGCAGGACAAATAACCCACAACTCCCCAAGACAAGCCCCAGAATCAAGAAGCCATCCCAGCGCCGCCAGCGATAAGTCCATCCAGCTAGCACCAAGGCGATCGCCAACATCAGGAGTTTACGACCTGCCGCAATTTCTGCTTCGTCAAACCACAGGCGATCGGGGAAGTAGCCACGATCGCGCCATTGATCAAAGAAATTCACCCAGGGCTGCTGTTCAGATTTGGTTAGGGTCAGAGCGGCGATCGCATCCAGCTTTCCAGCTCCGAAGTCATTTTTAGGATCATGGGGTAGGGCTTGACTGGAACGGATCAAAAAACGGCTGACTTGCTCGGGATCGGTGATATTTTGCGATCGCACTAGGGCTGCTACACCTGCAACATGAGCCGCTGCCATGCTGGTTCCCTGATAGGGGGCAAAAATCGAGACTCCTAAACGGCGATCGAAGGTATTTTGGATGATGCCGCCACTGGGATCTTCACCCCGAATAAAACCACCGGGAGCAGCTAAATCAACACCCGCACCGGAATTGGAATAATCTGCTTTCGTGCCATCGGGCCCTAGGGCAGAGACCGCTAGCACATAGCGATAGCGAGCTGGGTAGGGGACCGCATTCTGGTTACTATTGCCGGCTGGGACAATCACCAACGACCCTTTCCGATGGGCATATTCGATCGCCTTTTGCAAATACCGACTCTGACCATCCCCCACCACACAGAGGAGAATCACCCCCGCACTGCGATCGGCAGCAAAGCGAATTCCTTCCCCAATATCGGCCACCGTGCCACTGCCACCCACACTCAGGACTTTGACAGGTAGGAGGGTCGCTTCTGGTGCAATGCCCGCCGCCCCAAAGCCATTATGGGTTGATTGGGCGATCGTGCCTGCCACATGGGTGCCATGACCGTGATCATCCGTCGCATCCAGGTTGTCATTAATAAAGTCGTAGCCCTGTTCAAAGTCTGTTTTTTCTAAATCAGAAATGCGGCTTATGCCTGTATCCACCACGGCGACCTTCACCCCTTTGCCTTTGGTAACTTGCCAAGCGGCTTCCATATTGAGGGCTTTGAGATTCCATTGGCGGGAGTAGAGAGGATCGTTGGGATAGGGCTGTTTCTCCGCTTTTTTGCCTGCCCCCTGTTTACTATCTGATTTTTTATCTTCTGATAGGTTATCTTCTGATTTTTTTACATCTGGCTTTTTGTCAACGGGCAGAGGAATCCGAGCTTGGCTGGCTTCGGGCAAGCTATAGAGATAATTGGGTTCGACTGAGGTGACGTAATTAGCGAGATCCCGCTGAAGTTCTTTGAGAATGCGCGGTCCGCCCTTGACGATATAGAGGTTGTCCGCTTCTGCAAACTCACTATTCAAGCGGGGGTTGAGACTGTAGCGCTTTGCCACATCCTGCAGTTGGGTCGTGATGGCTCCCCGCCCAATTTCTTCCTTGAAGTCGATCAAAATGCTTTGGAAAGTGCCCAACGGTTGTGTCGCTGTGAAATGCGCGATCGCCCATCCCAAACCGACTAGGAAGCACATTAGCAGCAGCCATCGTTTCATTTGTCCAATTTGCCTTTGCCTTGATCGCGTGAGACCGACAATACGCGATAGGCTATCAAGATACCAGGATCGGGAAACATTGGCTATTCTTGGCGCTTACAATCGGAAATTCAAGCTTGGGCAGTTAAATATGGAACGTGGGTTATTGTGGCTACCGTTACTGGGATTATTTTTCTGGTTAGCTTGGGCGGGCTGGAATGAATATCAGAAAGTGGAAGGCTATCGCGTTTGGGCACAATCGTTCGATCGCGCCAAATACGATATCTTGGCGGCACTGGGGCAGAAGGGCGATCGCCTCACTTGGGGTAAACCGACTCGTAAAGGTCTGTTAGAGCTACAAACCCTGGACCTCACCACTGTCCAACAGATTCAGTTGCGGGTGGATGGGAAAGTCGCCAACCTGACGGCCCCCCCGGAGCAGGGCAAGCAAATTTTCCTGGAATGTTTGACCGATCAAGCCACAGTGCAAATTCCCTTCACTGAAGTGGCGATCGCGGCACAATGGGTACAAGCTTTGCAGAAACTCGATCGGTGAAGAAATTCAGACTAGCCTATCTGGATCCTCGCCTAGTTCCCTGAGTCGGGCTGCCAATCGTTCTGCCCGTAGGCGCTGCCGATCGGCTTGTTCCAAAGCGACTTGGGCCCGTTGAGCTTCTGCTTCTGCCCGTTGAGCTTCTGCCTGCGCTTGTTGTTGAGCAACTTCTTCAGGCAATAGCACCAAATTTCCATCGCGATCGTAAAAGCGAAGCCAATCCATGGTTTCCCGATCGATCTTGCCTGACCAGGTACCGAGCCAGAGTCCCAAGGTTTCACACCAGAGCCAACCTCGATGATCTGGCAGCAGATCTTGATAGGTGCCAGTGCGATGCCAGCCTCGGAGGGACGTTGCATCGAAGGGATTGTAGACAAAATAGTCCTGGGTTTTGAAGACTCGATCGTATAACTGTTTTTTGGCACCTAAATCGACCTTGGTGGTACTAGGCGACATCAGTTCCACAATCACATCGGGGTAGCGCCCTTCTTCTTCCCACACCACCCACCCTAGGCGATCGCGGTTGCCCTCTACTTCCAGCACCACAAAAAAGTCTGGTCCACGAAAATCCCGATTTTTCACCTGGGTGCTGCTGTAGTAGATAAACATGTTGCCCCCGGTGTAAAAGTTCGCTTCCCCAGTGCGGTACTGCTGGTAGGAACGGATCAGCACGTTCATCGCCACACGATGTTGGTTAGTTTCCAAGGGTTCTCCATCGTCAAAGATCAGATCCGTCGGTGGCAGAGGCGGAGTCCAGTCGTCGAGTTCTGGTGTTGTGTCTGGCGCAAGGATATCAACCATGGCAGCCCCCAGCGGAGAAAGAACATCTGTATTGTACTACAACTCCCTGGAATTAAGCTTAGCCTATCGGCGGGAAGCCCGCTTCTGGATACGTAGCATCAGAGTCGGGTAGTTCATCGAACGATCGATCGCACGGCGGCAAAGACAGGTTTTCGGATGGTCTGAGGTAAGTAAGAGAAGGCTTGCCCTACGATCGCCTTGCGGGGTGAAAAATGGTGTCCTGCTTGTAATAAATGCCGTCCCTCTGTGGTTTCGCCCGCCTCCACTAGTCGCAGACCGAGCAACAACTGAGTTTCTGCAAACCGCGATCGCCGCACCTGTTCCAAACTAGCATCCAGGAATTGATAGGCTTGCAGGTATTGCAATTTGCCCCGTAGGTAAGGAATGGCGCGATCGATGCCCTGCTGTTCGGCGTGAAATCGATATTCCATCAAGCGATCGGGCAGATAGTAAGCCTGCTTTCGGGCCAGCGCCAACCGCACGAAGAGATCGTTATCTTCGCAGTTTTGCCAATCTCGCCGCATAAAATCCAATTCCCGCAGGCAACTCAAGCGAAACAGGGTTGCCCCAATTTGCAAACTTTGCTGGACAAACACGGTGGTGAGTAAATCTGCAATCCTGCCCGCCGGAAGCTGCGATCGCCCCCATTTGTGCGAATTGTGCTCGGTTAGTTCCACCTGCTGTTGATTGTGGGCATCGATGACCCAATGATCGGTACTGACAAAATCGATCTCTGGAGCGTGGGTCAGGATTTCACTGGTTTTCAGCAAAAAGTGCGGCGTGAGGCGATCGTCATCATCCAATTTGAGGAAATAGTCTCCGGTTGCCACTTCATAGCCCGATCGCATGTTGTTGCTTTTGCCGATGTGGTGTTCATGCCGCAGATAGCGAATCCTGTCATCCTGATAGCGAGCCATCACCTGGGGGGTCTCATCCGTGGAGCCATCATCACAAACCCATAACTCCCAGTCATGATAGGTCTGTGCTTGAATACTGGCGATCGCCTGGGTCAAGAAATCGGCACGATTGAAGGTGGGAATGCAAATGCTAATGCTGGGCATAATGCGATCGGGGTCGTTAGGGTTGATCGAACTCGCGTCTGATTATTGTGCCCATTTTGGACTTGCCTATGAAGATTTTGATGCTGTCTGTGACCTTTCCCTATCCGCCCACGCAAGGGGGTACTCAGGTGCGGACCTTCAACCTGCTCAACTATTTACGGCATGACCATGATGTCACCCTGGTGACCCTGCGATCGCCCGATGCCTCCGAAGCAGAGATTACAGCATTACGAGACTCAGTTTCTGAACTAGTGTTGTTCGATCGCCCTCCAGCTCCAGCAGCGGGTCTCTGGCACAAGGCAGCAAGATTAGGACAATTTGTCATCACAGGCAGACCTTCTGGCGTATGGGCAAGTTATTCCCCTGAAATGCAGGTTTGGGTAGATACTGCGGTTGCCAGGGGTCACTATGACGTACTGACCTGCGAACACAGCGTGAATGAAGTCTATGTGCGCCCAGAATATGCCCAACACCTACGGACGATCGTGAATATTCATAGTTCCGTCTATGGCACCTGTGTGCAGCAATTACAAACGGGAACAGCAGAAAAGCCAGGGCGCGATCGCTTCAATCTGCCGCTGCTAAAACGCTATGAACAAGGCTTCTGTCGTAAATTTCAGGACATTGTGGTGACCACTGAAGACGATCGCCAGCAATTTCAAGCCTTTGCCCCTGACAGAACTCTGACGGTGATTCCCAATGGGGTTGATTTTTCCACTTTTCCAGCTAGGTCTCAGGATCCCGGTGGACAGAATCTGGTGTTTATTGGCGCGATGGATAACTTGGCCAATATTGATGCGGCAACCTTTCTGGTACAGGAAATTCTCCCAGCCGTCCGACAGGAGTATCCCCAAACGAAACTGGCGATCGTGGGGGCGCGTCCGGTACCAGCGGTGCAGGCTTTGGCAGCCATTCCGGGGGTCACAGTCACGGGAGCCGTACCTGCCATGGTGGATTATCTACATCGGGCAACGGTCTGTGTGATTCCCATGCGGACGGGGTTAGGCATTAAAAACAAAACCCTGGAAGCGATGGCAGCGGCAGTGCCTGTGGTGGCCAGCGATCGCGGCTTGGAAGGACTGGCGGTGGATGAGCCGTTGCGGGCCTTGCGGGCTAACAATGTAGCGGAATATAAAGTTGCGATCGCCCGTTTATTTGCTAGCCTCTCTCTTAGGGTAGAGATCTCTCACTCTGCGCGTCGATATATTGAAGGCGAGTTTACCTGGGAACAGGCTGGACATCGCTATACAGAGGTCATCTGCGGGCGGAATGCTTCATGAAAACGACTTTGCTGCGTCAGGCTCCCCATCTTATCTTGCTCCGTTGGCTAGGACGGTTGTTGCCCCCGGCTATGTTGGTGGGAACTGTGGGACTTGTTGTCACTAGCGGTGTGCTGAGTGTGCAGTTTATTTTAGAGCCACGATCGATCGCTTGGTTGAATCAATATTTACCGGCTCACCTGCAAATCCCCATTGCTCAATTTGATAAACCCATTCCCCTCAGCAAGATTCGGCAAGCCCTACAAAACAGTGGGCAGGATTTAGGTGAGGCGATCGACCTACCGGGAAATGCCCAACTCTATCCGGTGATTCAACAGGAATTTAACTGCAAAGCCCCCTGCGATCAGATGATTGAACTACGCGTCTATCGTCCCGCCGAACCTTTGCAACGCCAATCCACAACGGAAACCCACTATCAACTGGTCAGCCGTCTGGTGACGGAGGGGTTGCCCGAGTGGGTAGCAAGGGAACCTCTGGTCGCAGTGCGATCGGGCGATCCGGGGTCTGCCCAGGAATGGCCCTTGGAAACGGTAGAAATTTTCGAGACGGCGATCGATCCCACGCCCCAAAACAAGTCATCGGATGTGGGCATTTGGCTTAACTTGACGGGCAAGCGGCAACAGGGCGACGCCACCTTCACCTATGGGCAACTGGTGCATTACAATCCGCGCCGCAGTGAACTGTCTGCCCTCACCACTTGGACGAGTCCGATCGAGGCGATGCCGAAGTGGCAGCAAGTGACGGGGACTGCACAGCCAGAATTAGTGGTGGATCAAAGCGTGGATCTGGAACCACAATTTCGCATCTATCAACTCAACCAACAAAATAGCCGCATCCAACTGAATCCCATTTCGCTAACCAAACCCGCGATCGCCCATCCTGAATATCGGGCAGCCTTGACTTTAACCCAAGGAGGACTCTGGTCACTCGCCTATCAACGCCTCCAACGCTTAAAAGATCAAGGCATCCCATGGTCTGGCAATGCTCAGGCACAGATGGATGTGATCAAATACCATGCACAAATTAGCCAACAACAGGTCGAGCAACCTTGGGCCAATATGAGCCAGCAAGTGACGGTCAATTTGATAGATGGGCGCTGGCAACGGGCGATCGCGCTGTTGGAACAATCCAAGACAGAACGAAAGGTCATTTTGGATGAATTGCGGCTGGAATCTGCTCAGGTTTGGCGGCGGGTGGATATCGCGCTGAAGGTTTGGTCTGCAGATCCCTATGCCCAAGCCTGGGGTGCAGTGTTAGTAGAGGGGCGAGAAGGGACGATCGCTGCTAAGAATTGGCTCAAACGGCAAAGGAATCAGCATTCAACTCTCAGAAACCAAGCCTTACAGAAACTGGCTCCAAACTTGGCACCTACGCCCAAAGCCCTTGAAGTCAGCAATCGGACTCCATAATCGCTGATTCTGATGCAACGTATCGTGAACTCACGAGATTAAGAATTGCATCCAGAGCCAACTCACTAGAATGAGATCCATTATCATTCACTACTGTTTTGCATAATGTGAGGACTCGTCATGCAACTTTCTAGCATGTCCACTGTGACCCATTCGTTACTCTGCCTCAGTCCCCTTTTGCTGGGTAGTTGGCTTGGAGCGATGGGGTCAGGAGCGATCGCCGCTGCCAGTGAATTGCGCGTTGGAGATCTGACGATGCAGGATCTCAACGTTGCACCCATGGCACAGGTGACTTCAGTTTCTCAGCTTTCGGATGTGAAGCCAACGGATTGGGCATTTCAGGCGTTGCAGTCCTTGGTAGAGCGCTACGGTTGTATTGCAGGCTATCCCGACAAAACCTACCGGGGCAATCGTGCCATGACTCGCTACGAATTTGCAGCAGGGTTGAATGCTTGTATGGATCGGGTGAATGAGCTGATTGCGGCGGCAACGGCAGAGATGGTTAAGAAAGAAGACCTCGCGACGATCCAAAAACTCCAGGAAGAATTTGCTGCTGAATTGGCAACTCTGCGGGGTCGGGTGGATGCCCTGGAAGCAAAAACAGCAACCCTAGAAAAGCAACAGTTTTCCACCACCACCAAGCTCACTGGAGAAGTTGTCCTAGGGATGGCTGGTATCGTCAGCGGCGAAACAACAGGTCTGAATGCATTCGGTTTGCCTGTGCCAGCAAGGGAGGTCAGTCGTAATACGGTGTTGGGGCATCGATCGCGCTTACATTTTGATACGAGCTTCAGTGGTCAAGATCTCCTACGAGTCAGACTTCAGGCCAGTAATTTTGGATTTAGCCAGGATGCAACCGGGCTGCCTGAAGGGACTATACGTTTTGCAGTGGGTGACAACAGTGACATGGTTGTGGATGCTTTGCTGTACGAATTCTCTTTAGGTAAAAGGAGCACAGTGATCGTCCAAGCCAATGCTGGTGAAGCAGATGATTTTATTGATACCCTCAATCCCTACTTGGATGGAGATGGTGGAAGTGGAGCCTTGTCACACTTTGCTACCCGCAATGCTATCTATCATCTCCTAGGTGGCACAGGGCTTGCCGTTCGCCATGAATTTAGTGATCAGTTAGAACTCGGCGCAGGCTATTTAGCCAGTTCGGAAGATGCTTCTAGCCCGCTTGCGGGGAGTGGCTTATTCAATGGACCTTATGGGGCGATCGCGCAGTTGACTTTCAAGCCGAGTGATCAACTCAAACTGGGTTTCACCTACGTGAATTCCTACCGGACAACGTTTAGCAGTGCAGGCAGTCCGACGGGTAGTTTGAATGCCAATTTCTTGGTACCCACCGATACGGATGGGGATTTGCTCAATGATGCCTTTGAACCGTTGGATGCACCATTTTCTAGCAACTCGTTCGGCGGTGGCTTGTCCTTCCAAATTACGCCTCAAATAGTCCTGAATGGTTCGGTCGGATTCACCAAAACGCGGGTGCTGAAGGGCACGCGGGGGGATCTGGATATCTGGAATTGGATGGTGGGCCTGGCCTTCCCGGATTTGGGTAAAAAAGGCAGTCTAGGTGGTGTGATTGTGGGAATGGAGCCAAAGGTAACTCGCGCCAGTTCCGCTTTGAGTGGATTACGCGATCGGGATACCTCTCTGCATGTAGAGGCGTTTTACCAATATCCAATTAACGACAACATTGCCATTACACCAGGGTTGATTTGGCTGACTTCACCGAACCATGACGATCGTAATGATTCGATTTTGATCGGTACGATCCGGACAACGTTTACGTTTTAGGGCGATCCCGTCATCCGCGTAAATGGTCCCGTCATTCGCGTAATTTGTTCCGTTATTCGCGCAAATTGTCGTAGAGACGTTCCGGCGGAACGTCTCTACCACCGGTTTTGGTTTGAACCACCGGTTTTGGTTTGGACCACCCGTTTTGGTTTGAATCACCCATTTTGGTTGTGTGACGCCTAATGTTGGATTTCCAAATGCAACAAATAACGACCTAATCGACTTTGGGCAGACCACAATTCGTAGTCAAGATGTAGCAGGTCAGGCAAGCGATCGCCCTTTAGCTGGAGATCCACCGTAAAGTTGCGAAATTGAAGCTGATGACTTTGCCCCAAGATGTCGCCCTGCAGCCAGTAGCGACTCATGCCATAGTTATTACGATCCCAAAAGTGTCGGTAACTCAACTTGCTATTCCCCTGCATCGTCATGGTGACCCGTTGGGGCGACATTTCTAGCCAAATCAAACGCAACGGATCAGTATTGTCTTGACTAACCGGACTGACAATCTCAGGATTGATCAACCCATCCTCCTGCACTGGAAACCCTGCCGAAACAGCCTCCGACACCTGCGGTTCTGTCAACAGCAGATGAAAGCGTTGGGAATCTCGTTGATAGAGGGTGGCAACCGTTTCAACGTTGGTGCAAATGGGTAAATCAGTGGACACCAGGGACAAACAGACTGGACGACGAAAATGAGTCAGCATATCTAGTAAAAGCAGTGGGTGGAGTAGCAGCACTTCAGTTCGAGAGTCGTAGGTTGGTTGAATAGCATTACCTTGGTAGGATGACGAATGCACCTTTGCCAGTCGATGGATAACCCTATGACCCGTTCCACACGTATTCAAGTGAAGCCTGTTTGTAATCACCAGGATCTTGTGATCCAGGTCACTGAGACAACCGAAAATCTACGGGGAAGGTTCCAAATCCCTGGTGATAAATCGATTTCCCACAGGGCTTTGATGCTGGGAGCCTTGGCATCTGGGGAAACTTGCATTCAAGGGTTACTCCTTGGGGAAGATCCTCGAAGTACAGCGGACTGCTTTCGATCGCTGGGGGCAGAGATCTCTGAATTGAATACCCAGGAGGTCACAGTTCGCGGCATTGGACTTGGCAATCTTCAGGAACCTGTAGATGTCCTCAATGCAGGCAATTCCGGCACTACATTGCGTCTCATGTTAGGTATCTTGGCATCTCATCCCGATCGCTACTTCACCATAACGGGTGATTCTTCTCTGCGATCGCGCCCGATGTCTCGGGTGGTTAAACCTTTACAACAAATGGGGGCGCTTATTTGGGGGCGTAAACAAGATTCCCTCGCTCCCCTGGCAGTTAAAGGGCAAATTCTCAAGCCCATGCACTACCAGTCCCCGATCGCCTCTGCCCAGGTCAAATCCTGTATTTTGCTAGCGGGCTTGATGACAGAGGGCAAAACGACCGTCACCGAACCAGCCCTATCGCGGGATCACAGTGAACGAATGTTGCGGGCCTTTGGGGCAGAAGTGATTGTGGATCCAGAAACCCTCAGCGCGAGTGTCATGGGTCCTGCCAAACTGACCGGACAAACCGTCATCGTCCCTGGGGATATCAGTTCTGCTGCCTTTTGGTTAGTGGCTGGGGCGATCGTCCCTGGTTCAGATCTCACAATTGAAAATGTGGGCGTAAACCCGACAAGAACTGGCGTATTGGAAGCCCTGCAAGCGATGGGAGCAGACATTACCCTAGAAAACGAGCGGGAAGTCGCAGGCGAACCTGTAGCTGATTTGCGTGTCAAGCATAGCCAGCTCAAAGCCACCCGGATTGCCGGAGACATCATCCCCCGCCTCATTGACGAAATTCCCATTTTGGCAGTAGCCGCCGCCTTTGCCGAAGGCACCACCGTCATCCAAGATGCCGAAGAACTGAGAGTCAAAGAAAGCGATCGCATCACCGTCATGGCCAACCAACTCAACGCCATGGGAGCGAAAATCACTGAACTGCCCGATGGTATGGAAATTACTGGAGGTCATCCCCTCATCGGCACCGAAGTAGACAGCTTCACCGATCACCGCATTGGCATGAGCCTGGCGATCGCCGCCCTCAATGCCCAAGGCACCACCACTATTCACCGTGCGGAAGCTGCATCTATTTCCTATCCTAACTTTGTGACTACTTTGCAGCAGATTATTGGTTAGCCATGCTTGGGTGAAGAGAGGGGG
>JAYKGX010000289.1:0-3074 GCA_035285565.1 Synechococcales cyanobacterium
ACCACGATGTTTCGACTCAAAGCCATCTTTGGCGGCAAGCTCCGGTCTCGCAAATTTGACAATCAAGCCGTGGAGCTATTGCTCCAATGTGTGGCGCTAAATCGCATGATCCAGATCGCTAAACCGGATTCTATCTGCGTTGAAGCCTAGGAATTTCCTCTTTCATTCCAGTAGTGTTGCTTATTTTTGATTCATGCAACAACGCCATCAGTTCCCCCAATGACCAATACAGCCCAATTAGAGATCGATTCACCGATCGCGCTGCATCAATTCGACTCTGAGCCACCTGAGCTTTGATCTCCCGCAGGAAACTTTGATAAGCCCAATCTGAAGACGATGGGATATCGCTCATTTAACTCCATCCTTATCCACCTTCACAACCTGCCGCAACGCCACCAGAATCGCCATTCTGCCCCGTAACGGATACACTAAAAGAACTTCCCCGCTCATCCCCACCTTCTCAGACCTGAAATCTGACCCTAGATTAGGTGTTGAATGCAGTCAATTCCATATCATGAGAAAACAATCCATGAGCAATCAATCCATGAGTATTGAACAATTTGTCACAGGAAAATTGCATTTGCTGCCACCAGAAAAGCAGCAGGAAGTTTTGGATTTTGTAGAATTTCTGGAGCAGCAAATCTTGCAAGAAACCCAGGAGAAATTACAACCTTGCCGTTTAAGTGAATCGTCACTTCAGAAAGATTGGCTCCGTACAGAAGAGGAGATGGCATGGCAGGATTTGTAAAAGGCGATGTCGTTGTTGTGCCATTTCCCTTCTCGGATCTAACCGAAGCGAAACGCAGACCCGCGCTGGTAGTCGCAACTCTGACTGGAGATGATGTCATCCTCTGTCAGATCACAAGTCAGTCTGTGAGGGATGCTTACGCCGTCTTAATTACAGCCAATGATTTCAGCGCAGTGGACTGAACCAAATCAGCAATGCTAGACCCAATCGTCTGTTTACGGCTGATCAGCAGATTATCCTCTACAAAGCAGGTCACCTCACATCTGAAAGGCTGAATTAGGTAATCGATCACATTATTGAGATTTTGAGGCAGTGAACCTTATGAAGAACCAAACGTGGGTGGTCGCAGTTTCGGCACCCCCAAGTTTGTGGGCTGGGGGGCAGTTCGCCAGATATTCGATACACTAAAAGAACCTCCCCGCTCACCCCTCACCTCCATGGTTACCACACCCAAACCCTCCATCCCAAACCGCCCAGAGCCAACGATCGCCGTCCGCCCAGAGCCAACGATCGCCTGGGTCAGACCGCCGGATGACTATGTACTGGACGACACCCTCATGGAAAATATCTGAGAGGTTACCTATATTTGGGTTGTTCTTAAAACTGTAACTGGAGATCAAACTTACTTCGCACTCAGTAGTCTAATTATGTCAAGCAATTGATTGAGATATCCACAACAAGCCAGCCTCCATTACCCAATGAATCTCAGATATAGGTGAGTCGGAAGGCATTGGGATCATTTACAGCTTTGGAATTTGTCAGAAGTAAATCTATGAGAAAGATATGTTTTTCAGTCTTAGCGGGAGTTTCTAGCTTGATTCCTGTGTTTTTTGCGCATAGGCTGCCGCTAGGAGTCGCGATCGCCCAACCAGCAGACTCTGGTGAACTCTACTATTATTATTTTGGTCAAAAAATTCCCCTCAAACTTCGCCAAGATGTGATTGCGGCTGAAGGCAAAGCGCCCGGTCAACTGAGTGGTAGTGAACCCTATTTCCGCACCCTCCGGCGACATCTGCGGGGTGGGGGAACGCTGAGTGGTGATGACAATCGCAATCCACCGGGTCTCCAGCTTGACTCCATTGGCGATCAATATGTGTTGGTGGGGCTATCATCTCAAGTGCAGCGCGAAGAGATTCAAAAGCAAATTCAGGCGGAACCCAACTTGAAGGGAATGCTACCCGTACTAACTTTGGGCGATCGTGCCTCCTCCATGTTAGTGTTACCCAATCGCATTTTGGTCAGCTTCAAGGCGGGTACGTCAGAATCTGTGATTCAAGCCACCCTCAAACGCCAGAATCTAGCCATCATCATCAAACAGCCGTTTACGGAAACAGGGTATGTGGTGCGCTCCACCAGCGCCACCGGAACCGCGATTCTCAATGTCGCCAATCAATTGGGGCAGGAAGCCAGTGTTGAGTATGCCACGCCTGATTTTATCCAGGTTCCGACTGGGGTTCCCGATGGATCCTTAAACAAAGCCCTCGATCGCCAAAGCACTGACAATCTATTAGACATTCTACGGAAGCTACCTCAGCAAGCTTACTCTCCTACCGCACCAAGGCTATTGCCCTTGCAGTGGCATCTGCATAGTGCTCCCCTCAGTCAATGCCTCCAAGCATCCACTGTGCCCTGGAACTGTTTGTTCAAATCGCCAGCAACATCGCAATCTACGGTGAAGCGCATTGATATTCGGGCTAAGGAAGCTTGGGCTGCTACTCCCTCAAAGGGTCGGGGAGTTGTGGTCGCGGTAATTGATAGTGGCGTGCAAGCCAATCATGAGGATTTGGCTGGTAGTTTGCATCGAGTCAACAATCCTGCTTGCCCCAAAGAAACAGCGGGCTGGGATTTTACCAATGAATCAGACCAAGGTACAGGATGTCTTACAGGCGATCCCATGGCAGCGATCGACCCTCAAGAAACTGTTAATCTGCGAGAAAAGCTACGAGATTCAGTAATATTGTCAGATTCCGAGTTGATTCAGAAATATCCCAGAGCTGAAGAAAATGTTAAACGATACTGTCGCGATAATAAGCAGCAATGCTCTCCAGATACGATTACTAAAGTGATTCGCTCTAGCTTAAAAGGCTACGTGACAAGCTCATTCCACGGGACAAATGTAGCTGGAGTGATTGCTGCAAACGCACCTGACGGAAAAGGCTTATTAGGTGTATCACCCAATGCCAAGATTTTGCCCATTCGAGCACTGGGGTTGGGGGGAACTGGACAATCTAGCGCCATTCTCAATGCAATCCGCTATGCTGCCGCACGTAAGGTAGATGTGATCAATCTCAGTTTGGGACCGAGTGTGCCATTTGTTGATCAAGCA
>JAYKGX010000290.1:0-6517 GCA_035285565.1 Synechococcales cyanobacterium
ACTCGCTGAGATTGCGGCAGAGCGGGTGCAATCAGAATTAAATTATTTGTTAAGCTCATCCCGTGGGACTGCCCAACTTCAAGCGGCTTGGCAAGATGGATTATTCCAAAAATGGTTTCCCGATGCCACAGCGGAAGGACTGCAACAAATTGCTACGATCGATCAAACGGCTCGCCGCTTTAAAGCAGAGTGGAGCGAGTTCTTTGAGCTTTTGCAACAACGGATTCGGACTACCCAACACACGGGGAAACCTACTGCTGCCAAAGAAATAGAGGCATCGGGAAGTACGCGCAACGCGTTAACCACCGCCAAACTGGCGAGTCTTTTGTCGGCTGATCCAGCGATCGCTGAAACTCAACTCTGGCAATTAAAATACAGTCGAGCTGAAATTCAAGCGGTGATTACCGTGCTGAAAGCCCTCCCCACCTTGCGGGCGATGGTGACGCAGTTTCCCTGGTCTTTAGCTCAGCAATATTTCTTTTTCCAATCGGTGGGCGTTGTTTTTCCAGCGGTGGCAGTCAGTGGGATTGCCCATGGGTTCCCCCCGCATCAAATGGGCTATTTGCTAGAACGCTATTTGGATCGCCAAGATCCTGTGGCACACCCCACCCCCTTAGTTAGTGGACAAGATTTGATCATGGGTCTCGGCATTTCGCCCAGTCCCCAGATTGGTAAACTGCTTGCCACCCTACAGCTCGCCCGAGCCGAAGGCAAGATTCATAGCCGTCAGGAAGCCCTGACCCTAGCTGCTACACTTTTGCAGGAAGGTGCCTTGACAGAGAGGTACCATGCCTTGCAACACAATGGGGAGTGAGTTCGATATCATGCAAAAGTAACCACCTCTTTTCTTCTGGTGCAGACTGCTCTCCAACTATGAATAAACCAGTCATTATTTGCGTAGACGACGAACCAATCGTTCTCGCTAGCCTCAAAATGGAACTCCGGCGGATTATTGGGGATGACTGTTTGGTGGAAACCGCAGAAGATGGGGAAGAAGCGCTGGAACTCTTTGATGAATTGCAAGGAGATGCCAGTGAAGTGGCACTGGTACTTGCGGACTATATTATGCCAGGAATGCGGGGCGATGCATTGCTGCAAAAGATCCATGAGCGATCGCCCCAAACGCTAACGATTATGATCAGCGGGCAAGCAGATCTAGAAGGGGTCGCAAAGGCAATTCGATCGGCCAGACTCTATCGCTATGTGTCCAAACCTTGGCACCCAGAAGATTTAGCCCTCACGGTGGCAGAAGCGGTGCAGAGTTATTTACAAGCACGCAAGCTAGAAGTCCAGCGGCAACAAATTCAGCAAGCTCATACCAGCCTCGCTCAGTCTTTAGAAGAGCTACAAATCGCCCATGCTGCCCTACAACACTTCAAGGACAATTTGGAGTCTCAGGTGCAACTTCGCACCCAAGAATTGCAGACCAAGATCAAACAATTAGAGGATCTGCAGCAGGTCAAGGAAGATTTTTTATATGCCATCTCCCATGATTTGCGCACCCCAGTTGCAGGCACGATGTTGCTCTTGCAGCGCTGGATGATGCGCAATGAGGCGATGGTTGAAGTCCCGATCACTACGATTAAGCGAATGTTGCAAGCCAGTGAACATCAGCTTGCGTTAATTGATCTGCTCTTGGAAACCCATCGGATGGAGGTCAAGGGGTTAACCCTCCACTATGAACCGATTCATCTGCGCGAGTTTGTTGGCGGGATTCTTGACCAATTTCACGCCCAAACGCAGACTCAGGCTGCCACGCTCACCCATTTAGTCAGCGCCGACTTACCCCTGCTTAATGCGGATCCTGCCCAATTGCGCCGAGTCTTTGATAACTTGATCAGCAATGCTTTACGGCACAATCCCCCAGGAATCAGCATTATTGTAACGGTGGAATTGGAAGGGGAATGGATGCACTGTCAAGTGCGCGATAATGGCAATGGCATGGTCCAGGAAGACTGTAATGCATTGTTTGAACGCTATCGACAAGGGGGAAGAGCACGTCGCCCAACCGGATTGGGGCTGGGGCTGTATCTTTGTCGGCAAATTGTGTTAGAACATGGCGGGAATATTGGTGCAGAAAGTCGGCTCGGTAAGGGTTCTACCTTTTGGTTTCGGCTACCCCTGCAGCAGAGCAAGCAGCAGGCGAGTGCAGAAGCAGGTCTCCCAAGCCAGTTTCAAGAGACCCAGCGCCAAGAGGCTATGTCGTTAACAGAATAGATTGCGAGTAGACTGCGAGGCAATACCGTGGGTCGTAAACCAGCGATCGATCGCTTCTCTCTTTTAAAAAAAGTCCTGAATCATTCTGCTACCGCACCGTGGAATGTTTCCTTGCGATCGGTATTGACCCTCCCTTTTGTCTTGCAGATGGCGATCGTGGTGGGAGGGGTGGCGCAGCTTTCCCATCACTATGGACAACAGGCCATTGACAAGCTCGCCCAGGCGCTCATGCAAGAAACGGCTGCTCATCTGGAAAAAGAACTAGAGATATCTCTGACACCCGCGAAAACCATCAGTCATCTCAATGTACGCCGCCTGCAGAGCACCCCCATCACGCCTCGGCAATTTGCCACACTCCGGCGAGAATTTTGGCAACAACAACAGAGCTTCCTGCCAAGTCAGATCTCAGCCATCTATTTTGGGACTGCAACGGGTGAATTTGTTGGCATTGGCTTTCAGGCAGATCAAACCTGGCACACCAGCCAAGTGGATGCTTCAACGCAGCGGAAATTCTATGACTATCAACTGGATGCTCAAGGGCGGGCTGGCAAGCTCCTCACCATCGGTCAATTGTACGATCCGCGCAAACGACCTTGGTACCAGGCAGCCCTGCAGACCCGGCAATTGACCTGGACCGATATCTATGCTGATTTTATGGAAAACACGCCTAAACTTACCGCAACCCAGGTTGTGCAAAATTCCAAGGGTCAGATCCTTGGGGTGGTGGGCGTAGACTTGGTTTTGACCCATTTAGATGAACACTTGCAATCGATCGCCCAGACCCATCAAGCCGAGATGTTGATTCTCGATACGCGAGGACGATTAATTAGCAGTTCCTTGGAGGGAGATACCGATCGGCTCAAGTTAGTAACAGCGCACTCAAATCCCTATATCCGGGCGATCGGGCATCAAATCGCTCCAACTTTACCATCCCAGTATTGGGTCACCGATCAAGCACGCACCTTTTATTGGCAAGGCAAGCGTTACTACCTGCGCACCACACCGTTGCCACCCCAAACAGGTCTGACTTGGCTGATGATCACAGCCATTCCTGATTCGGTGTTTCTTGAGACCGTGCAAGCCAATTATCAGCGTACTCTTTATTTATCGTTACTAGCCTTGGCGATCGCAAGTTTAGTGAGTCTGGGGCTGGCACATTGGCTGGCGCAACCACTCCAGCGATTGGATCAAGCAAGTCGCAAATTAGCCCAAGGTCAGAGTACGCGGGCGATCGTTCCTTCCAAAATTCGTGAGCTGCAAACTCTCACCATTACCTTCAACCAAATGGGACAAGAAATCCAACAAGTCCGCCAGCAATTGGAAAGCTATGCTCAAGGGTTGGAAAAAAAAGTCAAACAACGCACTCAGGAATTAGAACTCGCTAAGCAACAAGCAGATCAAGCCAACCAAACCAAGAGTCAGTTTTTGGCCAATATGAGCCATGAATTGCGATCGCCTCTGAATGCCATTCTAGGATTTGCCCAACTCTTACATCGAGATCCTGGCTTAACCGCAGAACAAAAAGAAACCATTGGGATTGTGCTCAATAGTGGTGAACATTTACTAACGCTAATTAATAATGTATTAGACGTTTCTAAAATCGAAGCAGGGCGGATCACCCTCAATCTCACGGATCTGGATCTAAACGGATTGCTGAGGGATCTAGAAGAAATGTTTCGACTCCATGCGATAGAAAAAAAGCTGCAGTTACGCTTTGAACGAGAAGGAGTTCTGCCTGCGATCATTCAAACGGATGGGGTCAAAGTTCGCCAAATTCTAATTAATCTCCTCAGTAATGCCCTAAAATTCACCCAAGCGGGCCAGGTCATGCTACAAATTCGTGCCGAGCCGCAACCATCGGGATGGCTACTTTATTTCAAGGTCAGTGACACGGGCATTGGCATGGGAGCAGAGGAAGTACAGCAACTCTTCCAACCTTTCGTCCAAACGCAGTCTGGGTTAATGATGGGAGGAACTGGGCTAGGGCTGACCCTCAGTCGCCAATTAGTTGAGCATATGGGTGGACGGATTTCGGTACAATCTGAGGTGGGCAAGGGCAGTTGTTTCAGTTTTTTCCTCCCAGTGCGACCTGCGATCGCATCCCTCCTGCCTCCTCCACCCTCCCTGCAGCAGGTGGTCGGACTGCAGCCCGGTCAACGCCGCTATCGCATTCTTGTGGTGGATGATGTGCCGAATAATCGTCAACTCTTGGTGCGCTTGCTGCAACCCCTCGGTTTTGAAGTGCGTGAGGCGGACAATGGCAAGGTGGCGATCGACCTCTGGCAACGATGGCATCCTCATTTAATTTGGATGGATATGCGGATGCCCGTGATGAATGGCTATGAAGCAACTCAACAGATCAAAGCCAGTACCCAAGGGCAGGCGACGGCAGTGATTGCCCTGACCGCCAGCGTCCTGGAAGAGGAGACGAAAATTATTTTGTCGGCTGGGTGTGATGATTGTGTCCGCAAGCCGTTTAAGACGAGTGAAATTTTCACCATGCTGGAAAAACACCTAGGGGTGCAGTTTATCTATGCAAACAATGGAGAACTCGGTTATCAACCCGATGAAATGCAGACAGAAACCATCTTAGAAATGCTCCGATCGCAACCCTTAGAATGGAGACAGTCCCTGCAGCAAGCCCTGATCCAAATCGACCTCGATCGCGCTCACCAGATGATTCAGAGGATCATGCCAACCCATCCCCAACTAGCCAAACCCTTGCAGCAGGCGATCGACCAGTTTGAGTATGATCATCTCCTAGTATTACTCGCACAAAGCCATGATTGATCTCCCCTCTCAGCTCCCGCTATCCTCCATGCCTGTAGACACAACAGCGAATCTATTAATTGTGGATGATACATTAGCTAACTTACGGCTCCTCGTTAACTTGCTCCAGGAACATGGTTATAAAGTACGCCCTGCCACCAGCGGAGCACAGGCCTTGACTGCAGCCCAAGCCTGGACACCCGATTTAGTACTATTAGATATCAATATGCCAGAGATGAATGGCTATGAAGTCTGTCGGCAGTTGAAAGCGAATCCCCGCACTTGTGACGTTCCCGTTATCTTTTTAAGTGCCGCCAGTGAGGTCATGGATAAAGTCCAAGCGTTTGCAGTAGGCGGGATTGACTACATTACAAAACCGTTTCAACTAGAGGAAGTCCTAGTTCGCATCCAAACTCATCTCAAGATTCGTGAATTACAATCCCAACTAAGTTCACAAAATAAAACTCTGAGTCAAACGTTAAAAGAATTACAAAAAACACAACAATATTTGATTGAATCTGAAAAAATGGCAGTGCTAGGACAATTAGTTGCATCAGTTGCCCATGAAATGAATACACCCATGGGAGCAATCCGTTCTTCTGCAGGTACCATCAATCAGTTTCTCCAACAGAGTTTAAGGGATTTACCACCATTACTACAATCCCTAAAAGATGATCCACAAATGGCGTTTACTCAGGTCATTGCAACTAGTTTGAAGAACACGTTTCATCTTCAACAGCTTAGCACTCGGGAAAAACGACAGATCCGCCGATCGCTGTTGGAACAGTTACTTCCCTATGACCAGTGCGAGACGATCGCCGATTTATTGGTCGATATTGGCATTTTTGATTTGGATACGGCAGTGATCATCCTTTTAGCATTGCCCAACCATTTGGATATTCTACATATGATCTATGGACTGACTGGACTGCAGCGCAGCACTCAAACGGTATTAGATGCGGTTGAACAAGCGAGTTCTGTGGTGCAAGCCTTGCGTCAGTATGCCTACCACAGTGACCTAAGTGAACCCGTGGAAGTTCGGATGGTGGAGGCGATCGAAACCTGTTTGACCCTGTATCATAACCAGATGAAGCATGGGGTAGAAGTGGTGCGAAACTATGCAGCGATTCCCATCATTCATGGCTATCCCGATGAACTCACTCAAGTTTGGAGCAACTTGATCGGGAATGCCTTACAAGCCATGCATTATCAAGGGACATTAACGATATCACTGCGGGAAATCGAAACAGGAATTGAAGTCACCATCCATGACACAGGGGATGGCATTGCCCCAGAACTCTTACCCCGCATTTTTGAGCCGTTTTTTACCACCAAATCCAACGGGGATGGCACAGGTCTGGGTCTGAGCATTGTCAAAAAATTCATTGATAAGCATGGTGGGCAGATCCACGTCAGCAGCCAACCCGGTAGCACCACGTTTACCGTCGTTTTACCCATCTATGCCCCTATCCAGAATGGAAGCGCAGTACCATAGAAAGTACCGCAAACTCAGAAGAAAGTACCGCAAGCT
>JAYKGX010000291.1:0-3922 GCA_035285565.1 Synechococcales cyanobacterium
CTGCCTGAAGCGATTCAACGGATTTTTGATAATCCTTCTTTTGAAAATAGGCACTGCCCAACCGAAACCAGCTGGGTGCCTCTTTAGGTGCTAAATTTTGTGCCTTCTGGAGGGCTTTAATACTGGCATCCGGCTTATCATCTGCCAGGTATAACCCCCCCAGCACCGACCAAGCATCCGGATTTTTGGGAATCAGTTGGGCTGCTAGCTTAGCACGGGCGATCGCCAAATCCACCTGTTGCAATTGGGCCAATTGAATGGCTTCCCCCAGCAATTCCGTGCCTTCTTGTTCTAGTTGTTTTTGGTCTAGAGAGGGCAAATGGGGACCCAATTGGGCGATCGCCGGCTGCCGGGTAATGCCGGAATTCAGTAGCAGAATCGTAAAGAGACGCGCAATTCGTTTGTACATGCTAGGCGATGATCGAAATCTGTCAGTTAGCTTAATCGATCTAGACCCATTTCGGGAGTCCTTCCTCAGAGATTTTCTAACTGTTGAGCTATTTCATCCTAATTCTCCAGATCCGCACAATAATGGACGATCGCTAGCTTGCCAATAAAGGCGTTTTCTGCTCCCCCTGATCCGATCGCGGTGAGAGCTGGGGGCATCCCCTGTTGGATTTGACTGCAGGCGGCGCGGGCTCGCTGAACGATCGCTTGAGGATCCTGCTGAGCTTGTAAAATCGCATTTTCAGCCAGGGGCGATCGTCCCAAGCGCTGTCTGAGCTTGTTCTGATAGTCGTACAAAAAGCGGCGATCGAGGTCTGAAAGATTGATCATCGGTTTTGAATCTACGCCGCAGAGTTGATTGAGATTGATCACCCGTCCATCCTCCAGCTTGATGTAACAGAGGGAGTCTGCTGAAGGGTTGTCAAGTGATGCGGGAGCGGCAGAGAGGGCGGATGGTTGACTGGCGATCGGAATGGCTGTCACAAGTCCGAGCAAAGGAATAATAGGCCTCATAAGCTCACGTGAAATGAATTTTGGATTTTACTAATGCCGCAATCTTTGCCCTCATCCCCTAGCCCTTTCTCCCATCTTGGGAAAAGGGAAAACGGTCTCAAACTCCCCTCTCCCAAGATGGGAGAGGGGTTGGGGGTGAGGGTAGAGTGTGGCTGGCAATCATCGAACTGATTGAAGCCACAAGAAGCCACAATCCTTAACGGCGACGAGTATTCCAGGGACCCCAGATAGCAAAGGTGATGCCAGGAGTTTGAATATTCACAAAGAGGGTTTTTCCATCGGGTGAGAAGCAAGCACCGGCAAACTCATTGCCCACGAAGTTCGCTTTGGCAGGGTCGCTGGCGACTTGGGAGAAGAGCACGTTCTGAGCCAACTGATAGGTTTTCCCTTCACGGGTGACACCAACCAAATATTGGAAGTCGTCGCTGCTGTCTTCGCAGAGCAACAGATCGCCGAAAGGAGTCACCGTGACGTTGTCTGGTTCATCCAACAGTTCGCCACTTGCCCCAGCTTCCACTACAAGGGTGAGGGTTTCAGTCCTGGGATTGTATGCCCAGACTTGACCATTGCCGCGACCGTTGCCGGGAGGGGAGGGCAGGTTTGCTGTGGCGGGTGGACCGGACTGAGTTGCCACAAAGTAGACAAGACCGTTGCCATACCAGCACCCCTCGCCCCGGAAGAAGATAGCAGCGCCTTTTGCTTGGGCTTGATACCGGACTCCGACTTCACCCGCTTCGATGTTGCCAGTGCGGCCTTCAGCGTTCGGATCGACATTATCCACTTTGACCCATTCAACTGGGAGGGTCTGACCGACTTTGACCAGCCCAGGGGTTCCACCTTGGAAAGGGTTGTTGGTAGTGTTGAATGCTGTCTCTGAGCCTTTGATTTTCAGGGCGTAGAGGGTTCCTCCGACCTGTGCTAGTTGACCGGGTTTGAGGATTGGGCGGTTGGGGACAAAGCGGTAGAAGCAGCTATCTCCGCGATCTTCGGTTTCGTAGATGTAGCCCGTTTTCGGATCGACGGCGATCGCTTCGTGGCTAAACCGTCCCATGGCAGTCAGCGGTACTGGAGTGACGATGCCAGAGTTGACATCGGCAACGACTTCAAAGTTGTAACCATGACGAACCGGAGTGCTGTTGCTGGTCGTTACTGAGAAGGTTTCTTCAGAGCTAATCCAGCTTCCCCAGGGGGTAGGACCTCCGGCGCAGTTGACCCGAGTGCCGGCGAGGGAGACAAAGTGCTTGAGGACTTCGCGATTGCGTCCAATTTGTAGGGTTGTGGTACCGCCAAGAGCCACTTCAGAGTAGCGGGAACCGCCTGAGACTGGGTAATTGTAAGTGGGGGGCAAGGTGGTGCTCAATTCATGGTTGCGTACCAGAATGGTCGTATTTCTCGGTCCTGGGAAGGCAGCCATGCCATCATGTCCGGCAGGGACGAGGGTTCCATCGCTCATCAGTTGTCCGGTCACTGAGAGAACTCGGTAGTTGAAGCCGGAAGGTAATGCCAGAATCGCTTCCTGGCTCAGGTCCCCCACGACCGTACGACTCAATTCGCTAGCATTGACGGGCAATTTGGGGTAGATATCCCCGAAACCAAAACTTTTAGTAGATTTACCTTGAGCAGCACGCGCATAAAAAGCTTCCAGTGGAGCAAGCATACTTGTACTAGCTGCGCTGGCACCTGCCAAGGTGAGAAAATGACGACGAGATACTTTCATGGAATTGCGGGGGCGTAAAGCCTCAAGAACTCCATAATCCTACGGATAGCAGGAAATGAGAAAGACAAGAACGTTTTATCTAACGATTAAATTTTGATTAAAGCTTTATATTGGCTCTGGTGCCAGATCAAAGTTGAGTTATAAGGGAGGATCTACAAAAAAAAGGAGGCGAATTTGCCTCCTCCAGCAAGAGATACTCAGAATCCATCCCCAGGACTATACCCTGAGTGTGATTCATATCACTTACTACAATAATCCGGTATTCGTTCCGGGTTTTCCGGTAGAAAGTTCGACTTTCACGATTTTCCCGCCCATTTTCTGGATGCGTTGCTGCTCGCGGAACCAGTTATCGTAGGGAACCAACTTCGTAAAGAAGGTATTTTGTAATTCCCGCTGGGTGCGAATGCGCGTTTGGCTCGGAACGCAAGCGGTAACCTTGAACATTCTCATGGATGACTTCTCCTAATGCCAATCTCAGCAAAGCTAGATTCTGATACAGATGCCCATCGCTTGAAACGATTGATCGGGCGACTAAAAAATTCTCAAATGGTTGGCACGCCAGCGGCTCCTACAAGCCCTGCGATCGCAACGTCCAAAAGGCTAAACCCCTTGAGAGACTCTGCTCTTAAAAGACGATGTCCTTAAGAGACTAAGAAGCCAAGAATTAAATCTAGATCGCTAAAACCAGTGAATAACCAGCCTTCTACGAGCTAAACCCAACTCCTGACTTCTAGAGAAATTTGCGTAGAACGCTGAACTCAGACAACTTTACTCAGAAGAATTCTCTGAACCCAGACCTTCCCACGGCTTAGCTCAAGCCAGAGCTGGTGTAGTCGAAGTACACGCCCATTTCCTTACCAGCGTCAGCGCCCACCAGAGCAGCGGTCACTTCTTTCATCGCTTGGATGGCTTGTACGGTAGAACCAACGGGCACGCCCAGGCTGTTGTAGGTTTCTTTCAAACCGTTCAGCACGCGCTCATCAATGATGGAGGGGTCGCCAGCCAGCATTGCGTAGGTTGCATAGCGCAGGTAGTAGTCCAAGTCGCGGATGCAAGCAGCATAACGACGGGTGGTGTACATGTTGCCGCCGGGACGGGTCACATCGGAGTACAGCAGGGACTTAGCAACAGCTTCCTTGACGATCGCAGAAGCGTTAGCAGCGATGGTGGTAGCAGCCCGCACGCGCAGTTCGCCGGTAGCAAAGTAATTCTTCAGCTTATCCAGAGCGCTCGAGTCGAGGTACT
>JAYKGX010000292.1:0-10308 GCA_035285565.1 Synechococcales cyanobacterium
CGCTGGCTTTTGCAGGTTGGTTGCTCTGGCAGGGGTGGTGCGTTTGGCGGTATCAGCAACGGTTGCAGAAACTGGCTCCCATGGAACGGCTCTATCGGCAATTGCTCGACTGGCAAGCAACCCAGGGTTATCCCAAACATCCTGCACAAACGCCGTTGGAATATGTGCAGCAAGTGGGATTACGGCAAAGGCCCGCTCAAGCAGCCGTGGTGCATCAGATTTCCCAAGCCTATCTGGGCTGGCGCTATGGCGATCGGGCGATCGATCTACCCCAGTTGGAACAACAGTTAACCCAACTCAAGCGATCGCCGCTCAAACGATCGCCGTTTCAACAGTTGCGACGAGGGCAGCGATCCTAAATCTGCCATTGCTGACATACTTGGGCAATCTCTGTGCTAAGGAAACTCCCAAACGCGCCTCACTCCGTCCTAGCTGAGAGGTGATTAACCGCTGAATCATGTCCTTTTCTACAGTTTTTTTGGCATGGCTTGGTGCGATCGATGTCTATTGGCTATGGATCCGCAGTTGCTCTAGGGTGACGACTTGGAGGGCTTTTTCATGACAGGCTTCTAGCACCACCGGTGGAGCCACCCCCGCTTCCCAGGCTTCTTGCCAGCGCGAGACACAGAGGCACCATTTATCCCCTGGTTTCAAGCCCGGAAAGTCGTAGAGCGGCATTGGTGTCATCAAGTCATTCCCCCGCGATCGTGAGAATTCTAAGAAAGCCTGGGTGACTTGGGCACAGATGGTGTGGCT
The DNA here is from genome assembly GCA_035285565.1 of Synechococcales cyanobacterium. Lineage (GTDB taxonomy): Bacteria > Cyanobacteriota > Cyanobacteriia > Leptolyngbyales > Leptolyngbyaceae > JAYKGX01. The sequence continues at coordinate 757 of JAYKGX010000292.1, forward strand.
GCCATAGTCTTGAGGACCCGTTTGGCAGAAACCATCACGGTAAAATCCTGTTCTAGGAGTGCTACAGCAGCATTGGAGTTCGCGACCTAATACATTCTTAGGCCGACTGCTAATTCCGGGCGGGGTATCAAAACTACTCACTTGTCTTTCTTCTTCTTTGACTTATCTTTCTTCGTGGTACTGCTGGTACTGGCTTCACGGTCCAACGCACCTTCAATCTTGGCATTGAAGCCGTAAACCTGCCGACTGCCCACATAGGGTACCAGGGTCACCTCTTTTTCATCGCCTGGTTCAAAGCGTACTGCCGTTCCAGCGGGAATATCTAACCGCATTCCTCGGCTAGACTCGCGATCGAAGCTCAGCGCCGCATTGACTTCATAAAAATGAAAATGGGAACCCACTTGGATGGGCCGATCGCCTGTATTAGCCACTGCCAAGGTCTGGGTCGGGCGATCGGCATTCAGCACAATTTCACCCTCATCTACCCATAGTTCTCCTGGAATCATCTTGCCCCTCCCCGGAACTGAATATCCCTCATCAACAATCACTTTAAAACATTAGCGGATTCAGATTGGTTGAACGGGATTTGTGCAGATTCAGTTAAGGTTGCGATTGCAAGGAGTGAGCAAACGATCGCACCGCTGCGCCCAGCATGATGCAATCCCCAGGCTCAGAGGCAGAGTGGGACGAGAGAGACTGAGGTGAGTTCGGGACGATCGGGCTGTTTGCCAGCATGGGTTGGGCGGGATGGGGTGGAAGTGAGCGGTCTACAGGGGGAAGGGGCGATCGTCCGGCAATCTCTTTTGCTGCTTTGGTCTTGTGCCTCTATTGTAAATGCGCCTGTAAACGCGCCAGAACTTGTTTAAATGCTCCAGAACTTGCAACTGCTAGCACTTACAGCAATTTTTAGTTGGGTGCAACACATTTTGAATGGGGTGAGGGGGACGTGGCTGATTGATCTAAAAACGGCTGTAACTATCGGAGTTGCGTCTTTCACAGGGGGCACTCGCCGTCCCTCCTTAACGGTTAATTCCGGTCTGCAAAATCGGGTCAAATCCTAGATCGAATCCCCTTGAGAGCGTTCAAGACTCTGGTAAACTTTGAAGTGGTCTGTATTTAGTGTTGCTGTGATGGATATTGGTCAAAAAGTGCGTGTGCGCCGGATTCGCGATCGCGTTTCGCAGGAAGTAGTCGGCAAATTAGGGAAGTTCGGAACCGTCGTAGACTTTAAAGTAACCGATGGCAATGGGGTCGGCGTACTTGTCAAATTTGACGACAACTACACCACCTGGTTTTTTGATGATGAAGTTGAAGCGGCTGCCTAGCAGTTTTTTCAGCCGAGTCGATGGCAGGCAGCGATCGGGCATCGGGCACGATCGCTGTTTTGTTATAACAAATCCAAGCATCGCATTCAGGACTAGACAAGCACGGGTGAAACTGCAATGGCGCTATTGCTGACATATCTGGGGAAAGGCGGTGTGGGGCGCACCACAGTGGCGATCGCGGCGGCTCGGCACTATGCCCAACAGGGAAAACGGGTGCTCTTTGCCAGTTCCGATGCCAGCCCTGCGGTGAAAATAGCCCTAGGAGCGGCGATCGGGTCTGAACCCACGGCGATCGCCCCGAATCTGGAGGCGGTTCAATTCTTGACGACCGTGCTATTGGAACAGGCTTGGGAAGAGCTAAAACAGTTGGAAGCCCGCTATATCCGCACCCCCTTTTTTAAGAATGTCTACGGGCAGGAACTGGGGATTTTACCAGGAATGGATACGGCGCTTGCCCTGAATGCCCTCCGGGTCTACAGTCGCCAGTATGAGGTTGTGGTGTATGACAGTCCCAGCAGTCCTGAGCTTTTGCGGATGATGGGTACCCCCGAAGTCGTGAGTTGGTATGTGCGCCGTTTCCGCCAGGTATTTGCTGATTCTGATTTAGCCAAAAATGTCATGCCTTTGGTGCAACCGATTCTACCGATGGTGCTGGATGTGGCTTGGGCGGCAGATAACTTTGCCATGCCCACCAATCAATTGAATGAGCTGCTGGAACAGGGAAAAGCCACCTTGTCAGACCCGCAGCGCACGATCGCCTACCTCGTCACCACGGCGGATCAAACCGCGATCGCCACAGCTCAATATTTGTGGGGGAGTGCTCAGCAAGTGGGGCTGACGGTGGGGGGAGTTTTTGCAAGGGGAACCGTCGGCAATGCCTTTGATCCACTCCCGCTGTACCTGCTCCCGGAAGTGGCTAGCTCTGAAGCAATTCCTGCGACGATCGCCCCTCTGGTGCCGGAGGTCAGCCAAGCCTTGCAGGTGCCCAGCCCGATTCGGATTGATGCCGCCGCGAAGAAGGTCTATCTCTTTTTGCCCACTTTTGATAAGAAACAGGTGAAGCTGACCCAGTATGGGCCGGAAATTACAATCGAAGCTGGAGATCAACGACGGAATATTTTCTTGCCGCCCGAGTTGAGTGGTTTACCCGTTACGGGTGCTAAGTTTCAAGAGGGCTATTTGATTATTTCTTTTTGATCGGGTGACTCATGATTTAGATCGCCATTTAGATCGCCAAACGATTCGATCGCCTAAATCCCTAATCCTATAAATTTGCTATGACAGAGATAAATCCCGTAGAAACCAAGCTGCCCACCCCTGAGGAGTCTGGTGTCTCCCAAGCCAGTGCTGATCAGGACAGTCCTTCCAGTGGCGATCGCAGTGCCAAAGCTCGCCAACTCCTGGGGATGAAGGGCGCGGATGTGCAGGAGCGCTCTATCTGGAAAATCCGGCTGCAATTGATGAAGCCTGTCACCTGGATTCCCTTGATGTGGGGCGTGATCTGTGGAGCCGCTTCTTCAGGAAATTACCATTGGTCTGTGGAAACCGTCCTGATTTCCCTTGCCTGTATGCTCATGTCGGGACCGCTGTTGACCGGTTATACGCAAACTATTAACGACTACTACGATCGCGAAATTGACGCGATTAATGAACCCTACCGTCCAATTCCCTCGGGTGCCATTTCCATTCCCCAGGTCTTGGTTCAAGTGTGGGTGCTGCTGGTGGGAGGCATTGCCGTCGCCTATGGACTCGATCGCTGGGCGGGGCACGACTTTCCCACCATTACCGTCATGGCGATCGCTGGGTCCTTTCTGTCCTATATCTATTCGGCACCGCCCTTGAAGCTGAAACAGAATGGTTGGTTAGGCAACTATGCTCTGGGAGCAAGTTACATTGCCCTACCTTGGTGGGCGGGTCATGCCCTGTTTGGGGATTTGAATCCAACCATTATGATCCTCACCCTGTTCTATAGTCTGGCAGGCTTGGGGATTGCCGTGGTCAATGACTTTAAGAGCGTAGAGGGCGATCGGCAGTTAGGGTTGAAATCCCTGCCGGTCATGTTTGGCATTAGCACCGCCGCTTGGATTTGTGTGTTCATGATTGATGTGTTCCAAGTCGGGATCGCTGCCTATCTGCTCAGCATTCACCAAAATCTCTATGCCACCATTCTCCTGCTGTTGGTGATTCCCCAAATTACCTTTCAGGATATGTACTTCCTGCGCGATCCCTTGAAAAACGATGTCAAGTACCAAGCTAGTGCCCAGCCTTTCCTGGTGCTGGGGATGCTCGTTGCCGGTTTGGCACTCGGGCACGCAGGGGTTTAGGGGCAGCAGGGAGTTCTGCTAAACCGATGCCAATCCACTCGACACAAGTTTGAAACACTATTTGCAAAATGGTCATTTATTCCTATACTTGTGCGATTAAGGGTGCGATCGAACGAGATTCTATCTCTCTGTTTGAAAGATAAATGCGGGATTGCATCTTTTGTTCGCTTCTCCGCCTGTGTTTTGTTGTCATTCTTTGGTTTGCTAGACTGCGTGAGGCTCTTCTGTGAGAAAGCACAATTCCAAGCGTGATGCCGCCAAGCGGAGATCTAAGCTATCTCCATGGTCAAATGATGTGTCGAAGGATCTGTCGGAGGATCTGCTAGATCCTGGGGCAGAAGGGAATTCAGAGGATAAGACCAATCGCCTTTCTCAGGGATTTCGTTCTGCTCGCCAGTTCAGTGAGCGGGTTGTCAAAACCGGGAAGCAGGTCAAGTCAGGGATTGAACAGGTGGATGCAAAATTGCCCACACCCTTGAAGCGCCCTCGGGTCCGGATTGGCTTGGCCCTGTTTGCCCTTCTGGGGTTAGGCGTTTGGGCTGGATATTGGAAGATCGATCAAGACTTGCCCGATACCTCCACCCTAACGGCATTTGTGCGTCCGGGAACGTTGACCATCAAAGGGGAAGACGGCACCATTCTGACTCAGGAAGGTCCTGCTACGCGGGAGAAACTTGCCTTAAATCAAATTCCCAAGCGGGTTGTGGATGCCTTTATTGCATCTGAAGATCGGCGCTTTTATCAACACAAAGGCGTGGACTATTGGGGGATTGTGCGGGCTACGGTGCGCAATGTTACCTCGGGTGATGCCTTGGAAGGGGGCAGTACGATTACGCAGCAGTTAGCCCGGATGGTGTTTCTCAACCAGGATCGTAGCTTGATTCGGAAGTTGCGGGAAGCCGTTTTGGCCCAACGGTTGGAGCGGGAACAGTCTAAGGATCAACTCCTGGAAAAGTATCTCAATTTGGTCTATCTCGGTTCAGAAGCCTACGGGGTGGCGGATGCAGCTTGGGTGTATTTCAGTAAGCCCGTCAACGATTTAACCCTGTCGGAAACGGCTTTGATTGCAGGGTTGCCGCCCGCTCCCAGTCTTTACTCGCCCATTGTGGATAAGGATAAGGCTAAACAACGCCGGGATTTGGTGCTCGATCGCATGGCAGAGCAAGCATACATCAGCCAAGCGGAAGCTGATGCTGCCAAAGCGGAGCCAATTAAGTTGAAACCTGCGACCCCGAAGCACCTGTTTAGTAGCAGCCCTTACTTCACGTCCCATGTCAAACAGGAATTGGCAAAGTATGTCTCTAAAGAGGCGATCGAATACGGTGGGCTGACGATCGAAACCACATTGAATCCGAAGTGGCAGAAACATGCGGAGAAGGCGGTGAAGGATGCGATCGAACTGGATGGACCGCGCCAGGGATTTGAACAAGCTGCTTTGGTGGCGATCGATCCCAAAACAGGGGGAATTCGGGCCATGGTGGGTGGCTATGACTATTACAAGGAAAGTCAATTTAACCGTGCTACCCAAGCGTTGCGGCAACCTGGTTCAACCTTTAAAACCTTTGTCTACACAGCGGCGATCGCAGCAGGCTTTTCTCCCTATGACGGCTATGTGGACGATCGCTATGTGGTGGATGGCTATGAACCCAAGAACTACGGCGGCAAATATTCCGGCTCTCAAAGCATGGATACCGCACTGACCAAATCGATTAATGTGATTGCGGTCAAGGTTCTCATTGATGTGGGCTTTGAACCTGTGATTAATATGGCGCGGGGCATGGGGGTTAAAACCGCCAAGTTGGAAGAAACCTATTCCTTAGCCTTGGGTTCCTATGAAGTGACTCCCTTAGAATTGACGAGTGGTTATGCCACCCTGGCGAACGTTGGGAAATTTATTCCTCCCCATGCCATTACCCGTGTGCTGGATAACAAAGGTCAGGAACTTTATAAGTCAGATTTCCAATCTAAACAAGTGGTTGATCCGACCACCGTGGGGATTGTTTCCTGGATGCTAGAGGGAGTGGTCAAAAATGGGACGGGGCAACCTGCGTCGCTGGGCGATCGGGGGGTGGCAGGCAAGACGGGTACCTCTGAAAAAGCCAGAGATCTCTGGTTTGTGGGTTATATTCCCCAATTGGCGACGGGAGTTTGGCTGGGGAATGATGACAGCTACCCTACTGGTGGCAGTAGCGGAACAGCCGCCTATGTCTGGAAAGAGTTCATGCGCGAAGTGGTGAAGGATATGCCCAAGGAGTCTTTCCCCGATCTGCCCAAAATGGATGGACGGAAGGGTAGCATCAAGGCAAAACCTGTCAAACCCAATGCTGCTTACTCCAAGGGATTTGCACCGGATACAGGGAGTAATAACTGGCAAGACAGTAATACCTCCAGCCAGTCGAGTGATTCGGGTGGCGGCGGTGGTAACTACGATTCGGGTGGTGGTACCTATGACTCGGGTGGTGGCGGTGGTGCCTACAATGAAGCTCCTCCCCCTGCTGAGGATATTCCACCTCCTTCTTATGATCCTGCACCCGCACCGGAACCCGCACCGGAAGCAGCCCCAGCACCCGCCCCAGAGGCAGCCGCTCCTCCGCCTGATCCAGAACCGTTACCCCCGGAGCCGGGACAGTAGACTTTGGATTTTGGATTTTGGATTGGGGAGAGACGATCGATCTCTGATTTTGGATCGCTTTGTCTTTTTAGCTGGGATTAACGATTTCGCGGAATTCCCCATTCGCCCATGCAGTGGGGTAGTTCATATGCCGTGGCTTTTGCCGATCACCCAATGGCGGCGGAAAAACCGTGAGAGGGAGGATTCTTCTAAGGTGAGATAAATGGGGCGACCGTGGGGACAGGTGCGGGGATTGGTGGTGTGTTGCCATTGATCGACTAAGTGTTGCATTTCTGTGAGGGTTAATGGGGTTCCATTGCGAATGGCACTTCGGCAAGCGGTGGCAACCTGGGCAGCTTGTAAGTCACCCGCTAAACTCAACTCGATTAGGGCAGCTTCTAAGTCCGATCGCTCGGCTAATAGGGCAGGAGCCGATCGCACTGCCCAGAGTTGCTCACCAAAGGCATCAACTTCTAGTTCCAAGCGTTCTAACTGCTCAATTTGTAGATCAGATAGGGATTTGAGCAACACTGGAGTTTGTAGCGGAATGATATGCCAGCGATCGCGAATTTGTTCATATAGTACACGCTCATGGGCAATGTGTTGTTCAATCATCCAGAGTCCGGTGGGATGTTCTGCCAGGATATACATCTGATGCACTTGTGCTAATACTTTTAAAGTTGTGAATTGAAGCGATGCACGGTTATCAATCTGCCGCTGGGTGTGATAGCCTCCTGCTGATTCTGCGGTTTTTAAAAGGGCTTGAGTGCGACGATCGCGCTCTTGAGGATCGGTTTCAATTTGCAATGCAGTATGAATCACTGTTTCGATCGCTATTTGCCATTGGGGTAAATCCTTTAAAAATATTTCTGCTTTAGCTGGATGGCGATTCCAATCCACATCTTCAATTGCAACATTTAAATGAACTAAACAAATAGGATGGCGATCGCGTGGTAATGTTTTTCGGAATGCCTGATATAACGTTGATTCTAATTCTGGAAATTGTACAAAGCGACCATTGACGGCAATGCGAACCCAATCTGGACGATGGCGATGACAGCGATCGGGTAAGCCCAGTAAAACAGTGACTGCACCCTGTTGCACTTCCCGTAAATCTTCAGCGCGCACTTGCGGCAACAGTTGGGGCAAGATTTGTAGCATTCCCTGCCCTGCCCAAATGTTAAACCAGTCTCGCTCCTTACTTTTACCCAATTCGCCATCTCCTTGATACACTTGCCAAGTTACCTGGGGATGACCAAGGGCGATCGATTGGATGATTTGCTGAACGGCGCGCAATTGAACTTTGGCAGGGGGTAAACTCTCCCGTCGATTTAACCAAGATCCAAACAAGTGATCCACAGTGACAATAGTGCCCGGTGCGATCGCGACTTCTTCTGGCTGAATCACCTGCCCATCGCAATCGTACTGCACCTTCCACCCATAGCTGAGCGAACTCTGACGACTGAAAATTGTCAACTGGGCTAATTGTGCCAAACTATGCAGGGCTTCGCCCCGAAACCCTAAGCTGCGAATTTGAGTCAGATCAGCTCGGTTGCGAATTTTGCTGGTCGTATGGGCGATCGCCGCCTGCTGCAAATCCTCCCGCGAAAATCCCACGCCATTATCCACCACCTGCACACGCCACTGTTCAGCACAGACTTTGACGGTAATGCGGGTTGCCCCAGCATCAATAGCATTTTCTGCCAACTCGCGCACCACCGCCGCCAAGGAATCAATGACTTCCCCAGCAGCGATCAGGTTCACGACTTCGATGGGCAGGGCTTGAATAGAACTGTTCATGCCTTTTAGTGTAGCGGCTCCAGCCTGGTTGCAACGATTATTTCGATCGGTTGTGTGGCTGTGAAATTAGAAATTCGCTAAAATTAATCCGATCCATTTCTCCATCTCCATGGTTGCTCGTTCAAAAAGTAAGAAGAAATTCTCAGGATTTAGCAAAGCGGAAGCTTTTCAACTGCTGAATCTCAAGGAACTGACACCTTGGGACATTAAAGTTGAACCAGCGGTGCTGAGCGATTTTTTCATCCAACATCTTCAGCGCTTACGACGAAACTTTGACTTGGAAGGGTATGAAGAATCTAAAAAATTATTGATTGATGCGATTTGTGATGAGGCGATCGATCCCTTTCATCATCTGCGTATTTGGAAAGGTGCGAAATTAGAGAGTAATGTGGCTGGGGGGGTTGTAGACTATTTGATCGCAGAACGTCAGCGATATTTGACCTTGCCAGTGCTGTGTGTGGTGGAAGCCAAGAAAGATAATTTTGAGCAAGGATTAGCACAATGTTTAGTCGAGATGCATGCCTGCCAATGGAATAATCAAAAAAATGAGCGAGCGATCGCGGTTTTAGGTATTTTGAGCAATGGTTCGAGTTGGCAATTTTATAAACTTGACCCGACGGGAGAAGTATTTGAATCGTCTGCCTATTCTACGGGCGATATGGCGTTTCTCATTGCGCGACTCCGCTTTATCTTCCAAATTTGCGAACAGTCGTTGAACGTAACTGCCTAAAGTGCGAAGGCGAATGCTGAGGAGAGAGACGATGCGATCGCCCTTCATTACGTCAGGATTGCTTGGAAACGATGCTAAAGCGATCGTAATATCAGAAACAACGTTTAGCGATCGATCGGCAATTGCTGTTCAACTTCGGTGATTTGCAGGCTCAAGGCTTCAGCGATTTGTGCAGCGGTCAAACCCATGCGGGCTAACCGTGGGATGGCAGACTGAACCTGCTGTTCGGCAATTTGGCGAGCTTCCGACTCTGTTGCCAGACGCTCTCGATCGGTGGGAATCCATTGACCCTCCCTGTCGTACCAGCGTAACCATTGACCCTCAACCCCTTGATAGGCTCCTGCCCAAATGGCTATACCCATATCGAGATCCTCAAACCAAAATCTTGAATCTGGCAGGTCAATGGATTGGTAGCGACTGCCAACGAGGGTGAAAACTCGTAGTTGGTTTTCGTAGCGATCGTAAACGACATAAAACGGCACTCGTAGAATCTTTTCGTAAACTTCCCATTTCAAAGGGGGTCTGCCGAGTTCACGCACCTTGCCGCCTAGGTCTTCGTCTTCTGTGCCAGGGGATAACAATTCCACAACTAAAAATGGATTGATCCCTTCCTGCCAAACGACATAGCTCCAACGCAGGTCTTCCTGACGTGCCGCAGCATTGACACCCAACACCAAAAACCAGTCGGGACGCTTATACCACTGGGGATGACGACCATCGTAGTAGAGATTAATATCGGCTCCGATAAAGAGTTCTGAAGAG
>JAYKGX010000293.1:0-14561 GCA_035285565.1 Synechococcales cyanobacterium
CGATCGCAGGCAAGGCAACTTGTAGGCTCTTGTGTTGCCAATCTGTTAATGCTACTTTACGTGCAATCAGGAAAATCCCACCATTGACTTGACCCGCATACCGGCTCGGTAAGGCAACTACCTTGACATTCAACCCCTCCCAAGCCTCTTGAATGGGGGCAAACATCGGCAGAAATGTCATTTCAGGAATCAATGCTGCATCCAACAGGGATTGCGACAACCAACGTTGGCACAGGCTAACAATCTCCATCTGTTTTTGGATGAGGCGCGGCTTATCAAACCAGACGACTTGGACTTGCGATGATACTTGGGTGGCGCGATCGCATATCACACAGCCTTCAACCTGCAGACCTTGAACCAAGAATTTTGCAACCGCCTCTAATCCCATAACCGGAGTGGCAGCCGTCATCAATAAGTCGAGAACTTGCTGAGAAAATGATAGGGTGGCCTGCTGAGAATCGTGGTGTAAGATGTGACCCGGTAGGCTAGGAGATGCTGGTTCTGGGATGAGTCCAGACATGGATGAGACTTGTGCGTCTGGAAAACCGTCGGACACCAAGCGGATATGGGTGCTGAGCGGATCGGTTCCTTCACCAACCCGCTCAGATAATCCTGGCACTTCCAAGGGCAACCTTGATACGTTCACTGAGTACCTTAACCTGTCTGTCTAGAGGGCAATTAAACTAACCTTGACTTGCAACTCAATGGTGAGAATTGCTGGATCCTAGCTAGCACAACCAAGACCTTACAAAGACCTTACTAAGTTGAGATGATTTATATCTTTCAGATTACAGTGTGAATCTCAAGAGGGTATCCGTAATTTCCCCACGATTCTTGTCTGATCCCACAAGTCCTTTAAAATTTTCAGGCTATCAAGGTCGGCAAAAAATGGATTAATTGTACTATAACTGAGCCAGTTGAACTCTCTACTCACACCCGCGAAGGTTGAGCCGAACCAGTTGAGCCGAACCAGTTGAGCCGAACCAGTTGAGCTGAACCAGTTGAGCTGAATCAGTTGAGCCGAACCAGTTGAACCAACCCAGTTGAACCAACCATGAATTTAAGTATTGATCGTCTAAACCTTGATCAACAAACGACCTCGAATCTCGATCGCAGGGTGGTGGTGGGAACGGTCAAAGGACCGGGCGAAACTGGCAACCAATTTCTCTTCATTACGGCTGATAATCGCTATGTCAAGATTGGTGAGTATGTTTACTATGAGGTATCCAATCCGGTAGCCGATGGCGCAGAAGCCGATCGCCTGAGAATTTTGGGGAAGATTTCCGATCGCCGCTTGATTGAACATCTGCCCGATCGCATTTTTGCAGATACCGAAATTAGCCCCCAGGCGATCGCAGCGATCGTGGGCTTTACGGAGAAGAATCCAGAAATTTATGAAGTCAGTGTCGATGTGATCGGATATTTCGATCGAGCTTTGGGCTTTATGAATCCTCGGCGTAGTCCTGATCCTGGTGCCAGGGTGTTTCTGGCTAGTGATACCCTACTCCAACAGATTTTGAATAAGCGCCAACCCGGAGACCTGGGAGCCGCTCATATTGGTTCAGTGCTGTTACGGGATGCAGGAGCCGTGCCGATCGCCTTGGATGTGAAGGAGTTGGTGAGTACCCACATGGCGATTTTGGCGGGGACCGGTTCAGGCAAGTCCTATACCGCAGGGGTCTTGATTGAAGAACTGCTGGCACCCAATAACCGGGCCGCTGTGTTGATTTTTGATCCCCACGGAGAATATGGCACCTTGCAGGAGATGCAGACCCATGAGCAGTTTCGCGGTGAGGATGGCTATCAACCGAAGGTCAATCTGCTCACACCGGATGATATTAGAATTCGCTTGTCTTCCTTGGATTATTACGACCTGCTGACCTTGTTGCCGGATATGAGCGATCGCCAGCAGTCTATCCTCAACAAAGCCTTTCGCATTTTGAATCGGCATCGCCATGGGGATTTTCGCTGGAGTGTGCCGGATCTGGTGGCAGCGGTGAAAGAAGCAGATACCCAAACGGATGATGAGGGCAATGAAAAGCAGGGATCCTCCTTTGCCGCCTTGGAGTGGAAGTTAGAGCGATTGGAGCGATCGGAATATTTCCATACCTTTGAGCATTCGGTTGCCCCTCGGGATCTGTTTCGTCCAGGGCAGGTGACGGTGTTGCAAATGAATGAAATCAGCCAGGAAGAGCAGCAGGTCATCTGTGCAGCGGTTCTGCGGCAAACCAACCAAGCCCGTATGAATACCCATCGTCAACTGATTGATCCTGGAGATGAGAACTTTATTCCTTACCCAGTCTTTGTAGTGTTGGAAGAAGCCCATCGCTTTGCCCCTGCCCATGAACCTTCTCGCTGCAAGACCATTCTGCGAACCATTTTGAGTGAGGGGCGCAAGTTTGGCATTGGGGTGGGGTTGATTACGCAGCGACCGGGCAAGATTGATTCCGATGTGCTGTCCCAATGTATGAGCCAGTTCATCATGCGAATCATTAACCCCGTCGATCAAGATAGTTTGAAGTATGGGGTAGAAGCGGCGGGACGAGATTTGCTGAAGGAATTGCCAGCTCTGACAAAAGGACAGGTCATCGTTTCAGGAGCCTGTGTGAATACCCCGGTGCTGTGCCAAGTGCGGCGGCGGTGGACACAACATGGGGGGGAAACGATGGATGCGCCGAGCGAATGGCAGCGCTATTTCCAGGGGCATCAACAGCAAGCCCGCACGATCGCCGATGCCCCGGTGGCTTTACCCAACCTGCGATCGCATGGCAACCGCCGCAAAGGTCGCAGTGTAGATTAAGCCAGGTTGAGAGTGGGCAGGAACTAGGCTGTGGTGAGAATGCTTTGTAGCCGTTCGCGAAATTCACCCTTGGGATGCCCGCCTTTGACTTCCCCCAGGATTTGGAATTCGCCTTCCGGTTGATCGCACAGAATGTAGGTCGGCCAGCCCATGCCCGTTTTGTCGGGATACTGAGCCAGTAAGATTTTGCGATATTGGCGATAGGTGGCGGTGTCTTGCATTTTCACATCTACAAAACGCAACCCCAACTCTTCCGTCACTTTCTGATCGTAAAATGACATTTTGTGGCAAATTCCACAGTCTTCTGAAGAAAATTTGATAACAGCTCGATCGCCGCTCATAAGATGTTGTCCTATTGCTTTAAAGTGCTAGCTTGAGTGGTTTCGATCGCAATTTTAGCGGTTCAAGACCGTTTTTCCAATGCAGGCAACGGGGCAGCGATCGCCAGGTAATTTGCTAGTCTGGTGATTTGTCGGCAATCCGGTGAACTTAGGGCATTCTGGAACAGCACCGACTAAAGCTCCGACAGTTCCGATACTGACTAGATCAGATGGCTGATAGATCCGATAGCTGAATTGACATCCTATGGTTCCTTTCTCCTTGCCAACCCATTGGTCAACCCGTTGGTCAACCCTGTGGGCGAAGTTCCTTCTGCTCGGATTGTTACTGGTCGTAGCGATCGCCACCCTTCCGAACTATCAAACAGGCAAATGGCGCTGGCAACAACCCCCACCCATCGCTATTTTGGGTCACTTGAAGCAAGTCCGGCAACAGGGTCTGCCCATTCCCGGCTGGACCACAGAACAGCAACGCACCCTAACCTTGGGCGAGCACCCTTGGTCGATTCAACAAATTCGTGATGGCTCCTCGGAACCTGTGATGCTGATGTTGTTTACGCAAAATGGTCCGAAGGATCAGCCCCAGGTGGAATGGACCGATTTGGATGGGATTCAGCGGTGGCAAAAGGATTCCCTGAGCACGTTAGCCTTTACAGCCGATCAGGTTCCCGTGCAAGCCAGATTCCTCAGAGCTTGGACCGCGCGGAAAACCTATGCAGTCCTACAATGGTATGCCTGGGCAACGGGGGGGAACTATGCGCCGAGTCAGTGGTTTTTTGCCGATCGCCAAGCCCAATGGCACGGTCAACGGCGACCCTGGATTGCGGTGAGTGTGATTCTGCCGATGGAACCTTTGGATGATTTGCAGAAGTATCGCGATCGGGCGCTAACCCTGGGACAGACGCTCCAAACCACCTTGCTGAGGGAGGTGTTGCAGCAGGATCAGGAACCGCAAGATGGAGAGCGATCGTCGAATTCCCGCTAAACAGTCTGGCTCATAAAGTCTGCCAGATTCGACTCCCACCGCTAAAATCTTGTTGCCGCTAAAATCTTGTTAATCGCTAGCGTTTTTCTCAGTCCCCCCAGAGATGCTTCCATGTCCCGGTCTTTTTATCGTTTTCTAGCTCCAGGATTTGTCCGTTCACTCGGTTCTCAGCCGCTTCGTTCCGGTCGTTCCGAGTTCTATGCTCCTGGGGTATTGCCTATCACGCTATCTGTTGTCTATAGCAGTGCGATCGTCAGTGCATTCAGCTTTACCTGGCTACCCCGCGCACAGGCCCAAACCCCACCACCGCCCATCCAATCGCCCACTGCTTCCCCCTCACCCCTTGCCCGCCCCACGACTTTACAACTGGTGGAAGAAGCTCGGCAACGTCTGCGTGATCGGGGGGAGTTACCGCCTGCTAGCTCGTCCACTCAGCCTACTACTAATCCGCCCTCTCACCTCAATCCTCTCAGTTTCCCGCCCAGCAATGCCATCGAAACAGTTCCGGTCAACCCTTTCGGGGTCTATCGCCTCGGCAGTGGGGATGTGGTGTCGATCTTTGTGCAGCGGTTTCAAGACTTTAGTTTTCAAGCAGCGGTGGATCAGGAAGGCAAAATTACCCATCCCATTCTGGGCAAAATCTTCGTGCAGGGGCTGACCATTGATGAAGCACAGGAACGGGTGCGGCAGGAAGTGAATCGGTTTGTGATTAATCCGGTCGTTCTCCTCTCATTAACCAATCAGCGCCCCGTGCAGGTAACGATCGCGGGGGAAATTAGTAAACCAGGTCTTTATCCCCTGACGCAACTGAATCAGCGGGTCTCTTCGGTCATTTTGACAGCGGGCGGTGCTACGGAACAGGCAGATTTGCGATCGGTGAAAGTGCGCCGCACCCATACGAATGGAGTGGTGGTGGAAGAAAGCCTAGATCTGTTTACCCCACTTAGAGAAGGATCAGCCTTGCCGGATCTAAAACTTCAAGATGGCGATGTGATTGTCATTTCTAAGCTGGAGCCAGGTCAGGAAAAGGACTACGATCGCAATATTATTGCCCGATCGACCCTGGTGAAACCGATCATCACGGTACGAGTGCTCAGCTATGCCCGAGGTGGCTTGTTAGAAGTTAATGTGCCCAATGGGGGCAAGTTTTTGGATGTGCTGGCGAAGGTGGGGTTGAATCCGGATGCGGCAAATCTGCGCAAAATTGCCCTGGTTCGCTACGATTATCAGCAGCAACGCGCTAACACGGTGACCCTGGATGGCAAAAAAGCCCTGATGGGGGATATCTCCCAAAATGTAGCGTTGCAGGATAATGATGTGATTGTGATTGGGCGGAACTTGGTGGGTCGGCTTTCCTACGCGCTGAATGTCTTGACCCAACCGTTCCGAGATGTTTTAGGCTTTCTGTTGTTTTTCCAAGAGTTAGGCAATAGCGCCTCTAACTTGTTTGGGCCCAACAGCCGTCAATAGCTACTGTGTCAATTCCACTGCCCATTCTCAGGTCTGGACTGCTGGTTTTGCTCCTTTGGTGTTCTTGCCCCCCTTATTGCTTCTCAGATTGCTTCTATGGCTTCGCCAATCCTTAAACGCTACCTTCTTGCAGTCAGTCGATCTATCTGGCTGCTTCCGGCTGGCTTAGCGTTGGGCATTGCTGGAGCCAGTCTTTTGAGTTCTCAGCCCGATCCCCCGGCGACTCATTTGGTAGAAGCCATTTTGGTGGGAAATCGCCCTGCGACTACATTTTCTGCCACCGGATCTGAAATTCGGCAGCCGATCGAGTCCGTGACGACGGATGGACTGATCACAGAAGAAATCGCTCAACAAACAGCGGTGGAATTTGATCTGGATCCAGCAAAGCTAATCCGAAATCTCAAGGTGACCTTACCCATAGCAGCAGCGGGAAAAGATAAAAAAGGGGCAGCCCCTGGGGCAGAACAAATCACAATTGAATATCGAGACACCGAAGAGAAGCGGGCTAAGAAAGTGATTGAAGCCCTGGTGAAGCGGGTTGTGACCCAGAGCCAAGCATCGAATGCTGCTCGATTGAAGGCTGTGATTACCTCTTTGAATCAGCGTTTGCCTAGGGTGAAAGCAGAGTTGACTGCCGCAGAACAGGCGTTGGAACAGTACGATCGCCTAGAAGGACCCGCGTTGATTGCCGCCCAGAATGGCAGTTTAGGCAATGCGATTTTGCAGAGTGAACAACAGCAGCGATCGCTCCAGGTTGAACTAGAAGGATTAAATGCAGAAATTGGCAGTTTGCAGCAAAAGTTAGGGTTAACAGCCGATCAAGCCTATGTTTCTTCGGCGCTGAGTGCTGATCCGATCATTGCCAATTTGCGCGCCCAAATTCATCAGGTGGAGTCTCAGTTAGCGATCGCCGCTAAGGATTTACGGGCTGAACATCCCACAATCGTCCAACTGACCAAGCAGCGACAGGCCTATGAAGAACACGTGCCGGGGCGGGCCCACGACGTGGTGGGGGGGGGTGGGTTAGCGGCTCCTTTTCAGAGTAATGTCCGCAGTGATAGCAGCCTTGATCCAGAGCGGCAACGGTTGGCTCTGCGCTTGGTGGAACTGACGACGTTGCGGGAACGTATCCTGCGGCAACAAGCAACCCTCCTGCAAACTCAAGTTAGCCTGCGATCGCAACTGAAGAATCTGCCGAATAAACAACTGGCCCGAGGACGACTGGAAGATCAATTGAAGCTGAAAAAAGCCCTGCATGACCAAATGCAAGCGAAGTTGGTGGATGCACGAACTGCTGAAGCCGAAACGGTGAGTAGTTTGACGGTGGCGCGACTGTCTCAGATTCCCACGGAACCCAAACCACCGAAAAATGTGCCGTTGATGGTGGTGATAGGGGGCGTGATTGGCATGATATTGGGAGGGGGGATTATCTTTCTGCTGGATATGCTGGAGGGCATTTGCCAAACGGAAGAGGAGCTACAGGAACTGTTTGGCGGTCAGGAGGTTCCTTTACTGGGCAGTGTACCCTGGTTACCCACCTGGGAAATGCCCGATTCTGGGGTTTTACCTGCGGATTCTCCCTATTTGGAACCCTACGAACGATTTCGCAGTACTTTGCGGCTGGCAGAGGGGCAACGGGCTAAGGTGGTGTTAATGACTAGCACGATCGCTCGGGAAGGCAAAAGCATTGTGGCATACCATTTAGCGATCGCCTCGGCGCGATCGGGGAAACGAACGTTGTTGTTGGAAGCGGATTTGCGATCGGAGTCCCAAGCGGCTCATATTGGAGTTGCTGTGGATTCCGTTCATCAACTGGAACCGCTGCGCTACTACAGTCAAATTGCCAATTGCATTCAATTGGTGCCCCAGGTAAGCAATCTTTATATCATTCCCAGTCCCGGTGTGCAACGTCAACCCTCGGTAATTATGGAGTCGAGTGAGTGGAAGCGGTTGCTGGAAGACGTACGCGGTCGGTTTGATTTCATCGTGATCGATGCTCCAGCGTTGGATTCCTGTAATGATGCATTGTTGCTGGAACCTGCTACGGATGGATTAATTTTGGTCAGTCGCCCTGGGGTGAGCCAGCCTGCGGTGTTGAACATGGCGATCGAGCAGTTGACTGAATCTGAAACGCTTCGGCTGCTGGGGGCGGTGATCAATGGAGCGGAATTGCCGAAACCCAAGGTTAAACCGCAATCTAAATTATCCAGTCCAACTGAAAACTCCAGCGATCGCCCCAGTGCCAGAACCGAGCAGGTGACGCGTTGAGGCAATGACGCTGATATGCAATTAAGATTGTGTTACTGATAGAATTTTTTTCACTGTATTCAATTTAAGAACAACCTCATAATTATCAGGGTGCAGTTCATTCACAAATCGAATGAGATCATCGACTGTACAGGGTTTTTGAAATCCGCCATTCCAAGTATGAAAATCATTGTGAGTCTCCTGTGTCAGTGTGATCAAATTGTCTACACTAGCTGCTAGATGAGGATAATGCTTTTGAGAGTAGAGATGATGAGCGACGATGTTAACTGTCCTGTTATATTTGTCACGTTTGATGTGCGTAATTTGACAACGATCGCCATCTCTTCTCCTTGCCTGTGCCATAGCATTGTCTATTTTTTTCTGGAAAGCTGTTTGCTGATCAACAATCAACTTGAAGGTTTTCTTGCCTACAACTTCGATCGCTCCGCACCAATTTTTTCTGTCCTTCACGGTTAAAGTATCTGCTAAGTTTCGCCCTAGTCTGTAGAAGCCTGAAAAAGAATAGTAGCGAACACCATCAATATCGTCAAAGTCCTCATAAATTTTCAAGGGCTGATTAGAGCGTTGAATATCTTTGAATGCCTTGTCCAAACGAGCAGGACTTGTACAAAAGATGCTGACTACATCTTTCTTAGATAGAAAATGGCGATCGTTCTTAACAGTCAGCGAACTACTATTCTCTTGGATTTTGCGGCTAATAAAAGCATTCCGAATCTTCTCCTTATGTCGAGTAATAAACTCAGTGATCATTGACCAAATACTTTTAGGAGTTATTTCATCCATATATTTAGCGATCGCATAAGCTCCCTGTTCAGAGAACAATCTTTCATTCAAGGCCTTATTCAAATAGATAAAGTGATTATTTTCACATAATTCCCATTCATCTTTTGAATCTGAGTCAAAAAATTGGATGATTCTATCCAATTCTTGAGGAGATATTTCTAGTGCTTGAGCAAGATCAGCCTCACGAATAGTAAAGCTAGGGTTCTTCTTTTCCATGAATTAAATCTCCGCACTGATACTTTTGTACATAGTTGTCAAACTGTCAAAAATTGCTGCATCCCCTGTTTGCGATACATCGGGATGGTAGATTTTACTTAACTTGTAATAAGCTGCTTTGATATCTGACTGGCTGGCTTGCTGAGGATTGAGACCAAAGACTTGCCATGGCTTAAAGTATTTAAAGATGTTGATACCATTTATACAGCCATAGCCTTGCTCATTCTCTTCACCAGGAAGAACACCAACAAATTTTCGATATAACTTTTCCCAACCATCTCGTACACTGAGATTGAGATCACTCATCCCATCAGTTGCCATTTTAAAAGCACCAGATTTTTTCAATTCAGGAGTGGTTGAAACAGAGAAATATTGATAGATTGTCCCTTTGAGTTGTGTGAGTGTTAAAGGTTTAATCTTCGGATCTTTATCCTTATAATGGACAATGACGAAATGGGCAAATGCTTGCAGAACTTCTGGACGAATTTGATGCTCTTCAGCCAGTCGAGCAACCTCTTTTTGCAGAGTTTGGTTGAGCTGAACTGTTTTTTGAGGCTTGATAGCCTTGCCAGTCTGAGATGGTGAAGACTTTTCTTTAGGAGCAGATTTACTAGTAGTTTTAGGCATATAGGCTGAAACTCCACATACTGAAGAAAAAATAGGGTGACTGGCTCTTAGGATGATTCAGTAAACATAGAGTAATTGAGCTAAAATCAGGATTTTGCATCGAGAAATAGCTATTTTGTGTAGGTAGAATGCCGAAGCTGAGCACTATCGTCCCATGATATTTTCCAAGACTCATTGACATAGATCACAGAACTATATAGATTTTTTACCAGGTCTTGATAGATTTTCCTGTACTTCTACGTAGAATTCCTGGTCTCATCCGGATACTGGACTGTAATGTTCTTTGTCGTTCTGGGAGGGTTGCATGTGACGGCATTACCCCATGTTGGAATCTGTCTTGACTAGTTTGGGTCACCGTACACGGGCTGTCAGTCCTTGTCTAATCCAGCATCAACTTGCGCTTGACGATCGGCGTCACTAAATTCCAACGCTGCCGCCTCACCCCCCCGGAATCGCGAAAGATTTTTCGACATGGCTTTAAAGGCAGCTTGGGTTCCTTGGGGACTGGCTGCATAGGTCAACGCCTGTCCACCACTCATGCCCAATTGACTGGCGGTGGTAATGGCATCTTGGTTTGCCCCAAGGAAGACAAATTCCCATTGGTAAACCTCACGCTGATGGCGAATCATTTGATTGATTTGTTGGGATGTAAATTCGCGGCTGGAATTCTCTTCTCCATCGGTGAGAATGACGAAAATCACATGGCTCGGACGATCGCGCTCAAGCATTTTCGCTAATCTTGCTCCCGTCTCATTGATCGTGCGTCCGATCGCATCTAATAATGCCGTTGAAGCACGGGGAACAAAGGTGTGATCATTTAAATCTGGTGCATGTGATAGCGGAATTGCACGATACACCACATCATAAACATCATCAAACTGTGCCAGGGTAATTGTGGCTTCACCTGGTGTCTCTTTTTGCTGTTGCAGGAAGGCATTGAAGCCCCCGATCGTATCTGCTTTAATACTTTGCATCGAGCCGGAGCGATCGAGAACAATATTAATATCAGTATAGTGTCGCTTCATAGGTCTGGTGTTTCTCTCAGTATATCTTTCAGTATAGTGTCACCACTGAGCGATCGTCACCCTCACCAAAGCACATCAAATCTGCATCGGCAAGACAGATGGAGTCAACCAAACAGTTTGATGATAGCAGTCCTCAATGAGGCGCAGTGGTACGCAGGAAAACATCTAGCGGGAAAGCCTCAAACCATCGCTTCATCTTTCATCCCAACCATTCCAGATATTCACTTCGTGCATGAGCCAAGCTTTTTCTGCTTCGGTTAACCAAAAACCAAAGCGATCTCCTCGCAGTTGGCAAACCGTAATGGGACGATCGCGGCGGAGAGATAAGGGAGTTTTGATCTGTACCAGGGTGGCAGATGCATCAGTCCAGCGAAAGGTGCGATCGCGTACCAGTTTGCCCAAAATCCAACGCTTTAACCGAATCGAAGTTGGCGTACATTCAATGCGAATCCGGGAAGCCATACTGCGGAAAAACCACACCCAAAAGAGAAGACCGATCGCTTGATGCAACAGGGGCAGGAGGCAAACTAGGCGATCATACTGCCAAGCCCACTGCCAACCCACGCCCACTTCCACCAGCCAAAACAGGAGCAAGGACATCAGTTGCCAAGAGAGGGGCAGGAGGAGTAACCATTGGGCAGCATTTGTGCGCAACCAAACGGGAGGAATATTGATCACCAGTTGATCGTCTAGCTGCACCAGGGCGATCGGGGTTCGCAGGGGGCGTTGATGGGGAGCAGGTTTGTAGATTTCTGGCTGACCTTGGAGTACGGCGAGGGCATCGATCGCGCTGTGAAATCGATCTTCCGGCACAGGTTCCACCAAACGCTCTAGCCAAGTAAGCAAGGGGGCTGGCAGGTTGAGATGCGCGAGGGCCTTTTTGCAGTCAATTTTTAAACCACGCTGCGGTAAATCTGAAGGGGATTGCTGAGTTAACAAAAATAATAACGTAGTGCCTAAACCGTAGAGATCGCTTGCGAGAACGGCATGACCGCGAAATTGTTCGGGAGCCATGTAGCCATAGGTTCCTACCACGGTGCTGCCGCCGAGAACGGTGTTGTGGTAAATATCCTGTACCGAGCCAAAATCGACCAGCATGATTTGCCCATCTTCGCGCCGGATGATATTCTGGGGTTTAATATCGCGGTGAATTACAGGTGGGGTCAGGGTTTGCAGGTAGATCAAACAATCGAGCATTTGAGTTGCGATCGCCTGCACTTCTGCCACGGTCGGTTGCCAGCCTTGTTCGCACAGGTCTGCTAAGGATTTGCCCATCGCCAGTTCTTGCACCAGATAAAAGGTGAGATTGCTGGGACTGTCGATTTGGAAATGGTCGATATATTTGGGAATTTTGGCATGGTCTAAATGCGCTAAAACCTTGGCTTCCCGTTCAAACAGTTCCAGGGTTTTAAAGGCTTGGCTTTGCCGAAGTACAATGGTCTTGAGGGCCACTTCGGTGCCAGTTTTCAGGTCTTCGGTCCGGTAGGTAATGCCCATGCCACCCTCTCCAAGCGGTGTCAAGATCCGGTAGCGATCGGCAATGATTTCCCCAATGATTTTCCCACTGGAATTATGATCAGGATTCTGTTGACGCGATTCAGTTGGATTCATAATCACCAAGGGTAAGATGGTAAATTCAAGAACGCTAACATGAAGGATAGAGTGAGTATTGGCAAGATGATACTCACAATCGATTTACTGTCATCACTTTTGAGATGGCGATCGAGCAGCGTTTCTCAGCAATTGAATGTGGGCTTTGATACCGCCTGGATATGATGTTTTAGTCTCAGCTAGCTCAAGATTAGCTCCCCGCGCAAGCATCATTTCCAAAACTTTTAGTTGGTCACCCTCAGTTCTGTGAACTGCTGCTTCTAGAGCAGTATGAGGAAACATCATTGTGGTGACATTAACATCTGCACCCTTCGCCAACAATAATTTTATTGTTTCAATAGAACCATACTGAGCTGCTACATGGAGGGCAGTAGTACCCTCAGAGTTTTTTGCATTGATATTGGCACCCTTGTCTAACAGGAGTGCAGTCAGCTTAGACGACTTGTTTCTTCTTACAGCAGTATGGAGTGCAGTTTCACCAGAACGGCTAACACCATTCACATTTGCACCTTTCTCCAGCAAAAATTGGACAATTTGTTCAGAGCCACTACTCACAGCCGCAAGGAGTAGGGAATCGTCGCTGACATCCAGTTGTGCTCCTTTGGCTATCAACAGCTTCCTCGTTAACAATAATTTTATTGTTTCAATAGAAGAACCGTGCTGAACTGCTACATGGAGGGCAGTAATACCCTCAGAGTTTTTTGCATTGATATTGGCACCCTTGTCTAAGAGGAGTGCAATCAGCTTAGGCGAATTGGAGCTTCCTATAGCCGCATGGAGTGCAGTTTCACCAGAACGGCTAACACCATTCACATTTGCACCTTTCTCTAGCAAAAATTGGACAATTTGTTCAGAGCCACTACTCACAGCCGCAAGGAGTAGGGAATTGTCGCTGACATCCAGTTCTGCTCCTTTGGCTATCAACAGCTTCATCGCTTCAAGAGAGTTACTGGTTGCACTCCAATGTAGAACTGTTTTGCCTTCTTTATTTTTTGCATGAATATTTGCTCCTTTTGCGAGCAAGAACTGGATATTTTCCAGGGATCCTGTTCTCGCAACTACATGAAGCAAGGAATTGCCATCCTGATCAGTCTCATTGATATCAATGCCTTTAGCAAGTAGAAGCTTCAAAGTTTCTCGTGATCCCTTGGCAGCAGCTTGCCGCCAAATTGGATGACCATAGGAGGGTGCTAGCCTAATCTCTGCACCCTGTTGAATTAACAAGTTGATGATCTCTGGTGAGCTTCTGGTGCTTGCATACTCGATCGGTAAAGTACCAGGTTCAGTACTGATCTGTCCATCATCTCTAGCATTGACATTGGCACCTTTTTCGATCAGCAATCTCACAATTTCAGGGGAACTTGTTTGGATCGCTATACTAAGCGGAGAAGAGGAATATGTATCAATTTTGCTATTAGGATCTGCACCATGGGTCAAGAGTAATTCAACCATTTTCAGGGAATTTTTCTCGATCGCTACCCTAAGCGGAGAATAGTTGGGAGGATTAGGGTTAGCTCCCTTTTCCAAAAGGAGTTTGAGCATACTCAAAGAGACTTCATCCCTTGTAAGCTTCCAAGAGTCTCTTTTCATTGCAAGTTCTAGAGTGTTTACCAACTGAAAATCCTCAGAATTAAGATTCGCTCCAGCATCTAGCAACGCTTGGACATCTTGAAGGGAACCATTGTAAATTGTCCAATTGAGTAGATAGGGATAGGATGATGCCAATTTGTCCTTGGAATCAGTTCTTTGTGCCAGAATTTCCTGTAGTAGTTTGCTAGAAAAATGGTTGCAAGAGGTGATTTTCTGGATTTTCTTCCGTGTGTCTCCAAAGCGCAAGAATGATTGCACTTCCCCTAAGTTATTGGCGTTTATCTCTCGGCAAATTAGGCGGGCAGCAGTGGCGGATTCCCCCCAGCTTATCAGTTCCAATAAATCGTATTTAACCGTATTCAAACCCACACCTATCGCCACCGTTGCCGCCCCCACCCCTGCTACCATTTTCCAGGGAACCACCCGTTGCCAATTGGGCAGCACCAAACGACCCCGTAACTGGGCTGCCGCTGCCTTGGCTGAGGGAGTTCGATCGCTCAAATCCGGTTCCAGACACCGCTCCAACCAATCTGCTAAACCATCAGAAATCTGGACTTGATCGCGAAAACTGACGCGTAACCGTTCCTGGGGCAACTCCGCAGGCGATCGATGGGTTAGCAAAAATAGCCCGGTTGCCGCCAAAGCATACAGATCCGTTTGTGGCACGGCTTGCCCGCGAAACTGCTCAGGAGCCATATAGCCAAAGGTACCCACCATCGTACTGCCGCGCATAAAGGTGTTGTAGTAGGTCTCCTGCACGCCACCAAAATCCACCAGCGCCACATTACCACCGTCATCCATCACCAAGTTTTGGGGTTTGAGATCGCGATGCACGATCGGCGGATTCT
>JAYKGX010000294.1:0-3025 GCA_035285565.1 Synechococcales cyanobacterium
CGGTCCTTTTCCTGCGATCGCTAGCCAAATATCGGGAACTTGTTGCTTGACTTGGGCGATTGCTTGTAGCAAAGTTCCCAGTCCCATGCGGTGAACGAGGCGGCGCGGTGTGAATAAAATCAGACGATTTTTGGGAAAGTTCAATTGGGCGCGGGCCGCTTCTCGGGTCAGATTGGGCTGAAATTGTTGGATATCAACGCCGCCAGGAATGATGTGAATTTTTTCCCAGGGAACTTGATACTGTTCATGCAAAATTTGCCCAAAAGCTCGACTGAGTACAATGAAGCGATCGCAACGTTGATAAACTTGTTTCTCAATCCAATGTTTCAGTGCAACAGCAACTTTACTCGCGCCTTCCTGCTGGCTCTCGATCGCCCAAGGGCCATGAAAAGTAAAGGTGATGGGAACTGAGGTGGGTAATTTTGCCAGAATTGGAAAGCTATAGAGTGCAAAATGCAGATTGATTGCGGAGACCTTAGAAAGCACAGGTGACTGGAAATGGTGATAAATCTGCCACAGTCGCTGGGGTAAGGGAACGGTTGCCGAACTCAAATTGATTAGCTTGAGTTTTTCCCAAGGAGCAGCATCAGGCAAATTGACTCCATACAAATCCACGGGGTTACCGGATGCCATGAATTCCTGAATCACTCCATACACATACCGATCGACCCCGCCAGGATTGGTCGGAAACCAGCCCATTCCCAAACATAGAATTGGCGAGTGCAGGGTAGGTGGGCAGGATACACGCTCAGAACTGTGTAGCATAATTTCATGGGATAGAGTGGCGGTGCTTAAAGCAGTAATCAATGAAGTGATCTAGTTCTGTCCTAAGCAGAATAGGAGAGAATTTGGAGTTGAATTTGGACGAAGGTATCTGACAATGTTTCCGGAGTTTGGCATTGCTGGATTTGGTGAATATAATCCTGTGCCTGGGATAGAAGTTGTGAGTTACCCAATGACCTAAACTTGCGATCGGCAACTGGACGGGGTGCTAGTTTGGAGACGAGTTGAAAAACATCAAAGTAACGACGATGGGCGAGGCGACTTTCTGGACAAGGAAAAAGCTTTTCGATAATGTAAGCTGAATTTGCCCAAGAGGCTAAAAAATAACGAGCATCATTAGGGCGAGTGCTCTGTCCTAAAGTCTCGTCATGCTCAATTTCAGCATCTAGACAACAGACCAGCTTATGGGTTTTACCCACCCGAGCCGACATTTCCACATCTTCATACAAACCATAGCGTTGAAAATTTTCATCGAATCCCTGGGATTGAATCAGTTCTGTGCGGTAATTCATATTGGCTCCCCAGAGGCGATCGATATGAATCAACGGAAAATGGTTCAGTTCTGGTGGCAGCGGCTGATGGCGTTGGGTACTGTGGTGGGGGATGTGAATTCGTTGTCCTAACCAATTGCCAAATTGGTGGCGCAGGTAATTTCTGCCAAGGCGAGTATAGCGTTGTTGCCAGTTATCAAATTGACCTTTTGCCACACCATTCACACCACCAATCATCTTTTGAGTATCGGCTTGGAAAATTTGCCGAATGCGATCGACGTAGGTTGGTGTGATAAAGGTATCATCATCAACGAAACAAGTGATATCCGTTGTGAGATATTTCAAGCCTAGATTGCGCTGTCGGGTCAGTCCGGGTTGATTCGAGACAATATAATCACTACCTGATCCTTTAAAAAGTTGGGGAAACCGATCCAGCATCTTTTGCCGACTGCTTTCAGCATTGGGGCTGGCATCTACCACCAGAAATTGATCCGATGCATCGATCGAACTCTGCCAATGAGCAAGTGCTTTTTCTAGAATGCTCTGGCGGTTATAAGTACAAATAATTGTTCCAAAAGAGACCATGGCTAACCTCATGCTGTCGGAGAGAGTTCTTGATACACCCTAAGAATTTCTTGACACTCGCGATCGACACTCAACCAGTCCAGATTTTGTTGAGCCTTGTGTCTCCATTCTTGAATCAATTGCGGATTGCTTAATAGGTTGGCAAGTTCTGCTGCTAGCGCTTTCACATCTTGAGGAGGGACTAATATGCCAGCCTTTCCATAATCGAGCACCTGAGGAATTCCATCGACATTACTACCAACTACTGCACAGCCTGCCTCTCTTGCTTCTGCTAAAACCAAGCCAAAGGGTTCTTTATGGGAAGCAAGAACAAATATGTCAGTCGATAATAAATACCGTTGAGGATCTTTCTGAAATCCTTCAAAATGAATACGATGCTTCCATGCAGAGTGACTTACCTGCTCTTCTAACTTAGAACGGTCAGAGCCTTCTCCCACTAAATAGAGATGCGCCTCCGGAAATTGATCTGCAATTTCATAAAACGCATGAATTAGATCATGCATCCCTTTTCTCACACACATTCCTCCGATGCTCGTGATCGCTGGATGTTGCAACTGCGCAGGAACAAGCTGCCCAGTTGGTGTAGAGCGTGGGCTACCGATTGTGCCGTAGGGAACCACTCTCAGTTTTGCTTGTGGAGTTCCTCGCTGATGCATTGAACTGGCAACGGCTTTCGTAGTAGTAATGACTCGATCGGCCAAATTCATTAAGACTACACTGCGTTGAAATTCATTATGAACCGTCGCAACTAAGCCATAAGAAGAGCACCATTGCCAGAGCTTGCCAAGGACACTGCCTAGCATAGTATGAGCGTGAACAATGTCAGGCTTAACTTGATGAATAATTTTATAAAACTGTTTTCCTCCTTCAATAAATACTCTAATTTTGTTGGAGTGATCTAGATGAAAGAAGGTAATTCCCTCACTTTCCAACAATTTTCGGTAGCTGCCATCTGCTGCTGCGACAGCAACGTGATGTCCAGCTTGGGCTTGGCAATAGGCTAAATTTACGGCTGCATTGACTCCCCCATTGCCAGCATCTTCTAAATGTCTAATCACATGAAGAATTCGCATTGTATGACACTCACTAAATAATGATGAGAATCGCATTTTGATATCAGGCATCTAAATAAGAAACCTGTCATGCAATTTGATCGATCAAAGTTA
>JAYKGX010000295.1:0-6833 GCA_035285565.1 Synechococcales cyanobacterium
CCGTCCATCCCGTCCATCCCACCCCCACCCACCCCATCTCCAATCAAACCGAACAAACGATCGCCTAAAGTCCCGATCGCCGATCGAACCTAGCATAGTAAACTGTCTGAGGCAGATACTTTAGTGACCTATGGGGAAAACAGCGATGAATGAACAGGACTTGATGAAAAAGCAGGTAGGCTATGCTGCTGCCGATCGGGTTCAATCGGGCATGATTGTAGGACTGGGCACAGGGTCCACCACAGCGTTTGCCATTCAAGCGATCGGCGAACGTCTCCAATCTGGTAGCTTGCAGGATATTAAGGGAATTCCCACTTCATTTCAGGCGATCGTCCTGGCCCGCAAATATGGCATCCCCTTGGTGAGTTTGGATGAAGTCGATCGGATTGATGTGGCGATCGATGGTGCTGACGAAGTAGATCCCAACAAAAACTTAATTAAAGGGGGTGGAGCAGCCCATACCCAGGAAAAAATTGTCGATTCCCTAGCCGCACAATTTATCGTGGTGGTGGATGGCACCAAGTTGGTCGATTCCCTCGGCTCCACCTTCCTGCTGCCTGTGGAAGTATTGCCCATGGCGGTTACCCCTGTGATGCGGGCGATCGAAGCCTTAGGGGGGCAACCCACTCTCCGCATGGGTGTGAAAAAAGCAGGTCCCGTTGTTACCGATCAAGGTAACCTGGTGATTGATGTCAAATTCGATCGCATTGATAATCCGGCTGAGTTAGAAAAGACGTTAAATAATATTCCGGGAGTCTTGGAAAACGGGTTATTCGTCAACGTCGCGGATGTGATTTTGGTCGGTGAAATCAAAGACGGACAACCGATCGTGCGAGAACTCTAGGAGATAGTCAATCTTCTTTTGACGTGAGTTTGATGAGTCCTGGCGAACAGCCCCCCAGCCTCCCAGTTTGGTGGAGCCGTTGGTGTAGCCTGTGCAAAGCACGTAACCACTCAAAGTTCTCCAAATTTGGGAGATTGAGGGGACGATTCGCCTACAACGGAGTGCGTCAAAACCTGTTTGTACACAGAAGCCTTCAATTTCTTATCCCCCCATTACCCACCGACCGCTGCCAGCTTTCATCCACTTGCATCGCCAAGCGATTGTCTGGAGAATTGGCTTGAAATTGACCTTTTTTACGGGTCCAGGTTTGGTCATATTCCAGCACTTGGGCGATCGCATCCATCCGGCGAGCTTGGTCGTGGCGAATCGAGGTTTCATTATTGCCCAACCCCGGTGCGTCCCACTGTTGAGTATCAGGATGGCGATAGGCATTGACCCGAGCTTCCAAAATGGCTTCTGAACCCTGAAAACCCCGATCGCGAGCTTCCTTTAACCGTTCAATATAGCCTCCTCGATCGAGAGCTGCTAAGGGAGCTTGATTCGCTAGGTCGATCGCATTTAATCGTTCCTGCAATCCTAGTTCAACATCCTGGGCATTAGCTTTTTGCAGAATGGTTGCATCCTGATGGGCGAGACGACGCAATTGGCGAGCATCCGCATCTTCTGGAGAACTGGCTTCATGTTGATAGGAAAAGCTGCCCAGGTTCCACTTGCGATTGCCTGGATCAACGTGACCATAGTAAGCCTGATTGCGCCCCCCATCCACCCGTCGAGTTCCTTCTGCCTTCCCCACGGTTCTTGCCACGAGGGAATCTGCCCCCCCTGCAAAAAGCGCTTCAGCGGAAATACTGGACGTTGAAGTTGAGTGGGCGCGATCGCTAGCGGCGGCATGATTCAGAGGATTAGTAGGTTGTGTCTGAGACCATTGGAGTTGCGATCGGAGTTTAGAAATCTCTTGAATAGCAGAATTAGGAGAAGAACGATGCGAAAATCGACTACCTGAGCCATTCTCGATGCGATTCTCGATGCGATCGTCAATATTCGGATCAAGGCGAATCGTATGGGCAGCTAGCAGTCTTTGGGATGTCCTCTGAGGGGCTTCTCGCAATTTAGGAGAAAACCGGGGTTGCTTCAACTCCACCACCCCAAACCGTAGAATTCCATCACTGGCGCTCGCCGATTGCACTGACCCTAGGAACAGCGAGATCAGCCCAAAACTCAAAGAAAGAACTTGCAGCAACCTCATCTGGGGATTCAGTTGCGCCCCTAAACTCCAAATCCAATCTTCAAAGTCTTCTAACCAGTTCATAGAGCCATTCCGCAAGTAATATTGAAAGATGTGAGTGAGAAAAATGCGATTCTCAAAAATTTCCCGATCCCCCTAAATCCCCGATTCCCCTAAATCCCCCTTACTAAGGGGGACTTCAAACTGAAGAATTGACTTGAACCAGCATCGGGACGATCGTTCCATTCCTTCTTTTGGCTCGGTTCCCCCTTCATTAAGGATGCTAGGGGGATTCCCGTTCCGGGAGGCTTTCTGCTAGAGCAGAGGCTTCGCCAACGCCAACGCCAACGATTTGCCAGGATTTATCGATTGCCGTTGAAAGACATGCAAAAAAACAGTTCAGATCGGTTGTAAGAATTGTTCCAAAAGTTTTCGAGAAGGCTCTACCATTGCCCAAGTGCCATTGGCTTGTTTCTGCAGCGTAGCAAACTGTAAAGTGTTCACCGTCGCGATCGCCTCACCTTTTTGTACCGATCCTAATTTAGGAGTTTGAATGCCACAGAAGCGGAATCGGTAGGCAGGCACTTCTGGAGCATCGAGATACAGACAATTCGGTCGTTGGCGATCGAGTGCCGTTTGTCCTGGAAAAGGGGTGTAGATCGATTGCCCATTTACCGCAATGGAAAGATCGCCCAATCCGCCGGTGATGTCGTAACCTGCAATTTTTTCGCCTGCTTGCAACTCCCAAGATTGATAGAGTTTGATGTCCACGGTCGGAGCTGGTGTCTGAGTTTGACAACTACTACAGAATAGACTTACCCCTAAAATGAGGATTGGAAAGGAAGGCGCACTTGAATGTGACCTAGAAGAAAATGAATAAACTTTGAAATGCTTCAAACCGTCGTTCAACATTGATTATTAATGATTCATTTAGATATTTATTGATCAATGAAACGGTAACCTAAATAGCGATCGCCCTCATACAGCACCACCACCCAAAGCGGATGATCTCCATCCATCTGGTAAGCCTCGGGTGTGACCTTTAAACTGGCTTCCGGGGCAAGTTGATGCAAGTGGCGATCGGCAGAGGTGTTTGCCCGAATCGTCATCGCGTTTAGTTGGCAATAGGGCATTTTGAGACGTGCTTGCACTGGTTTACGGGATGTACCCTCCGGCATCGTAATGAGTTGGGAAAATTGTTGGCGAGACAGGCGCTGCCGTGCTTGGATGGGGGTGCGACATTGCTGAGATATATGACCTGAACGTCCAGCGGAAAAGGCTTTCATTTCAATCCATAATCCCAACGTGATCAAAATTGCCCCTAAGGCTCCCCAATGTTTCACCGTCCAGCGCTGTCTAGGGGTTTCAGAATCCATCCCGTCAGAATCCATCCCGTCAGAATCGATCGCTATATTGTCTAAGATTAAACGCTTTTGCATCATCCAACTCTCCCCCCTAGGAACAGTCCCAATGTGAGCAACAACAAACGATAGACGATCGCCGTACTGGATTGGGGTACATAGAAGGCAAGGTAGACTGCGCTAGCCGCCGGAATCAACATCAGTAAGTTTAATGGTAATGCCAATGCAGGCACCCAGGCGATCGCCATCTGCAAACCAATGCGAATCCCCATGGCTGCTAAAGTCCATAACCCTGCATCCACCACGATCGCGCCCGGTTTTTTGGGAATATTGAGCAAGGGACGTACCTGAGTCCAGAGCTTCCGCAAGCTCCGGCTACGCAGATCGCGCTGGCGAGAACGCTGAACCGATGGGATGTGGGATTTCTGGAGTTTAGAGGGTCGAATTTTAGGATGGGGTGCTTGGGGACTAGATTGGGTCGTCGATCGGGGTGGAAGGTAACTCGTGGGTGGGAGATTGCTTGTTGGTGCATGGCTCGTGTGCGGAGGAATCGCTTGATGGCGGAGAGATTGGGCCGTTGCGATCGCCTGTTGCTGTTGCAATAAACTCACCGGTCGGGTTAAGGTATCCGGTTCGCTACTCAGCTTAGGTTGCATGACCGGTACTGCTGGGGCAGCCTGAGAGACAGTTGCTGGCGCAAGGGTGGGCTGAGCGGCAGGAGAACCCCGATGGATCACAGAAGGCTTAGCAGCCGGTTGAGATATAGCCTGGGAAACAGACTGGTAAGGAGCAGACTGAGAGATAGGGGTTGCCTCCTCTACCGAATTCCCTGCCCAATCTCCGAAGCGAGCAGACGGAGTAGAACTAGAAGAGCGGGATGGTAAAGGAGGGAGTTCAATGGTACGAGGTAGCGATCGCGCCGTTTGCTGCAGGGCTTGCATTTCCGTACTCAGCACTTGGGACTGCTGGGCGATCGCCTCTGCCTGCGCTTGCAGTAATGCCACCTGTTGGCGCAACTGTTGCACCCGTTCTAGGGAAGAATCAGGGTGCTCTGCAGGCGGAGAAACTGGGTTGGAATCCGGCACTGCCCACACCTTTTCCTGAGGAGTCGTGCGTTGAGTCCGGGGGGCAGTTGTACTGGTTCGTCGCTTTTTGGGGGCAGGCTCCACCGGAACTCCTAGAGGAGCCACCGTTGCTGCCGTCAGAGACTCTTCCAGTTTTTTGCTGGCGCGTCCCCGACGGGATGGCTTGACAGCAGGTTCGATCGCAATAATTTGGGGTGAGGCGATCGGCTCTCGTTGGCGCTGTTCCATAACGGTTCCTCCTTGACTCCAGGGGTCAGACAGATTGGCTCTGACAAATAAAAAATCGGCTTCCTATTCCTAGCTATATAAGGGATTGACAGAATAAAGACTTGAGAGAATTAGGGTTGGTAAGCAGGCAATGGAAATGGATAGATGAGTATACGAGTTCATGCTCAGCACTAGTACACTTGAATTGGTATGCCTATATTAGTATTCTTGTACTTAACTCCTGGAATTGTCAAGTCCTTTGAGGATTTTTTTTTCAACGGTCTAGCAGCGCGTCAATCTTGCCGTGAAGGCTCAATAGCCCCTCCCCCCCCTCCCCCCCTCCCCCCAATCACAGTGTGCTCACCCCACCCGATCTGGTTCGGTTCTACGGGATGTTGGTTCTGAAGAGAGTTGCTACAGTAGGTGCATACAGACAAGAGACTCAACCAACCTACGCTCTGCCCAACGGAGGACTTCCTGTGAACGACTCAACCAATCTCTCTAATGCTTTCATTCAAGACGGCAACGAACCAGGTCAGTTGTTGCAGTATGTCCAATCCCTCAGCCCAGAGACCGTTGCCCAACTGTCGCGCCCGAGTTCTTCTGATGTGATGCAAATGATGGAGCGCAACATTGTGGGGCTACTGGGAGGGCTACCCGCAGAGGGCTTTGACGTAACCATTACCACCGATCGCGATAATCTCGGTCGCCTCCTTGCTTCTGCCATGATGAGTGGCTATTTCCTGCGCAATGCTGAGCAACGCCTCGCGTTTGAGCAATCCTTCAAGTCCACCTTGGTGGAATAGCGGGTATCAAAATCCGATGCGGCAGGGATCAACTTTCGGCAATTTCTGAGACAATTTTGGGGCATTGTGCCTCATTAACCTGGTAGTTGTGAAATTTAGCCCGGTTGGTGAAAGGTAACACCCGACGATCGCCCTGCCCCTTCTGGATTTCCGCCGCTCATGATTTTCTCCTCTAGACGAACAACGCAACTAAAAATCCCTCTCGCTTCGGTGGAGTCTCCTCTGCCGAGTTTTTTGTCTGTGGAGGATGAAAATCGAGCACCGGAAAATTCCCAGCCTGAAAACTTGCCTGTGACCCAATTGCGGCGATCGCTGCTCCAGTGGTATCAGCAAGTGGGGCGGTCTCTTCCTTGGCGTAACATTCAGGATCCCTATGCCATTTGGATCTCGGAAATCATGTTGCAACAGACCCAGGTGAAAACCGTGATCCCCTACTACGATCGCTGGTTAACCCAGTTTCCTACAGTCACCGCCTTAGCCACGGCCGATCAGCAGGCTGTCTTGAAGGCTTGGGAGGGGTTGGGCTACTATGCCAGGGCACGGAACCTCCACAAAGCGGCTCAGCGGATCGTCACCCAGCATGGTGGGCAATTCCCCACCGACTTTGCCAGCGTCATCGCCTTACCGGGAATCGGACGCACCACCGCCGGGGGGATTCTTAGCTCGGCGTTCAATTTACCCTGGCCGATCCTGGATGGCAACGTCAAACGGGTCTTGGCTCGCCTGATTGCCCTGGAACTTCCCCCCGCCAAAGCGCTCGATCGCCTCTGGGAGGTTTCAGCCCAGTTGGTTTCTCCCCGCCAAGCCAGGGATTTTAACCAGGCGCTGATGGATTTGGGTGCTACGCTTTGTACTCCGCAAAAGCCCGACTGCGATCGCTGCCCTTGGAAATTACCCTGTAGGGCTTACAATTTAGGGGTGCAAACGAAGATACCTATGACAGAAACCAAGGCTCCTCTCCCCCATAAAGTGATTGGCGTAGCTGTGATCTGGAATGATCAGGGGGAAATTCTCATCGATCGCCGTAAACAAGAAGGTCTCCTGGGTGGGCTGTGGGAATTTCCAGGCGGCAAGCTAGAAGCAGGGGAAACCATCCCAGACTGCATTGTGCGCGAAATCCAAGAAGAATTGGGGATTGCGATCGCGGTGGGAGAGGAGCTGATTGTGGTTGAGCATACCTATACCCACTTTAAAGTGAGGTTACATGTCCACTACTGTCGGCATCTGAGCGGTGAACCCCAAGCGATCGAATGTGATGAGGTGAAATGGGTCACCCTTGCAGAGATTGATCAATATCCCTTTCCC
>JAYKGX010000296.1:0-2928 GCA_035285565.1 Synechococcales cyanobacterium
ATCGCCTCAACAGAAGCATTATCTGGATCCGTTGCTGTTGCGGAGATTCCACTGTTGCCTAGGCGTAAACTGGTGAGGGAATAGCGCTCTAGTTGCCCCACCTGCACCGGACGTTTGAGTTGTTTGCTGAGGCTCTCCTGCACGAGAGGTGCCAATTCTTCCCGCACGAAGCGATCGCCTCGCCATAGCCCCCAGCCTGTGACTGCTAGCACACCGATCGGCACGACGAAACGCCGCCATTTTCTCCGCCGAGGGGGGGGAGTTTGCTCCTGTTCGGGGGTGTGGGTCATGGCGTGAGAGACGCAGGGAGGGACAACGATGAACGGATGAGAGGGACCACAGGGGTGCGAGGGAGGGATCGATCGCTTGACACGATCGATCGGCTAGCGCTGGCAATTAAGACCTTGGATCCCAGAAATAGTTCCTGACGATGGCATGATACGGGTTCTATGATTCCTGAAACCCGCTTCGCACCTCATCATAAGGTCGGCTAGCTTGCATCAACGACTGGTTTGCTAGACACCACTGACTTGCTAGACACCTGACTTGCTAGACACCAATTTACCTGCAAATCGATTTTTGTCAATCAGTTCACCCGTTCTATGGAAGACTTGCCCGAGGATGCTGCAACCGCTGCCGCTGCTGTTTCGGTGTGCAGCAGTGCTGGAGACTGGCGATCCTGTGACCGGAATGTTCTGCCAAAAGAATCCCCCTTCTTTCAAACTAGGAAGAAGGGGGATAGGGGATAGGGAATTGACCCAGATTAGACACAACTCACGAGAGATTTCGTCTCTGTGCTCACTAAACCTTCCTGCTGTGCCATATAGGTAATCAAATCCAGCACCCGGTTGGAATAGCCCCACTCATTGTCATACCAGGCAACCACCTTGAAAAAGTGATCGTTCAATTCGATCCCCGCTCCGGCATCAAAAATACTAGAATGGGCATCGCCTTGGAAATCGGTGGAAACCACTTCATCTTCGGTGTAGCCTAGGATGCCAGATAGTCCATTACAAGCAGCTTCTTGCATGGCTTTGCAGATCTCTTTGTAACTCGTGGCCTGTGAAGTTTTAAAGGTGAGATCCACCACCGAAACATCCGGCGTGGGTACCCGGAAGGCCATGCCCGTCAGTTTTCCTTTCAGCTCTGGCAAGACTAGGGCAACGGCTTTTGCAGCCCCCGTGGAAGAAGGAATAATGTTCTGAGCTGCACCCCGTCCGCCGCGCCAGTCCTTTTTGCTAGGACCATCTACTGTTGGTTGGGTTGCGGTCATGGCATGAACTGTGGTCATCAGACCTTCTGCCAGCCCAAAGCGATCGTTGATGACCTTAGCGATCGGAGCCAAACAATTCGTCGTACAACTGGCATTGGAAACGATGAGATCGAGGTCGGGGTTAAACGACTTGTGATTCACGCCAACTAAGAGGGTTTTTACCCGATCGGGATCTTTTGTGGGTGCCGAAATGACGACCCGTTTTGCCCCTGCTTGTAAGTGTTGGGAAGCTGTTGCATAGTCAGTAAATAGTCCAGTCGCTTCTACAACGTAATCTGCCCCATACTGTCCCCAGGGAATTTCCGTTGGGTTGCGCAATGCCGTGCAGGGAATAAATTGTTGGTTCACAATAATTCCATCGCTGACGGATTCAACCTGTCCCTGGAAGGTGCGGTGGGTGGAGTCGTATTTCAATAGGTAGGCGAGGTTATCGGGAGGTACCAAATCATTAATCCCGACAAATTCGATATTGGGATTGCCGAGTCCTGCCCGTAGAACCAGTCTGCCAATGCGTCCGAAGCCATTAATGCCAATCCGAACCACCATAATTTTCTCCTGATTTGTCTTGGCGCGCGGTGAGTTACGTGACTCACTTTTTACGGTACTGCAAAGAACTGGATCCCCGATGGTTCGTAATCTTTTCCTTGGATTGCTGCTACGGGATCGCGATCGCTCTACAATAAAAGCAAAATACCTTCACATTTCTTGATGTCGTACCGTTATGGCAAATCGTCCCTATCAACCGCTTTTGTTGCGTCTGCTGCATGGTGCGAATGCCCTGTTTGTGGTGTTGGCGCTGGTGACGGGCTACTGGGTTTACAATCAATTTGATGGTCGTTGGGGACGGTTAAGACTTCCTCGCTTAGATGGCATCATTGATCTTCATGGCACGATCGGGCTGACATTTTTCCTCTTTGTGCCGTTTTTTGCCCTCTATAGTTTGACCCTGGGTCGTCGGCGTTTAGTCCAGTCTCGGGATTTAGCCCAGCTTGGTCAGCCCGCTACGCCACAATGGTGGATTGCGCTACATCGTTTGGTCAATTCCGTGATGCTGGTGGCCAGTCTGCTCGCTTGGGTTTCGGGCAAGCAGATGGATGAAACCTGGTTGCCGCAGGGTCAGTTGCATCAGCCAGCCTATCTGTTTCACTTAATCGCTTGGGCATTTATGGGGGTGAGTTTGCTGCTGCATCTGCTGATGGGGGTGAAGGTGGGAGGGGTGCCGTTGCTGTTATCCATGGTTAGCCCTGAAGTGCGATCGAATGATACGCCAGGTCATTGGTTAGCTCAGATTAAGGCGTGGCGCGATCGAAAAGGGAATTAAACCAAGACAGTTCGGGGATAGCATTATTCAGCGATATAGCAATTCTCTTTCAGTTGTAAAAGTGGGACAGGCTTCTAGCCTGTGCAGGCAGAATTTCACCCCACAAATCAATTAGGATTGCTATATATGCCGTCTTAGACATTCCTGAATATTGGATTGTGAACCCGATCGCTTCCAAACTAACTATCTGCACGTTGCAAGCTGGAACCTATAGCGATCGCCTGTTTCAAGGGAATGAGGCGATCGTCTCTCCCACCTTTCCTGATTTGAATTTGACAGCGGAGCAGGTGCTGAAGGCAGGACGATAGTTTGGGATGCCTTTCCCAGGGCGATA
>JAYKGX010000297.1:0-8947 GCA_035285565.1 Synechococcales cyanobacterium
ATCCTAATTGATTTGTGGAGTGGGGAATTCTGCTTGCACAGGCTAGAAGCCTGTCCCACTCTTACAACTGAAAGAGGATTGCTATAGTTCCATTTTGGGAGATATTCATCAAAGGCAATAGCCATCATTGGCTTAAAGTCTGCTGTCGCCTTCCGTCCCGTTGGGTTGACTTTATCAACAATGTTTCTGGCGTTGCAGATCATACAAGCCACGGGTTATCGCCTGGATACTTTAGGCTAGTAGCCTTGCCACTTCGATCGCCACATCAGGGAATGCCAGTGGGCTAATGGTTCCCGTCATAAACTCTTGGCGAGACTGGTATTTCCTATCCACAGGATCACGAAACACGATGAGAGTGTTTGTCCTCAGGTTCATGACCCAGTATTCAGGAATGACCTCAGAGGCGTAAATCTCGGCTTTAACCCCTAAGTCCTTGTCTAGACTGCTGTTAGAGTATTCAATCAGCCAAAAAATGTTTTCTGGATAGGGATGATGACTCAGGTAGTTGTCTTGCACCCGTTGAACAATGGCGATATCAGGTTCGGGTTCGGAGCGACTGGGGAGGGTGATGGGATGTCCTTCCCGAATCTGAACCTGTTTGCCTAACACGTCTCTTAAATACTCACCTGTGGTCGTGATACGACTGGCATGGGGCACCCCTTCTGGCGACATTTCTACAACGACTCCGTTCAATAACTCGACATGGCAGTCATTCCAAACTCCAGCATCCACCATGAGGTGGTACTGCTCAAGGGTGACCTTTGCAGGGACGAGTGTGGGTGCAGGTTGCTCTAGTGCTTGGGGCATAGCGATACTTTAAAATGGGTTTGCTAGTCCGTAGGATTGATAGCGTGAATTCTCTTTCGATCGCGTCATTTCTCGATTTCCTTCATCACTGTCGTTGCGATCGCACACCATTCCTGCCGCAAGGGAGCATCCTCTGACCTATCCGTCAGCATTCGTCCGCCTAATTCAGGTCGCCGTTGATGAAAGCGATCGTTCACGCGTTGATAAAATTCCCGATCGCTCACACCATAGCGGCGCAATTGATTCAGGTCAGGACATTGCTCTGTGGTGCCTCCGCCCCCACCCGGAAAACTCGGCAACTGAGGTAACCGCCCTGCCAACCAATCCGGCTTCCAAAAGAACGCAACGATCGCCCCCAGCACAACGAACATCGTAATCCAAATCAACCGCCAGATCCAGGTCATCACCCAATCCAGCGTGCGCAAACTGTACCAGAGGAACTTCACCCCCAAGCCAATCAAATGAAAGGGAGCCTTGATTAACCAAATCAACGATCGTCCCAGCCAATGCCAATCCTGTGGGGTATGAATGGGGGCTGGGGCAACGGGGGCGATCGGACTGGCCTGCACCGACCCTGCCGGAGACATCGCCGCCTGAGAGGCAGGAGACGAGTAGGATTGGGGCAAACCGGGCGAGACCACTTGAGTCCCCATATTGGACATGGGATGGCGAGCAGGCGGCATCGTGACCACCCCAGGAGAAGTTCCGGCGATCGGCTGGAGCGCATTCATCACTTCAAAGGCAGACTGAAATCGATCGCGGGGATGAATTTCCACCATGCGATCCAAAACCCGTTCCAGAGAAGGTTGCAACCGAATAAACTTGCGCCACCGCCAAATACCTTGCTGATCGTCAAATAATTCCAGAGGCGATCGGCCCGTCAACAGCACCAGAATCGTGACCCCCAGCGCATAGAGATCACTACTGGCAGTCACCTGCCCCCGCAACTGCTCCCTGGGACTGTAGCCCGGTTTGTGAATCTGGGTACCACTAGGCTGTCCACTGGGCGTTGCGCCTGCCAATTGTAGTGCAGTCTGAGCTAATTGTTTAACGCTACCAAAGTCGATCAGCATGGGTTTGCCAGTATCTTGGTGGCGAATCAGATTATCCGGAGAAATATCGCGGTGAACAATGTTGCGATCGTGGATATAGCTCAAGACAGGCAGCAAATCCAGCAGCAGTTGCATCGCATCGGCTTCACTCAAACAATGCCCCTGATCCAACCAGGCGGAATAGGACTGCCCCGGAATGTATTGCTCCACGATGAAGAGTGCCTGTTCACCCCGCACCCGCGCCGTCAGCAGTGCCCGAAATTCTGGGATCTGGGGATGGCGCAGTTGATGGAGCGTTCCCGCTTCGCGTTCAAACAGTTCTTCGGCTTTTTTCAACGCGGCCGGATTGCTCAACTGCGGTGCAAATTCCTTCAGAACACAGGCTTCATTAAACCGTTGGCGATCGCGGGCTAGATAAGTGCGTCCAAAGCCACCATGACCCAACAGTTTGACAACTTCATAGCGATTTTCCAGGAGCAAATTAGCAGGCAAGGGAGCAGAGAGCGGCATAGTCAGAACCCATGCAAAGCAGTTCTAGCCATTCTAGTTTATTCTGGCATTGCCCGTCTGCCCCAAGAACCCATCAGAGTCAAGTCTTGTCGAGCGACAGCATCATTCAACAGAACAATGGATGGCATCGCTACATCACGTTAAACTGAAGAGCATGAACATACGAGATCATGATGGTATTTGTATCTACCAACTGCCAGCTTGCCAATTGTCAGCCTGCAAACCAACAGGTGATCCAGAGAACCCTGCGATCGCCCGGAGTCATGCTCAGTTTACTGGGACTGCTTTTAGGAATGGTGCCTGACGTAGGAATGTCTGCGATCGCCGCCCCCCTAACCCATCCAATTTCCCAACCAACATCTGCTCCATCCTGGGAACCTCCCCTCGATCGCACCTCCCAAGGCATGGTAACTTCTGCCCATCCCCTCGCCAGCCAGGTAGGTTTAAACATACTTCAACAAGGGGGAAATGCCGTGGATGCTGCCGTGGCAACGACCTTAGCCATCTCGGTTGTCGAGCCATTTTCAGCCGGAATTGGCGGCGGTGGCTTTCTGCTGTTTTACCAAGCCCAGCCTCACACCCTCAAAGCCCTGGATTTCCGGGAGCGCGCACCCCAACAAGCCACTCGCACCTTGTATTTAGATGCACAGGGAAAAGTACGTCCCAGAGCCAGTGTGGATGGGCATTTAGCAGTGGGGGTTCCCGGTACCCTTGCAGGCCTCGCAGAACTTCACCGCGCCCATGGCAAGTTACCTTGGCAAACCCTAGTTAAACCTGCCATTCAATTGGCTGAACAGGGATTTCCCATCAGTTGGCGCTATCTTCAAATTCTGGAATGGCGGAAGCAAGCATTGTTAGCAAATCCAGAAGCCCGTCGCATCTTTCTGCAGGATGGACAGGTGCCTCCACTTGGCGATCGCTTGGTGCAAACCGACCTCGCCAAAACGCTAACCGCCATTGCAGAAAATCCTCAAACCTTCTATCAAGGAACCATTGCGCAGGCGATCGCCCAAGATATGGCAGCCAATGGCGGCATTCTCACCCAGCGGGACTTACAGCAATATCGTCCCATTTGGCGCAAACCGCTCTGTGGTCATTTCCAACAGTATCACGTCTGTTCCATGCCGCCGCCTTCCTCTGGGGGAGTGCATCTGCTGCAAATGCTCAATATGCTGCAGCCGGATTTGACCCCTGCCCAGAATCAGCCCACACAACGCTGGCGACAACCCGACTTTCTGCATGTCATGATTGAAACCATGCGGATTGCCTATCGCGATCGCGCCCAATATCTCGGAGATCCCGCCTTTACCCCAGTGCCCGTTGCCGAGTTAACCAGCTTAGCCTATGCCCAACACCGACGACGAGAAATCAACTTACAGCAAGCGACCCCTTCCCAGCAAGTTCCCCTCGTTAATCCTCGCAGCTTTGGGACAGAATCCAATGATACGAGTCATCTAACGGTGGTCGATCGCGATCGCAATGCGGTGAGTCTGACTTTTACCATTAACCTCGGCTTTGGGGCGGGCGTGGTTGCCAAAGGCACAGGTATTATTCTGAATAATGAAATGGATGATTTTGCGATCGCCCCCGATACCCCCAATGCCTTTGGACTGGTGGGGGATGAAGCCAACGCGATCGCACCAGGTAAAACTCCCCTCTCTAGCATGACTCCAACGATCGTGACTGAAAATCAGAAATTACGCATGGCTTTGGGGGCACCGGGCGGCAGCACCATTATTACCACCGTGTTGCAAATCATGCTCAATCATTTAGTACATGGCATGGAAATTCGGACCGCTGTGGCGGCTCCCCGCTTGCATCACCAATGGTTGCCCGATCAGTTACGGATTGAAGCCTATAGCTTAGAACCTTTAACGCTAGCAGACTTACAACGAAGAGGGCATAGCATCATTCAACGGAATAGTTGGGGCAATGCCAATGCGATCGTCGTTTTGCCCAACGGAACGCTAGAAGGAGCCGCCGATCCTCGGGGAGAAGGGAATGCGATGGGATATTAAACAGAATCAGCCCGACTGATGGGAAGGTGAATGATGAACTGACTGCCTTGACCCAGTTTGCTAATACAGTTCAGTTTTCCTCCATGTTTTGCCGTCACGATTTGATAGCTCACCGACAGTCCCATGCCAGTGCCCTGTCCCACCGGTTTGGTCGTAAAAAAGGGATCGAAAATGCGTTTTTGCATCTCCTCTGAAATTCCAGGACCACTGTCTTGAATCGTGATGGTCACCCCATTGTTCTGAACTTCTGTTTGCAGGATGATCCTCGGTTGTGGCTGATCCGGTTTCCGCATTCCCGCTGAGTCAATTGCATCGATCGCATTGACCAAAATATTCATAAACACTTGGTTCATTTGCCCCGCATGGCATTCAATTAATGGAATCTCACCGTACTGTTTCTCTAGACAAATTTCCTGGATATCAGGTTTCGCTTTCAGACGGTTTTGCAGAATCATCAAGGTACTCTCTAGCCCTGCATGAAGATTCACAGATTTGAGATCGGATTCGTCCAAGCGGGAAAAGGTTCTCAGCGATCGCACAATCTCACAGATCCGATTCGTTCCCATCTGCATCGATCTGAGTAACTTCGTAAAATCTTCTGTGAGAAAGTCAATATCAATTTCCTAATTAGGGCTTGCTGAAAAAGTCATCATCCAGAAATAATGCCGAAATTAAGATATCGACATCGGTTCTAAGCTGATAACGGTAGCACATCAGTGATGGAAAAAATGAGCGCTTGTGGTCGATGCAGTGTGCGGCAGTGGGTCTTCCAGAAGCCGGATAAGAAGCCCCAAAAGAGCCAAATCAAGAGCGCGAGCCAGCGCTCCAGATTCATCACCAGAAACGTGATGGCGATGCTGGTTTCGGCAGTCGGGGCTAACTTGGCCATAATCCCTGCCAAACTAAAGCGTCGTTTGCCTTGACCAAACTTGCCTTCAATTTGATGACGCACTCGCGCATCGGCTTGTGCTTGTTGACGGAGCGCCGCTTGTTCTTCCACGACTGGTCGTCCCGGTGGGGAACCACTCAACCGAATGCCCCATTCCTTGCAGTACTTTCGGTTGGCACAGGTTCGATAAATCTGGTCGGCATGGACGGACTCCGGATAGTGACCAAACAGCTTGAAGGAGGAGAGGGGGGGAGGGGGACTTGGCTGATTGATCTAAAAACGGCTGTAAGCATCCCTGAGTTCGTTGTGGGGGAGTTGGTCTGAGCCAAGTTAGTCTCTGTAGGTTTGTGTCGATACTGAAGAGAGAGAAATGCCTAAATCTCCGTATTGCTATGGTTGCCTATCCCCCCCCTCAATCAGCTCTTGACTTTGCTGCTGCGATCGCCCCGGATTCCCCGGATCCGGCAGTCAAGATTTCCATTCTGGTGGGAGATTTATCGGGTGGTATTACGGTGCGAGCCTATCTCCTAGCCGAAAGCTTGCAAAAACTGGGCTATCGCGTTGAGGTGATTGGCTTTCTATTTGGCAA
Source organism: Synechococcales cyanobacterium (assembly GCA_035285565.1). Classification (GTDB taxonomy): domain Bacteria; phylum Cyanobacteriota; class Cyanobacteriia; order Leptolyngbyales; family Leptolyngbyaceae; genus JAYKGX01. The sequence continues at coordinate 5,866 of JAYKGX010000297.1, forward strand.
AGAACTCTATGCTCAGCCGCCCCAATCCATTGCCGTGACGGTCATTCCTGCCACCCCCTATCCTGGCTTTTTGCGCTGCACCAGACAACTGCTGAAGCAGATTCAGGGTGACATACTTTATGCCCTCAAACCCAAACCCACCAGTTTTGGGATTGCACTGCTGAAAAAAGGGTTGAGTCCGCGCAAAGTGCGATCGCTCGTCCTCGACTTTGATGATTGGGAAATGAGCTGGCATGGGGGGGATGACTGGCACTACCCCGTTTCGCTTAAAAAGCTGTATCGCGACCTGTTCAAACCTCAGGGGGAATTACGCAATCCCGATCATCCGCTCTACCTAAAATGGCTAGAACGCTGGATTCCCAAAGCCGATGCCATTACGATCGATACTCAGTTTTTACGCGATCGCTATGGCGGTAGCTATGTGGCTAATGGTAAAGATACAGAGTTGTTCAACCCCGATCGCTACGATGCCGATGCCAGCCGTGCCAAGTATGGATTATCTGACTATCGAGTCTTGATGTTCCCCGGCGCACCCCGACCGCACAAGGGTTTAGAAACCGTCCTGCAAGCATTAGAGCAACTGAACCAACCGGATTTACGCCTGGTGATTGTGGGAGGGAGTCCTTACGATAACTACGATGATGTGTTGATGCAGCAGTGGGGGCGATGGATTGTGAAACTGCCGCGATCGCCCGTAGAGCAAATGCCCGAAATTTTAATGGCAGCCCATGGGGTGGTGGTCACGCAACGCGACACTTGGACAGCCCAAGCACAATTTCCCCTCAAACTCAGCGATGGCATGGCAATGGGCAAACCAGTCCTGGCCACGCGGGTAGGAGATATTCCTGAGATTTTGGGAGGAACAGGTTACCTGGTTGATCCAGACTCAGTGGATCAGACTGCAGCAGCGATCGCCAGAATCTTCGCTAATTGGGAAGAAGCCGTCATCAAAGGTCAACAAGCGCGCCAACGCTGTCAAACCTACTATAGTTTAGAAGCCATGGCAGCACAACTCCAGCCCGTTTTTGCACCCCTGATACCCAATCCAGCCACTCACGCTAGAGATCTGATCCCCCCTAGCCCCCCTTGATAAGGTAGGAAACGAGCCATAATCAGTTTAAAGACCCGCTTAATAAGGGGATTTAGGGGAATCGATATTTGATGAAATGATGGGTTGATGAGGCATGACTTGCTCGTAACTATTTTGGATTTCTTCCTATGGTAAACGCATCCACACGACTGCTGTTAAACTACGCATTCCGTTATCCTAAGTGGATCGTACTGACCATTGTCTTAGGGTTTTCGGGCGCATTTTTCAATGGCATTAGCACGGCAATGATTGTGCCAATCATTCTTAGCTTTTTAGGTCAAGGGAATGCATTGCAAGGGCTGCCCCCGATCGCGACCAAGTTTCTAGAAGGGCTAAATGCTGGACAAGGGGGAGGAACGGCGATCGCGGTGTTTGGTGGGGTTGTGTTGGCGATCGGACTGAAAAATGCTGCCAGTTACGCCAATTCCCTCACCACGAGTCATCTTTCGCGGCTCCTCACCAATGGAATGCGCCAGGAAGCTTTACAACTGCTCTTGGAGGTGGATTTAGACTTCTTTCTCAAAAGCAAGGTGGGTGATCTGGTTAATCGCCTCGGCACCGAAATTGCTCAGACCGCAAGTGCCTTAAAAGCATTAGTCTCGATTTGCACCCACAGCATTACGATTCTGGTTTTTCTCGGTTTCCTGCTAGGAATTTCTTGGCAATTAACCCTGATTTCCACTGGGTTACTCGCACTGGTGGCCCTTTCCAATCAGTGGTTTGTGCGGCGAGCAAAACAATTCGGCTTTGCCTTGGCGGAAAACTCGAAAGCCTACTCCATTCGCCTGCTGGAAATTCTCAGTGGCATTCGTTTGATCAAAGCCACCAGTAATGAACAGACGGAATTTGAGAAGATTCAGCATCTGATTGCCCAACGAGAAAGAGCCGAGTTTCAATCCCAAGCGAACTTTGCGATCGTCGCCCCTGTGAACGAAATGGCGGGAATCTTGGTCGTACTGCTGATAGTAGTGTTGGGTAAAATGCTGTTCGCCTATCAAATGGCGCTGGCATCCACGGTGCTGCTGAGTTACTTGCTCCTCCTATTTCGGCTCCTCCCAGTGGTGAGTCAGTTAAACAGTGCCCGCAACGCGTTAGCCAATGCAACGCCCAGTTTACAAGTGGTGGCAGAACTGCTGCGGCGAGATAATAAGCCCATCATGCCCCAGCCCAATCGCTGGCAATATGAAGGATTACAGCAAGGGATTCGCTTTAACACCGTCAGTTTTGCCTATCCTGGTCAGAACAACTCTGTTTTACAAGATATCAATCTCTTCCTGCCTAAAGGTCAAACCCTAGCATTAGTGGGTTCTTCGGGCGCTGGAAAATCCACCATGGCGGATCTGCTGACGCGCTTTTATGATCCGATCGCAGGGCAAGTGATGATTGACGATCGCGATTTACGGGATTTTGAGCTGCGATCGCTGCACCGTAAGATGGGGATTGTTAGCCAGGATACTTTTTTGTTTAACGACACGATTTTCAATAACATTGCCTATGCCTGCGGAGAAGTGACCCAGGAAGCGGTGCTCCAAGCAGCAAAACGAGCCAACGCCTACGAATTTATTCAAAAGTTACCGCAAGGCTTTGAAACGATGATTGGCGATCGGGGGGTGCTGCTCTCTGGAGGACAACGGCAACGGCTGGCGATCGCTCGCGCCCTCTTACGCAATCCGGATATTTTGATTTTGGATGAAGCCACCAGCGCCTTGGATACGGTCTCGGAACGATTGGTACAGCAAGCTATTGATGACCTCAGCCGGGATCGCACCGTGTTAGTGATTGCCCATCGACTGTCCACGATTCAAAACGCTGATCAAATTGCCGTGTTTGACAAGGGTCAGGTGGTGGAAGTGGGAAGCCATGAAGAACTGCTACAACGCCAGGGACTCTTTGCCCAGTTATATGCCATGCAGTTTGGTGCAGAATCATCTCAACCCCAGTTGGAGGTGATCGGCAATGTTTAAGACCGCAATGCTTGAGCGAAGACGATCG
>JAYKGX010000298.1:0-11515 GCA_035285565.1 Synechococcales cyanobacterium
TTGCCATAGCGCACCACCGAAAAGCGAGTTTGACGATCGCCTGCAATATTATTGGCGGCTACAAACAGCTTATCGGAAGCCAGCTTGGTGGCCCCGTAGAGATTAATCGGACTGGCGGCCTTATCCGTAGAGAGGGCGATGACTTTTTTAACGTTATTTTCCAGGGCGGCATCAATGACATGATTGGCCCCGTGAATGTTAGTTTTAATACATTCCATCGGGTTATATTCCGCCGCTGGCACCTGTTTGAGTGCTGCTGCATGAATCACATAATCCACACCCCGCAGGGCGAGCTTGAGGCGATCGGCATCTCGCACATCCCCGATAAAATAGCGCATCACGGGACTATCAAATTCCTGCGCCATTTCGTACTGTTTTAGTTCATCGCGGGAATAAATGATGACTTTTTTGGGCTGATAACGTTGCAAAAGGGTGCGGACACAATGCTTACCAAAGGATCCAGTGCCACCCGTAATTAGAAGGGTCTGTTGATCAAACACGGCAGTCTCCAACCCAGTCGGGTGGGTCTCGTTAGGGGGGATAACGCTCTCTAGGATGCCCTAGATTTTGGCGAAAGAAATCAAACTTGCCAAAAAGGACAACCCAATTTCATCGGTTGCCTCGACAGGAGCGATCGCACAGACCTCTAGGGGATTGCCACAGTTGAAAGGATGGATTAGGTGAAAGGGTGGATCAAGCCTGAGGCGTGGCGAGCAAGGAAGTAACCATGCCCCTATCCCCCAAGCCGATCGCCCACAAACTGCTCCATGCGGTTGAGGACGGTCATTGAAACTTCGTGACCCATGTCTTCAAATTCTTCGTAGCGCAGGGGGACTCCAGCCTGTTTCAAGGTGGTGGCGGTTTCCTGGGCAGCAGTTATGGGGACAATTGGATCCGCTCCCCCATGAACCATTAACACCATTGGGGTTGTTTGGGTGGGGGAAGCGGCGATCGCCCCATGCCGATAGCCACTGAGCACCATCAATCCCGCCAAAGGCAACTCAAATCCCACTTCCAGAGTCATGGCACCGCCTTGGGAAAAACCGCCTAAAATCGTTCGTTCTAGCGGAATTCCAGTCGTTTCTGGTAATTGACTGAGCCAAGCGAGCAACAGTTTGCGACTTGCTTGTAAATCGGGTAAATGACTCCACTGGGCTGAAAAATCAAAATCCGGCGGAAAGCCGTACCACATGCGACCGCTCACTGGGTTCATGGGGTGGGGAAAGGGCGCTTCTGGCAGCAGAATTTGCATCTCCGGGAGGTTCAGCATTTGGGTAAAGTAAGCGGCATCTTCGGCATTGGCTCCCCAGCCATGCATTACCACAATATTGCCCTGGGGAGATTCCCCCGATCGCGGTGGGATGGTAATCACTTTTAAGGAATGAGCTGATAAAGACATGGCTAACTGTAAAACTGATTGACGACCCGTAATTTAACGGAAACTTTGCAAGAATGGGCGGATCAAAACATGACTAATCACAAAACTAATTGACAACAAGCAACTTATTACAAACAACTAGAAAATAGCCCAGGTAAATCGACAAGATGATTGAGCGGGCAACTTGAATGAGTCTTTTATCTATTCCCTAAAATTTGCATATTTCTTCGCTAATCTAGAAGGCTAACGGCTGCTTTCGCCTCTGCTTGCCTTCAAAATGACTCCCTCTAATTCTCCTCTGCCATTAGCAACTGCTTCACCCTTGCTCTACCCCGTCACAGCTTACTATATCCGCAAGCTTCTCAGGCAAAATCTCGATCGCCTGCATTGGCTAGCAAACCCTACTGAGCCGATTCCTCCCACCGTTTGTGAGGATCTCATGCTGCTCTTGGAAGAGCTGTATCCAGAAGCGGGGGTTCGTCATGAGATAATGATCAGCTTGGAACAACTGGTGCTCACCCACCAAACCATCAGCCCCCAGGGTCCCAAATATCGGTTGCAACTGGGGGAAATTGAGCAAAAAATCTATCGGATCCTTGGGTTTCAACTGGCTAGGATTAAAAAGGGAACGATTCTGATTGTGGATGATACGCCGGAGAACCTGCGCCTGTTGATGATTACCCTCAGTCGGCAGGGCTACGAAGTTTCCACGGCGATCAGTGGGTTTCTGGCTCTGGAAACGGTGGTGACGATCGTGCCGGATCTCATCCTCCTGGATAGTAAAATGCCTGGAATGGATGGTTATGAAGTGTGTCGTCAGTTGAAGGTGAATCCGGTCACTCAGCCGATTCCGGTCATCTTTATCAGTGCTAGGGATGATGCGGGGGATAAGGTTCGGGCGTTTCGCTGCGGGGCGGTTGATTACATTACCAAACCGTTTCAGGTGGAAGAAGTGCTAGCGCGGGTGGACCATCACCTACAACTGAGCAATTTGCAACAACGGCTGACGGAACAAAATATTCGCCTCCAACAGGAAATTCATCGCCGCAATCCAACTCTGCACCCTTGGCAACAGGGACACATGATGCTGATTAAAGGTTGGATCCGCGATCGTAAATTACAAAATTTACAACAACAGTGGCGGCTGACGACCCAGACAACCCTGCAAGCCCAACTCACAAGCTTGGTTAGCCAAATTGCCCAACTGCGGGGCAGTGAAGATCATTGGACGATCGTAGAACGGGAACAACAGTTACAGACCCTAGAGCTTCTCGCTCAACAGATGGGCGATCGTTTTGGAGAATTCTGCCAGCTTGATCAGGCTTGGGGCGATCGCACCTGGGATGCGCCTGCGGTTGATGAAATGGAATGGCAGGTCGCTGGGAACGCTGAAATGGCTGCTGAAGAAAAGGCTGAGGAGGCGCAGACTTTTGATCTCATCCGCTTCTGTCATCACGTAGTCATCCAAGTCCAGAGCAGTGTTGGGCGCGCCCATCAAATTCGGTTTTACGATCGCGTGACTCCCCAACGCCCCAATACTGCCAGCAGACTACTGCCAGTTGCTTTGAATCAGCGCTGGCTCTACCAATTGCTCTATAACCTGTTTTCCTACACCGCGATCGCCGCCCCCAAGGGGTCTCAACTGGTGCTAGAACTCTGTCCTTTAGCGGAGGATCTCCTGTTGCTTCGCCATTCCCACAGTTGCCCTCTGCCCTTGTCAGAAACGTTGGATATTCTCACCCATCCTTGGCAACAGGTGATTGAACGAGTCATCGATGTGGATCGTGAGGGTTTAGATTTAGCGATCGCACGTCAGGCTGCCGATCAGCTCAAGATTCCACTCACCGTTGAGTCTGCTGAGATGCTGACAATTATTTCCTTTCCTATAAAAAAAGCGTAACCCGGAGATGGTTACGCAGAACAATCGACTGGAAGTAATGAATGAATGGACTAGGAACCCTGCCCCTTATATTCGCTGAAGGTCTGATAGCTCCGCTCTGGATGGTAGAGATGACATTTGTCTGTGATTTCTTTCATCAAAGCCCAGTTGAACTCGCGCTCAACCAAGCGATCGCCCCAAACTTCCTTCAAGCAATGATGGGCAGCCCGTAGGTTGTAGGATGGAATGCCCACAGATAGGTGGTGGGGAATGTGAACGTTAATGTGATGGCAGAGAAACTCAACCCAAGCTGGGTATTCACAATGTACTGTGCCAAACAATTGGGCTTCTGCCTCATTCCAGTCTTCCGGCTCGCGGAAGGCAATTTCTGGGAGGGTATGGTGAACGATCGTGAAGGTACTCATCCAGAAATGGTAGACCATCCAGGGCATTAACCAGAATTTGACCACACCCCAGGGACTGGTGAAATAAGCGAGCAATGAGAGACCAATTGCGCCACCGATGATGACAAACCAGTTGGAAAAATTAGCCTTAGCGCGATCGCGATCGTGATAATTATCCAGATCAAAGTGGATCAACGCCCAATGCAGAATTGAACCCATCCACCACAGCTTACCCCGCATCAACTCATAGCCAACCCGCCGCACAACTCCAAAACTCTCGTAGACTTCTGGACGGAAGGGCTGCCAAGCATTATCCACATCCATTTTGTTGGTATGGTTATGGTGCTTGTCGTGCAATAAGCGCCAACTATGGAAGGGATAGACTAATGGCAGAAACACTAGGTGCCCCAACCAATTGTTGACCCACTTCCGCTTAGAAAAAGAGCGATGACCGCAATCATGCCCAATCACAAAAAATCCGGTCAGTGCCGTTCCCTGAAAAACCCAAAGCAACGGTAACAAGTACCAGGGAGCCACTGCCAAAGCTGCATAACCCAGCACCACAAGGGAAACATTGGTAATCACTTGAGTCCAGGCTTTGCGAGGATTTTTTTCAAATAGGTCTTTGGGAATGGCTTTGAGAATATCACGAAGTTTAAAATCAGCACCCAAGGGCTGCGATGCACGAGGTGAGCCATGATGGGAAGGGACAGTTGCGGTCATTAGCTACTCCGAAAAAATGAACGGCGATTCCAAGAGATTTAACGAAACGCGCAAAAATTGACCTGCTCGCGCAAGCCACAGGACACCATAACACGTTAAGAAACCTTAATGTAAGCTGTGGGGCAAGGAGGCAGAAAGTCAAGTTTTTTAAGAAGGTGGCGCAAAATGTAAGCAACCGGCACAAGGTCCCTGGGGATTGACGGCACAACGGATCAGTTCCGATCGCGCATTGTAACGACAGTTAGCATCCCCAATCACCCAATGCCCCGCGACGAAACTCTGTTCTGCGGGGCGATCGGCGGTTTGCACATAGAGGGCAATTTGGTGCAGATAATAGCGTCCGGCTTTAAATTGATAGCGATGTCGCCGTTCTAAAACTGCATAAGTCTGCCCCTGCAAATCCAAGTAAGCACCGGGCTGAGGCGACCCATCCAGATAGTGTTTGCCCAACGTCTTTTGAGACGCTTGTAGAATCACCTCTGTTGGTAGGGAAGATTGCTCCATGAATATCTTTGAGGTTCTTGGATCTCTGAGCGGTTTTTTCTGATAAATGGTTGCAGACCGCTCATCAAAGGAAGCTTCGACGCTGGCAGGACGACTGGAAAAAGGACGATCGCCCCATCACGCTTGACTCCATCGCAGGCGCGATCGCACTGGTCAAGAAACTTCTCTGTATAGTACCGCACCTCTTCCATTTCTGCTGCAAAGTTCAGCACACAGGTGATCAGCACCCAGGTGAGTGGAACAAGCCGCTATAGGAGACCCAACGCCAGATCAAAGCCTCAGATCAACGCCTCAGACCAAATCCTCAGTTATAGCCATGCCAGGGGCTGACCTCTACCACACCGTTTGGTCGGAAAACAACTTTAAAGGTGGCAAAGGATTCCGTGGGTTTGCTATTGGGATCGGCGACTTTCCCCAATTTTGGTAAAGGAACTTGATCGCCATAGCGGTTGGCAGCCTGGTTATCTGCTTCGTAATCCAGCACTTTACCATCCGGATTCACCCGCACTCGGAAGCGCAGATCTTCGTTGTAGGTGATGGCGGTGTCTTTCCAAGCATCGATGATTTCACGGCGGAGCTTGGGTTGGATCGCTTCCAGGGTTGATCCCGCCAAAATTTCACTGGCAGTGCCTGTAGCAGGACTGGGACTCGCTTCGGGACTAGGGCTGGCTTCCGGACTAGGAGAAGGACTCGCTTCGGGACTCGGACTGGCTTCTGGAGAAGGGCTAGGGCTGGGTTCCGGGCTAGGAGAAGGACTGGCTTCCGGGCTAGGGCTGGCGGCGATGTCAGTGCTCCAAGGTTCTACCGCGATCGCCCCATCCGGTTTGAAGGTAACCCGATAATCTGCTAATCCTTCTGCCTTGGGTTGACCTTCTACAGGAATGAATCGGAGTTGCGGTAAGGGAGTGCGATCGATTCCTAACCGGGCCGCTTCACTTTCATGGCGATACCCGAGAATCTTGCCATCTTTGCCCACGCTGACGCGATAGACCAGATCTTCTGGAATGGTGGTCCCAGCTATCCGTTTATCCGTCAGGAGTCCCTGAAGATCCTGACCTAATTTTTCAATTTCTGCGGGATCGCTAATCGGTGGAACTTGTTTTAAGGCGGTCTCTAATTCTGCCAGATTAGGATCTGTGGGGCTGGCATTGGGAGAAGGACTTGCACTGGAGGATTCAGAGGTTTGGGCCGCAGTCACCCGTAGCTCTGGCGGCTCCACTTCAGCCGTGGGCAGCATCAATAAGGCTCCCCCGGCGATCGCTAGGGTAGACAATCCCATCATTGCTGGCACCGTTTGTTTGACCAGCGGCGGGTGGGGTGCATATTTGCGAGAGACGGGAGCCAGGTTCAAGGACCAAAAAGGCAAGGTTTGTGTATCCGCAATAAACTGATCAATGGCTTCCACCAGATCAAACAGTTGGACGGAACTGAGTTTCACGACCTGGGGTGCAGGTGCCGCGCCACCCTCTGGGGTAACTGCTTGATAGCTGAGTTCATGGCGATCGGGGCCCAGTTGTTGGAGGCGCACCATGCTGGGCTTATCGCTGTAGACATGACTGGGCAGATGGATCCCACTCATGCGTTCCTGGGCATAGAGGCTAACGGCTGTCACCAAGCTCTCAAAAAATTCTCGCCCGCCTGCAAGCGGCTTTTGCATTCCCTCCAAATGGCATTCTGCACTCAACAGCAGCGCCATTACCGGACGTAAATCCGTGGGGTTGAAGTTGGCCATGTCGCCAAAGCCTTCCAAAATCAGCGTACAGTTCGGCAAACTGTATTGGCGTTGAATCGTTGTCATGCCACTTCTCCATCAAACAAACTCGTCCACAACCGCTGCATTCCCGAGGTACCAGTGCAAAAGAGGATCTGCTCTAATAAGCCCATGCCAAGTTGGTTCAACTGTTCGTCAGATTCGTAGCCGATGGCGGCTGCCCGTCGTGGGTTCATCCTAGCTCGGAAATGAGACCGAAAGCGTTGTAAATAGGTTGCCAAGTAGAAGTCTTCTGTGGGGGGTTTTTGCTCTTCTAGCAACTTGTGATAGCTCAATAGCAGTTGCCGTACGACCACCGTTAATCGTCTAGCTAGGTAGCAAAGAATCACGGTCAGGGCCTTCGCTTCCACTAAGGTCATAGGCTGACGTTGGGAAGACCGCCGGAGGGAATTGGTACTGCGCAACCGCCACAAATTGACGCGATCGGGAATGATGGATTGTAACTCTAGCTCCCGCGCCATGACCAAAATTGCTTCGGATCCACTTAAATCTAAAGCTTCGATCGCTAGCAAGAGGAGATCAAGCTGCATCCGGGGGCGGCGTGGGCAAAGACCATCTGCAACGGGGAAGTCGCGCAGACTTTCCAGAATTGGAGGCGAAGAAGAAGCGGAGGATGGATTCAACTGCATTACACTCACGAAACTGAAATCTCACAGAGGTAGGGGTTTACCAGCGTATCAGCGTGATTTAACACTTCACTCGGCATAGTGCCTCGGTATTCTTTCACTGGGTTCTATGGTTCGACGAAGGCAAGTCACTCTGGTTTCTAGCATGGGCAAAATAACGGCATTTCTACCTCTAAATACAGGCAGACTTCTGCAACTTCCAGCAGCATTCTACCGGAATCAGGATCGGCTGGCTGAAAATCTTTGTCTCCCTCCAGCGTCTCTCCTAGAATCCCAAGTCTTTAGCAACACAAGGCGCGGCGGCGGGGGAGTATCAAGGTCTTCTGGCTAGTTCTCACGTTTTGAACGTAGAGATGGGAGAATAGACTCCGTATACCTATGATCCCTTAGGTGATTCCTTAGGGCATTTGAACTCCGATCGCTATGCAGATTCAATCTATCTTGGCTCCTGTTTGGAAATTCCTGTCTCGGCGATTTGCCCTTGTCCTATTGTTAGTGGTTAGTCTGACATTTCAAGGTTGCTCGGTTGGGCTAGCAGGTTTGAATGGATTTTCCGATAGTTTGGATGGCTATCGCTTTCTCTACCCCAATGGTTGGGTGCAGGTCAAAGTTACTAATGGTCCAGATGTAGTCTTACACGACATCATTGAGCAGACTGAGAATATGAGTGTAGTGATCAACCCGCTGCCCGGTCGCAAAACGCTGCAGGATTTGGGGAGTCCGACGGAAGTGGGCTACCAGCTTGGCAAAACTGCGATCGCGCCGGAAGGGTCGGGTCGGCAGGCTGATTTGGTGAAGGCGGAGGAGCGGCAGGTTGGGGACAAACTGTTCTACGAGTTGGAATATTTAGTGACATTGAAGGATGGCTCGCAGCGGCATAATTTAGTCAGTGCGGTGGTCAGTCGGGGTCGGTTATTTACGTTAAACGCCTCCACCCCAGAAGTTCGTTGGTCTGTGATGGCTGATCTGTTGGAAAAATCAGTCCAATCATTCATCGTCAATTAAGTCAATTAATATAGTCGCGATCGCCCCATTGCCATTCATCGGTCATCCGCCAACCATTCCGTAGAGAGGTGATGAATCATGTCTCCCCGATCGCCTCGGCAAAAAACGATCAATCGTATTGTAGTCGCGATCGCTGATGGGCAAAATTTGGGGGCGATCTATTTTCGGCAGGGCGGCTTCTGGAGACGCGATGAATCGCCGTCTGTACGATAATGGATAGGATTTTTTGCGGCTGATTTTTGGGTAGGGAAAGGGGTATGGCAATTCCGTTTGTGTTGGCTTCGGCTTCTCCGGCGCGGCGGCGGCTGTTGCAATTGGCAGGGATCGATCCGTTTGTGTTCCCTAGCGCTTTTGATGAAGATTCAATCCAGCTTCGGGATCCGGCAGTTTTGGTGCAGGCGTTGGCTGTGCAGAAATTGCGAGCTAGTTTGCAGAAACTCTGGCATCAACGGGGTTCGGCTCCGGGAGGCTTTTTTAGTGCCCAGCCTGGGGTGATGCTGGGTTGTGATTCTGTGCTGGCACTGCAGGGTGAAATCTATGGCAAACCAGACGGTGTTGCTGATGCGATCGCCCGGTGGAAACAAATGCGGGGTCAGGTGGGGGAATTGTTTACCGGTCATGCCCTTTGTGATGGCTATACCACCTCCACTGGGGAGCTACACCCTGCGTGGGAAATTGTGCGTTGCCAGGTGACGCGGGTCTTTTTTGCCGAAGTGAGCGATCGCCAAATAGAAGCCTATGTTGCTACGGGAGAACCGCTACTCTGTGCGGGCTGTTTTGCCTTGGAGGGAAAGGGCAGCGTCTTTGTGGAAAAAATTGAGGGCTGTCATACCAATGTGATTGGGTTGAGTATGCCGTTGCTTCGTCAAATGCTGGCGGAAATGGATTGTGATGTGACGGATTTCTGGAAGGACTGATTCCTGGAAAGCGTTAGGTGGGGTTTCCGCAGTGAGGTCGGGCTAGAGAGAGAGGCGATTGCCCCATTGCTAAAGCTAGAATGGAAGCGAATGGAATCCTCGAATTTCCAGAAGGACTGATTTCTGTCAGTCTAGGAGGCGCAATGGCAAGTCATTCTCAGGTCAAACCGCACCCTCAGGTCACGCTGCAAAAAATGATCAGCCATCTGAGCCAGCTCGGTCTGGCAGTCTCAATGGTGGGTTGGGGGTCGATCGCCCTATTCCCTTCAGCAGCTCAGGCCCATGACTTTACCAATTTGAGTCGCCTTGCTGGGGATCTGTTCTATCCTCGCGCTTCGGAGCGTTTTTTCCTGGAAGGGCGGCAACAACTAGAGCAAGAAATTCAACGCCAACGCCAGCCAAAACCCCCTGCAGCCCTGCAAGTTCAGCCAGAAGTGCCACCCACGCTCAAACCTGAACCACTACCGGAAGAACTGAAATCTCTCCCATCCAATCCTCCACCCTAAGGAGTCAGAATTCACTCACCCTTGCCGGACTTTTTTCCACAGATCCCGGTAGGCGGAGATCGCTGACTCTGGTAAGGGAGTGATAAATTCACTGCGTTGCACCGTTTCTGGGGTAGGCAACAGAATCGGTTGTTGGTCAAGTTTGGTTTGCAAGTCGGGTGCGAGTTGGCTGCGATCGCGCCCTGCCAGTTGGGGAGAAGCTGCATCTGCCAGGAGGGAATATTGCGCTGCTATTTCCGGTTTCAACCAATAGTCTAGCCATTGCGCCATCATGGGAGTCAGATTGCCAGAACTGCCAGCAGGACGTACCCACAGATCCATCCAGAGGGCAGTCCCAGAGGGGGGCACGATCGCAGCTAAATTGGGTTGCTGATCCAGCAGGGGCAAGACATCACTCGACCACCCCACAGCCACCCAGGTTTCTCCCAAAATCAATGGCTGGAGATAATTGGCAGAACTATAAAACTTGGCTTGGCGGTGCAATTGTTGTAGCTCAGTTTCCAGGGTGGGTAGATCGGTGAGGCGATCGCGGTTGTAGGATTGTCCTAGTTTTTTGAGGGTGAGTCCGATGACTTCGCGGGGTTGGTTGAGTAACGAGATGCGACCTTGTAAATCCGATCGCCAGAGATCTGCCCAGTCAGTTGGCGGTTTCAGACCTTGCCGCTGCAAAATATCCTGACGATAGACGATGACCGTACTGCCCCATCGGTAGGGAATGCCATAGACCTTGCCCTGGGGATCAATCACACCGCGATCGTTGCGCCGCACAACCGTTTGAAACGCAGGAGGTAAGGCATTCCAATGCTGGATTTGTTTTTCATCCACCGGTTGAAGTAGCTTTTGGCGGATTGCTGGATTCAGCCAGAAGTCACTCAGCCCCACCAGATCAGGAATTTGGCTATGATCGGTACCCCAGAACGGAATCAGCGGGGGTTTGAGCTTCAATCGTCCCTCCGCTTGCAATTTCCATTGTTGCAATAGATCAAATAGCTCCTGCAGTTGCCCGATCGCACTGAGATCAAAATGGGTCGTCTGATTCGGATCAAGCTGTTTCTCCAAGGCACCCCAGTAACGCTTGGGCAGGGAACCTTGCAGAAACCGTATCCGCAGGGTTGCCGATTTGGCTTGACAGCCCCCTAGCCCGATCGCCAGACTTCCAAGTCCGATCGCCCCCAAGCTGCTGAGAAATTGCCGCCGTTTCATGGTTCCCAGTTTGCTCGCTACCTGTAGTTCCTTCATCCCACCCGCTGCTCCATGCCAAATCCGACCAAACTAATGACCGAAGGCGATTCTACCCCGTCCGGGCGCTGATAGGTGACGATCGTCCGCAATCGCAGGTCCGGAGAGATAAAGCGCATCTGATCCACCGCCACCGATCGCCGATAGAAGGTCGTCATTTCCAAAGTCTGGCGAATGGCATGGTAGGTAAAGCGTCCTGCGATCGCCCCGGCTTCGTAATAGCCTTCATCCCGCAGATAAAACCCTTGAATCAGGTCTTCATTGACTGCAACTTCTGCTGCAATTGGGATCGGTAATTCTCCTGGGAGATGCTGGGCGGCAATCAGCCTTTCCGGGACAAACAGCGCTTTCAAACTCATCCCCACCCGATCGCCTGTTTCAGACACCGTGTCAAAGGTAATGGCAAACCCAGGGCAATCTTGAATCGCTTGACTATCACGCTCTTCGGTCAGGATCGCTTGCAACAGACGAGTTTTGATTTCAGGATCAAGGACTGTGGCTTGGAAGTCTGTGTGCGATCGCTCAATGTCATTCTCCAGAACATAGTGATAGGTGCGTTCCGT
>JAYKGX010000299.1:0-5335 GCA_035285565.1 Synechococcales cyanobacterium
CTGCCCGAAAAAGTCTTACGACAGTTAATTTTCAACCTCTTCCCCTACCCCGATCGCTTGCGGGTGCTCATGCGCCCAGTTGCTTGGTATCAGAAAACAGGTTTGCAAAAATGGGTGCGATCGCTCAAAATCTTGCCCCAGATTGCGCCCCAAATTGCCGCGATGGAAAGTTTGCTCACGCCCTTATCCCCCCAGTCTTTTCAAGATAATTTAGCGGAGTTCATTGCCGCCCAGGGGGAAAAACGTTATCGAGTGGGGCTGTTATTAGGCTGTGTGCAGCGGCTCTTCAATCCCGAGGTGAATGAGGCAACGGTCAGGGTTCTCACGGCAAACGGCTGTGAAATAGTCATTCCCAAAACACAAGGCTGCTGTGGCGCACTCTCCCATCACCAGGGTGAGGAAAGTCAGACACAAACCCTAGCCCGCCAAATGATTGATGTATTTGAACAGACGGGCGTGGACTATATCCTCGTCAATGCCTCCGGTTGTGGTCACACACTGAAGGAATATGGTCACATTCTCCAAGATGATCCGGTGTATGCCGAGAAGGCTAAGGTCTTTGCCCATCAAGTGCGGGATGTGCAGGAATTTCTGGCAACGGTGGGGCTAACGGCACCGCTCTCGCCGTTGCAAGATGAACCCTTAACCATGGTCTACCAAGATGCCTGTCATATGTTGCATGGACAAAAAATCTCAGTACAACCGCGCCAGCTTTTGCGACAAATTCCGGGAGTGACGTTGCGGGAACCGTTGGATGCAGCCCTCTGTTGCGGCAGTGCGGGGGTCTATAACATTTTGCAACCGGAAACGGCAGCCGAATTGGGTAAACAAAAGGTGCAGAATCTGACTGCTACCGGAGCCAGTGTGATTGCTTCTGCTAATATTGGCTGTTATGTTCAGATTTCTAAACATTTAGCCCTACAAGACAAATTCGTTCCGGTGCTGCATCCCATGCAATTGCTGGATTATTCCATTCGCGGAATCCGGTTGATAGAGGTCATATCTCCCACGACTTAGGCTGAAGGTAGAATAATACCGATCGAGTGATTCAATCTTCAGAGGGATTTTTCTGAAACTTGGACGTAGAAGGCTTGTCGGGGTTCTCGAATTAACGTTAGAACCAGAGAGAGCCTTTCTAGAATCAGTCACCTATGCAAGTCCTTTCGCGCTATCCGGAAATCCCAGTGCAGACAAAATCCGATCGCAAAACCCTCAACCTGATTCAAATTTTCCGAGGATTGGCTGCCTTAGCCGTGTTTGGGTATCACCTCTCCTTTGAGCTACAAAATAAACTAGGACAAGCCTACCCAGGGAACCCATTTTTGTTAGGTTGGATTGGGGTGGATTTCTTTTTTGTTTTAAGTGGTCTGATTATTTTTTATGCGCACCATCGCGATCTAGGGAAACCCAAGCAGCTCAAGCCCTTTCTGATTAAACGAGCGATTCGGATTTATCCGATTTATTGGGTGATTGCGATCGCCCTTGTATTAGTGCAACAAGTTTTACCAGGATTTTCTGATGATGCAGGGTTGAACCTGGGATACTTATTGCAGTCTTTGCTGCTCTGGCCGCAATCCGGAAATTTAATTCTGACGGCAAGTTGGACTTTAAGTCATGAAATCTTTTTCTACTTAATATTCGCACTTTTAATTACATTTCCAACACGCATCATGTTGCCAGCATTTGCGGTTTGGATTAGTGCAATTTTACTCAATGTCGCTGGATTTCTACAGCCTTTAACCAAACAACTATTTCTGCTAGATTTTATTCTGCGTCCGCTGAACTTAGAATTTTTATTAGGCTGTGCGATCGCTTTTTTAGTTCTCAAACGACCTCAATTACGGTATCCTGCTTTTCTTTACTTAGGGTTAGGCTTACTCACCCTATCCAGTCTGGTGTTTTTCCAGCAAAGCCCCATTTTGGAAGCCCATGATAATTTATTGCGCGTGTTTGTATTCGGAATTCCCTTTGCGCTGATTCTCTGGGGGGCTGTGGCGATCGATCTCAATAAACCTACTCCATCCCCCGCTTTAGGGGCATCCGGTCAACCAGGGCGATCGCTTTCGGCAATCTTCGATCGCAGTTTACTCTATCTGGGCAATTCCTCCTATTCCGTTTACCTGATTCATGCGCCGATTTTGTCTGTTTTGGGGACGTTATTAGTCAAACTCAAATCACCGTTCCTAATGCAGCCTGCGATCGCGCCTCTGTTGATGACTGCGATCGCCCTACCAATTAGTATTTTGTGCTACACTTTACTGGAGAAACCGTTGCTGGATCTCACCCGCAAGTGGACAAAGCCCTTCCTGTCGTCACCCTGAGGGAGCAACGACAGTCCTAGCGTCAGCTAGATTTTTAGCAGGGCATGGTTGGCAGTGGATGGTTAGCGAAAGTTCAGCAGACTATGGGTAAATGCAGTACTTTCACGAGTCGTCAAATTCACCGCCGAGCCAAGCGCCGTAGCCGATAGCAGTACAGTAATAATTGTCACGAACACCAACAAGATCTTCAGATCCGATTCAGAGGATGGGGTATTACGCATAGAGCAAAGTCTCCTAATGGTATTCAGAATACGACGGGGTAGAGGTAGCAGATGTATGCGTAAAAAATATTTACATGCTACCCATGGAATAAGACACGCTGCAGGTTCAAGCTTTATGCAGACCAGATGAAATTTCCAGGAAGAAATGGGTTGCTCTTTTGCAAAAATCGCTATCCTTCAGAAAGAGGTTGGGTATCCAGCAATTAAATGGGGTATGCAAGGAGCGATCGATCTTCTATGGTTTTAGTCATCTACTCTAAGGATTTTCTGCTGCATAAAACAGGAGCGTTCCATCCGGAGAAGCCGGAACGTTTAACCGCCATTCAGAATGCCTTGCAAGCCGCCCCTTGGGCAGATCAGTTAGATTGGCGGGAACCAACTCCTGTGAGCGATCGATCGCCGCTACCCTGGATTACCCAAATTCATGATCCCCACTATGTGCAGAGTGTGGAAGCCCTGTGTCAAGCAGGGGGCGGTCGGGTGGATGCAGATACCCCCGTAGGTCCGGCTAGTTACGACATTGCCTTGCTGGCGGTCAATGCTTGGCTGGATGGGGTCGATCACGTTTTGCAAGCTCAGCAACCTGCGTTTGTCTTAGCACGACCACCGGGGCACCATGCTCTAGTCAACCAGGGTATGGGATTTTGTATTTTCAGCAATGCGGCGATCGCGGCTCACCATGCCTTGCAATCCGGCTGCGATCGGGTGGCGATTCTCGATTGGGATGTGCATCACGGCAATGGCACCCAGGCGATCGTTAAAGACCATGCCCAAATGGCCTACTGTTCCCTGCATGAATTTCCCCACTATCCCGGTACCGGACGCGCTACTGAACGGGGACTCCACAATACAGTGCTGAATATTCCGATGTCTGCGGGCAGTACGATAGCGGCCTACCAGGATGCGTTTGAAGAGCAAATTATTCCATTTCTGCAAGCCTTCCAGCCGGATTTACTGATCGTCAGCGCAGGGTATGATGCCAATGATGCCGATCCCCTTTCTAATGTGGCGCTGCAACCTAGGGATTATGGGGTCTTCACCGACTATTGCCTCCAGATTACCCCCCGCATCCTGTTTGGACTGGAAGGGGGCTATGATTTTGCCACCCTGGGACAATCTGTGGTTGCTACGATCGATCGCTGCTTAGCCTCCACGTCTGCTTAGTGTCTGCGACCTCGCCACACTTGAAGGAGAAGACTGAATGATCAAGTTTTATTACAATCCGATTTCGGTCAATGCCCGTCGAGTTTGGGTCGCATTACTGGAAAAGCAAATTCCCTAGGGAAGGGATCGTGGGTGATCTGCCAGCCCTCTGCCATGAGAGCCTCTTTGACCACGTTATGGAATAAGTCCTTTGCTATGCCAAAATTTGCCTAAATCTGTTTGCCGCTGTCCATTTCGAAGGTGAAGGTTTTGCCTGCTTGGGAACAGGGGTGGCCGGGGATGGCTCCTTCGATCGTCCAGATGGTGAAGACTTTGCGTGACCAAACCTGCCGCATTTGACCGTAGCAGCGTTCTTTGCCGGAAGTATCCTCGAATTTGTGATCGGCAATGTCGCCACCTATGCCAGAGCAGTCCAGAGCGGTGAGGTTTCCGGTGACTCCGTTGCGGACGCGGTAGGTGCCGCTGGGTTTGGTGGTGGAGCATTTGCTGCCGTATTGGACGGTGAGGTTGCTGTCTTTGCTGGTGTATTGAATGCCCGCGAGGCTGGGGAGGGCTAGAAGGGCGATCGCAGTGAAAACCGTGAGGCTGGCGATCGTATTTTTCAGGAGGCGAGTTTTCATGGGTTTTGTTCCTGGGGATAGAGGGCGATCGGGAGTGTGACGATTAGGCGCGGAGGAGAAAATCGCTGGCGGAGAGGCCGGTTACTCCGGTCAGTGTCGCAAATTGTCCTCCACCTGTTAGACCCGCAGTGGCACCGTCCGGGTTGTAGAAAAGGCTGCCATTGGCGCGGTTGAAGACGATGGAGGCAGTACTCGCTCCGGCGATCGTGGCACCGTTTGTGGTTTCGTTGATGGTGGCAAATTCGCTAGCGCTGAGGGCACTATCGGCAGGACTGGTGAGGACGGCGAAGGTGATTTTGCCGAGGACGATTTTGTCGCTGTTGAGGGTGAAGTCTGTGATGCGATCGATCCCTAGATTTGCTGTGGTGAAGTCGGTAATCGTGGCAAAGATGAAGGAATCAACTCCACCTCCACCAGTGAGAGTATCGTTCCCTTTACCACCAATGATTGTATTAGCACCTCCATGACCAACTAACACATCATTCGTATCTTCTGCCAAGGTGAGATAGGCATTCCAGATTTTGTTTTCATCCCACACAACTCCATCAGAAAAGGTGATACTCTCAATCCCAAAATAAGGATCCCAATAATTCTCAAACTGTCCTGTCACTAACACAGAACCGATGATACCGTTGAAACTCAAGAATAAGTCATTCGTCCCAGCAACTCGTTTGGCAATGACATTGGTAGAGGTCAACCCTGTTCCTGAAAAAATGAGTTGGTCAGTGACATCATCATCACTATCCTCAGTAAGGGTATCATTCCCATCGCCAAGATTATAGCGATAAGTATCGCCTCCGGCTAACCCCTTCAACGTATCGTTCCCTTTACCACCAATGATTGTATTAGCACCTCCATGACCAACTAACACATCATTCGTATCCTTAGTGGTGCAGAAAAGTATATTTCTCAGAAATGAAAAGCCTTGACCCGTGAGAACTCAATCCTATCGGCAAGTTGAGCTTTCTTTTTACGAGAAGCAACCGCCGGAGGGGGATTAGAATATGGC
>JAYKGX010000300.1:0-7973 GCA_035285565.1 Synechococcales cyanobacterium
TGACGATCGCCAACCCTAAAACTGCCATGCCCTTGATGCAGATGGCCGCCGCTATTGCCCAAGCCCAACGCTATGAATTGGAATGCTTGCAGGTGATTAGTGTGAGTCGGTTACGATCGCCTGCGGAAACCGATGTGTCAACCGTTATGAGTCGGAAATTACTCAAGTTAACCAATAAATTACGACAGCAGTGGGATATCCCAATTCATACCCAAATTCGCGTCAGTCATGATATTTCCCACGCTATTTTAGAAACGCTGGAAGAACGGCGCATTGACCTATTGCTCATGGGCTGGAATGGAGTCAATCATACGCCGGGTCGTGTCTTTGGCAGTGTGGTGGATACAATGATTCGGCAGGCAACCTGTGATGTTGTTCTCGTCAAAATGGCGACCCAACCCTCAACATCCGGCGACATGAGCTTCGATCGCTGGTTGTTACCCATGGCAGGGGGGCCCAATTCTCGCCATGCCCTGCGGCTCTTACCCGCCTTTCTGAAATTAGCAGACCATCCCGCCGTGCGCCCCCAAGTTCGCCTCTGTTACGTCAGTTCTCCCCAAGAAACAGAAGTGAAGGTCATCCTGCTAGAAGAAGCGGTACTCGCCTTAAAAAATCGAGTCAGTGCCAGTGTGGAAGCAACCGCCCTCTGTTCTACTTCCGTGCCGGATGCGATCGTGGATTTGGCAGAAAAAGATCAATGCGATGTGATTATCCTGGGAGCGACCCGAGAAGGACTGCTGCAACAGGTGATGAAAGGCAATATTCCAGAAGCGATCGCCCGTCAATGCAACTGTACCGTGATCCTCGTGCGGGGCAGCCAGGACTGATACCAAGGCTGCAAAACCGCTCCAGACTTAGGGGGGGACCAGACTTAGGGGGGCAGAAGCGCGGATAATGGAACAGGAACATTCCCCAGTCACATCATCAGAGGAACTTGACCATGCCCCTTCCTCCAGGTCCCAAAACCCCAGCACTTTTGCAAATGGCCCATTGGATTCTGAATCCATTCTCCTTGATGGATCGCTATGCCCAAGCCTATGGAGATTGCTTTACCGTCAGAGTGGCACAGAATATGAAACCCATGGTGTTTCTGAGTCATCCCCAAGATTTGCAACTGCTGCTGACCCAGGATGAAGCCAAGCTGTTTGATACACCTGGGGAACTGAATGATTTATTTGAACCCTTTTTAGGACCGCAATCCGTCATTGCCTTAAGTGGCGATCGCCATCGTAGAATGCGCCAATTGATGATGCCCCCCTTTCATGGCGAACGAATGCGATCCTATGGTCATTTAATTCAGGAAATTACCGAAACAGTGATGCAAGCCTGGCCCTTAGATCGCACCTTTCCGCTACGGGAATCGATGCAACTCATTTCCATGCGAGTCATTTTGAGTGCGGTCTTTGGCTTAGCAGAAGGTCCCCGCTATCAACAACTGGAAACTCTGTTGGGCAATCTCCTGAATAATATGAGCAATCCCATCAGTGTCAGTTTGCTCTATTTTCCAGTGCTGCGGCAGGATTGGGGTTCCCTCAGTCCTTGGGGGCGCTTTGTGCGGCAGCGGCAAGCGATCAATGACCTGATCTATGCAGAAATTGCAGAGCGGCGATCGCACCCCGATGCCAACCGCAGTGATATTTTGAGCCTGTTGATGTCGGCTCGGGATGAAGCCGGAAACCCCATGACCGATGCGGAATTGCGGGATGAACTGATGACGCTCTTGTTAGCCGGCCATGAAACAACTGCCACAGCTCTCACCTGGGCTTTGTATTGGATTCATCAAAATCCCCCTGTACGCACCCAGCTTTTGCAAGAACTGCGGGAATTTGCCAGCAATCCTGATCCGAGTGATCTCTTCCGGTTGCCCTACCTGAATGCAGTCTGCTGTGAAACCCTGCGTATCTATCCTGTAGGCATGTTGACCTTTCCTCGGGTGGTGCGATCGCCGGTCACATTCATGGGACAAACTGTGGATCCTGGTACGGTTGTCATCGGTTCAATTTATCTGGCCCATCGTCGCCCAGAACGCTATCCCCAGCCTAACCAGTTCGATCCCGATCGCTTTTTAAACGAGCAATTTTCCCCATTTGAATATTTGCCCTTTGGCGGTGGCAACCGTCGCTGTGTGGGCATGGCCTTTGCCCAATTTGAAATGAAGGTCGTGTTGGGCACAATTTTGAGGCAGTGCGAATTGGCGATCGCCGAAACTCCACCGGTCAAACCGCAACGCCGAGGCTTAACCGCAGGGCCCACGCTCATTCGGATGCAAGTTCAGGCTTAGCATGAATCCTTACCTGTGAATCCTTACCTGTGAATCCTGGGCCGTGAATTTATAGCAATCGTCGAGTTTTGCGCGCTTCTAGCACCTGCAAGGCTTCTGCAACCGACTGCAACCGGCGATCGAGGCTACTTTCCGTCATCCATTGCAGCCAATCCACCAAATCCGGACTCAAATCTACCACCGCATCCAAATCAAATTGACCGTTTTTTCGCGGCAAAGAATTGGGATCCTTCCCCGTCAGCATGGCAATCAGGGTCGCCCCTAAGCCATAGAGATCGGAAGCCAGCACTGCCCGTCCACTGAACTGTTCTGGGGGAATATAGCCATAGGTGCCCACCATGGTAAATGCAGAACTTTCCTGGGAATTTTTCAGCTTCACCGCCCCAAAATCCACTAGATGAGGGCGGCGATCGTACATGACAATGCTGCTGGGCTTGATATCCCGGTGAATGACGGGAGGATTATGGCTGTGAAGGTATTGCAAAATTTTTAGCATCACCATGGCAAATTGCCGCGCATCCGCTTCCGTAAAGGTGCGACAGCGGTTCAAATGATGCTGCAAAGACTTACCTGGGACAAACGCCTGGACAAGGGCGATCACTCGGCTCATGGGCAACTCTTGCTCAAAATAATTGAGATAGGGGGGAATACAGGGGTGGGAGAGGGATTTCAGCACTTCAACCTCCCGCTCAAACAACCGTAAATCCTCTGGATTCAAGTCATCATCCATAAACAAGACTTTGATGACAACTTGCTGTTCTGTGGTCAAGTCCTGAGCCAACAAGGTCCACCGCCCTGACTGCTTGCCGAGCTGCTGCTGCACTTCGTAGCGATCGCCCAAGATTTGTCCTGCCATGACTCTTTGCCTTTTCGTTTTAGAATGCTTAGCCCTAAATTGATTTAGTCCTAAATTGCTTACCCTAACTGATATTGATTAGCTCTATTCAGTCGGACCCACTCAGATACATGCCATTGGAAGGATTACTTGTTCAGAAAGAATCTTTCAAAACGTTACACTACGTCACAGCGTTTTAAGGAGAATCCCCCCAAACGGTATTCTAGGGAAGAACGCAACTGAGGTGCGATGCTGGTGATTACAACCAAGTAGCTTTCCCCAGTGGCTTCTCCTTAGTTATGTTGCCCAAGTTTCACTCCGGTTTTCCTATGACCTCTTCCTCCTCTAGCTCAATTCGGCTGCAACTGCACCCCACAATCCAACAACTAGCCACTCAAATGGATGAGATTTGGCGACGCTATTTGGATCTGACCCCCTATCAGTTGCCAGAGGATTTGGGCTATGTGGAAGGTCGGATGGAAGGGGAAAAGCTAATCATTGAAAACCGCTGCTATCAAACCCCACAATTTCGCAAAATTCACCTGGAATTGGCTAAAGTCGGCGAAATGCTAGATATTCTCCATTGCGTCATGTTTCCCCATCCAGACTATGCATTGCCGATGTTTGGAGCAGATTTGGTGGCAGGTCGGGGGCAAATTCGCATGGCGATCGCCGATCTCTCTCCCACCAGTGGCGATCGGGAACTCCCGCTGGAATATGAGGCTTTGTTAAGAGCCTTACCCAGCCCAGAATTTGGTCAGGTGCGTCAGGTGCCAAATTGGGGCGATATCTTTTCCTCCTTCTGCCTCTTCATCCACCCCAGCAGCAGCATTGAAGAGCAGCAGTTTATCCAACAGGTGACCAGCTACCTAGAAATCCATTGCCAGAATGCGATCGCCACGGTGCCCACCCCAGAGCGACGGCATGAGATTGTGGCGGGTCAGCGCTACTATTGCAATCAACAGCAGCAGAATGACAAAACTCGCCGAGTTCTGGAAAAAGCCTTTGGGACTGCCTGGGCCGATCGCTATATGACCACCGTGCTCTTTGATGTCGTAGAGTCTTGAGGCAATTAATGAAAGGCAATTGATGAAAGGCAATTGATGAAACGCAACAAAAGTATTTTTTTCTTTCCGTAGTTCTGCGGATCACGTCTCTCTTTGGTCATAGCGTTTTGCAAGCATCTCCAATCAGCATGGTGAGGAAGGCTATGGAGAAGACCTTGCATCAGGGTTGAGTATGAATGTACCGAATCAGGTTCATTGATTGATCCCCATCCCTCAATAATCCTAAAAAAGCGTCTCCTCATGATTTGTAGAAGACGCTTTTTGATTTAAAAATTTAGGGCAAATCCATGGGAATAGGTTGCCCAACTGGATTAGCGGCGATTCCGATTGGCACGGGCTTCATCATCTCGGCGACGACGATCGCGCCATTCCGCTGTGGTGAGATAGACGACCCCCAGGGTGATGCCACCTAACAAAACTGCGGCGGCAGCTTCTAGGATGTCAAAGGCAGTGAATTCCATAACAGATGATCAAAAATCTATACGTGAATTCTTAGAAGCCGTTACGCCCCCAAACGACGAGTGCGATGGAAAAGGTAAATACGGCCAGTAAGCCAGCCCAACCCAGCGTCAAAATGTCCATAATCCCAACGTTATTAAGAGAGAATTCCATTTCCTATCATACAGGGTTGGGGAGCGCTGGCTGCCAAAACGATCGCTGGAAATCTGACTGGTTGTTTTGAGAAGTCTTCTGATATTTTGGTTAGCAAATGATAAAGCTGCTACACCTTTACAAAGCCGCTAAACCGTCACTATGCTGCTTCTATCCCAGTATTTTCGATCGCTCCAGTCTCGATCGCCCCTGATGGTGCCAACAGGCTGGGTGCCTGATAGGTGGGAACCTAATGGGTTGGTCAATCCGAGCAAAGGGGGAATTGGTCTGAAGGCAATGGCTCTGCGCCTGCTGACAAGTTTGGGTTTAGGGGGAATGGTTGCGCTAGGATGGAACCCGGACGCACAGGCAGCGGAACGAATTTATCTGTCCTACGGCATTCTGGAGCGATCGATCAGCTACCAAGCTCTGGCAGACTATGCTCAAAACGGAAAGCTGGATGACGATTTGGCAGTGTATACCAGCTACGTGTCCCCTGAACAGCGTGGATTACTGCAGGGGTTACTGCGATCGCGAGCAGCGGATCTCAGTCCGATTGCGATTTCTCAGTTTCTCTACAGCCCCCAGGGGGAAATTTTGCTGAAGCGGTTGGGCACGGTGATCCAATTAGAGACGCGGGAGAGTGGTTTCTATGGGATCCGGGCGGCTTTGATTTTGGCAGCTTCTGATCCTCAAGGGCTAACCCCGCTCAATGTGATTCGCAAATTTCCCACCCGAGGCATTCGCATCGACCTGCTTAGGACTTTACAAGTCGCTGGGGAACTGGAAAATCTCATTACCCAGACCACCCTCGCCAGCGCTGCGATCGCCGATCAAGTCAACCTGGAAGCAACCCTCAGCCCTGGTCCAGACAATTGGCCCGATCTGCAACAGCGGGGTCGTCAGGGGCGGACTGTGGAACGCTTGACCTTGATCGATCGCGATCGCCCTGATCCGCTCACAGGATTTGCCGTTGTGCGAGAATTTCCGGTTGATCTCTACCTGCCCACGGGTTTGCTGCGCAGTCCCGATCGCCGCCAGGTCGATCGCTTGCCCTTGGTGGTGATTTCCCATGGACTAGGCTCCGATCGCAAGACATTTGCCTATTTAGCAGAGCATTTAGCCACCCATGGATTTGCCGTTGCTGTGCCCGAGCATCCCGGCAGCAATACCAAACAAATGCAAAACTTGATTCGTGGTTTGGCCAAGGAAGTAGCGCAACCTAGCGAATTCATCAATCGCCCTCGGGATATTCGCTACCTGTTGGATGAATTACAACGGCGATCGCTAACAGATCCTCGGCTGCGGCAGATTAACTTCAATCAAGTGGGCGTTGTGGGGCAGTCCTTTGGCGGCTATACGGCGCTGGCATTGGCGGGTGCTCCGTTTAATTTCGATCGCCTCCAGCGAACCTGCACAGAACAGAACCAAGTGAATACCTACAACATTTCGCTGCTCTTGCAATGTCGTGCCCAGGAACTGCCCAATCGTCACTATGAATTGGCGGATCCCCGTGTAGCAGCGATTCTGACCATCAATCCCATTAGCGGCACGGTGTTGGGACCTGAGAGTCTGCGGCAGATTCAGATCCCCACCCTAGTGATTTCGGGGAATGCTGACACCGTTGCGCCCGCCGTGCCAGAACAATTGCAACCCTTTACCTGGCTGCAAACCCCCGATCGCTACTTGGTCATGGTCGATCGCGGCACTCATTTTTCCTTCCTGGCAGATGTCAATGCTAGCAGCAGTCCTGATAGCTTACCCATCCCGCCGGAACTGATTGGGCCCAATCCCGCCTTAGCCAGACGCTACCTCAATGCATTAGGGCTGGCCTTCTTTCGGACTCATTTGTTGAAGCAGGGAGCCAGTCGCCAGTTTCTCACCCCAGCCTACGGGAGAGCGATCGCGTCTGATCCGCTTCGTTTAGATATCTTGCAAGAGTTGGGACCCGAAGTGGTGAAACAGGGCAGGCTAGATAAACCAAACTAGCAAGGCAAGGTCACAAAGGACGGCAACAGAATGGTTGACCCAGGCAAGCGGCAACGAGCAGCGGAACAAAACAGGGTAAGCCGGAGTTGCATGGTACCAGGCTTCTGGAAACTGGAGTTCTGGAAACTGGAGTTCTGGGTAAGGGCGGGAGTTGCAGTCGTGGGTGGGTCGATCCATCTCCTGCTGCCGATCGCCCTTCCCAAACCTGCGATCGCCCAACTGATTGCCGATCAGAGTCTGGGGAACCAATCCTCCCAAGTCCATCAACTCGAAACGGTGGATACTATCAGCGGCGGGCGGCGATCGGGTTCTGCCCTATTCCATAGTTTTTTGGATTTCAACGTCAGTCCAGGGCGATCGGTCTATTTTCAAGATCCCGGAGTCAGTCATATCTTCACCCGCGTTACGGGCAATCGACCCTCTAGCATTCAAGGGACTTTGGGGGTGCTGGGTAATGCCAACCTTGTGCTGCTCAATCCCAATGGCATTCTGTTTGACTCGACGGCTCGTTTGGATATCCCTGGTTCCTTCACCGCCACCACTGCAGCGGAAGTGAAGTTTTTGCAAGGAGGATCCTTTAGTGCGATCGCGCCCCAAGCCCCCCCCCTGCTCACATTGTCTGTCCCGATCGGGCTGCAACTGGGATCTCCGGCTTCAGGCAGGACAATCATCAATCGGGGCTGGCTCACCGTTGGACAAGACCTGACTCTCAACAGCGATCGCCTCGACCTACAAGGCACGCTGACCGCAGGACGGGATTTAACCCTGCAGGCGACAGATACTCTGCAAATTCGCGATACCCCTACACAACCGTTTTTAGCCTTGGCGCACCGAAATCTGGAGCTTCAGGGCGATCGCAGCATTGATATTCTTGCCTTGCAACACCCTCAGACTTCAGCCTTGCAAAGTGGCGGGTTGCTCACCTTGATCAGTGATGGGGTGATTTCTGGGGATGCTCGCTTTAGCAGCCAAGGTCATTTACAAATGCGATCGCGATCGGGTGGGTTAGTCAAATTCACCAGCCTCTACGATCCGATTCTCTCAACAGCGGGGGATGTGGATTTGGCCTTGGACTATGTAGGTCCTTCTCTGTTGATCGAAGCCGGGGGGAATATTCGCATTCAGGGACGGGTGGATATTACGGCTCCGGATACAACAGCGCCGTTAGTGGGTGAAGATACCATTCTCAATCAGAAACCTGGGCTGATTC
>JAYKGX010000301.1:0-13645 GCA_035285565.1 Synechococcales cyanobacterium
GCTGATGGTGTTGCGGTGCAGCCCTGTGAGCATGGCGAGTTGCCGAGTGCTGGGTAGACGGTGCCCCGGTGGATATTGCCGAGAGGCGATCGCAAACAAAATCTGGTTGTAGAGCTGAGTGGAAGCAGGAATATCACTATCTGCCTGGATACTGAACTGGATCATCTGCCAGACCTCGGAACCATGGTGAGTGAGAAGAGTTGACTGAGAAATGTGTGACGGAGAAGCATTTGCAGAAACTAGCGAAAACGAATAGAAACCTGTTAGGGATCTGTATAGCTATGCTACTTTAGGAAGCCAATTCCGGCACCTGTTCATAATTCCCACTCTTACAAAACTTATGCTGATGGTTCCAGACATTACAACCCAGTCTCTGACGATTACCACGCAATCCCCAGCGTGCCAGCCAGAGGGTAATTCAAGTGGTGATCCCGGCAGTGCGCAAACGACTCATCTGCAACTAGAAGCCTATCTTGCTGCTCCAACGGCTCCAGGCATCTATCCTGCCATCTTAGTGATCCAGGAAGTGTTTGGGGTGAATGCTCACATCCGCGAGGTGGCAGATCGCTTGGCGCGGGAAGGATATGTGGCGATCGCCCCGAATATTTTTCAACGCACGGCACCTGGGTTGGATTTAGGGTACAGCGATGCCGAACTGGCGCTGGGACGCAGCCATAAGGATCAAACCATCGCGTCTCAGTTACTGGGCGATCTACAGGCCATCATTGCCTATCTCTATAGCCTGCCCCAAGTGAAATCCGGAGGAGTGGGGGTGATTGGATTTTGCTTTGGCGGACATGTTGCCTATTTAGCAGGGGTGTTACCTGATGTGAAGGCGATCGCCAGCCTCTATGGCAGTGGGGTGGCTGTGATGACTCCAGGGGGAGGACAACCGACCCTAGGGCGAACCCGAGAAATAACTGGGCAGGTCTATGCGTTTTTCGGCACTCAAGATCCCCTCATTCCCAATGAACAAGCAGATGCGATCGAAGCTGAATTGATTAAATGGGGGGTTGATCATCAGATCTTTCGCTACGAAGCGGGACATGGATTTTTCTGCGATCGCCGCGATTCCTACAATGCAGTTGCAGCCCAGGATGCTTGGGAACAGATCAAAGTCTTGTTTCGGTGCTTGAAATGAGGGAATCCCAGGCGGATTGGCTGAGTGTGATCCGTCTGACAAGTTAAACTACTTGTATCGAAGTGAACCTTAATTTATATGTCTCAACCGAATTCCAAGCATCCATCGACCGCTGCTTTTTCCATGGAGGATTTTGAGCAAGCCCTGAACCAACACGGCTACGAGTTTGCCAGGGGACAGGTGGTCAGGGGCAAAGCCTTTAGCTACGAGAACGATGGTGCGTTGATTGATATTGGAGGCAAATCGCCTGCGTTTCTACCCATCACAGAAGCCAGCCTCTACAAAAACAATGACATCACGACGCTAGTTCCATTGCAGGAAGAGCGGGAATTCGTCATCATCAAAGACCAGAACGAAGAGGGTCAGGTGACGGTTTCAATTCGGCGGCTGGAAGAGAAGCGGGTCTGGGTTCGCCTTGCAGACATGCAAAAATCACGGGAGAGCTTTGCCGTTCGGGTGGTGGAAGCCAATCGGGGTGGGGTTGCTGTCAATGCTATGGGGATTAAGGGTTTCGTGCCACGATCGCACCTCATAGAGCGAGTGGAAGATTTATCCTCTCTGATTGGCACCAGCTTAAGCGTCACGGTTTTGGAACTGGAACGCAGCAAGCGCAAAATTGTGTTATCTAACCGCTTAGCCGCTCGCGCTGCCACCCTCAGCCAGTATGAAATGGGACAACTCGTCAGCGGTCAGGTCGCCAGCCTCAAGCCCTTCGGTGTGTTTGTGGATTTAGAGGGATGCGTTGGTCTCTTGCATGTTAGTCAGATCAGCCAAAAGCGGGTAGAAGATCTGGAAAAATTGTTTCAGCCCGGTCAGGAAATTAAAACCCTCATCGTCAACATTGATGAAGGACAAAATCGGATTTCTCTGTCAACTAAAGTGCTGGAAAACTTTCCCGGTGAGGTTCTGGAAAATTTGCAACAGGTGATGGATGAAGCAGAGTCTCGTCAA
Organism: Synechococcales cyanobacterium; assembly: GCA_035285565.1. GTDB lineage: Bacteria > Cyanobacteriota > Cyanobacteriia > Leptolyngbyales > Leptolyngbyaceae > JAYKGX01. The sequence goes on from JAYKGX010000301.1 coordinate 2,093, forward strand.
GAGCGTGCTCGCAAGCAATTAATGGCGTAAGGGAATGGCTGATGCAGTAAATGACCTCAATGAAGCATTTGGGTGAAGCGCTCAATGAAACGTGCGTTCTACCAGCTTCGAGTCCCGCTTTGAGTCCCTCAGTCCCCCGATCGCTGGAATCCCCTCTCCTGAATGGGGCACTGCAACCTGAAAAATTGACCTGAATTGGGATAGGGAGAATCTTCATGATTTTGATCTTGTCTTAGGGGCTCCTGGGTTAGGGGGATGGGAAAATCAGACTGCCAGGATTGGGTAAACCTCACATTCAATAAACTGCATCAAATAAAACTAAGGATGGGATTGAATAAAAGCAATGGTTATGATTTGGGAATTAGATTTTTACTCTCGTCCGATCGTGGATGAGAACAAAAAAAAAGTTTGGGAAGTGTTGCTCTGTGAAAGTCCCCTGAGCATAGAGCAAGATCCCGTAACCCTGTTTCGCTATGCCGAATATTGTCCCAACAGTGAGGTCAATTCCCTTTGGTTAGCCAAGGCAATCGGGCGGGCGATCGAACAAGCGGGGCAGCCTCCCGATCGAATTCGTTTTTTCCGGCAGGCCATGAACAATATGATTACCAAAGCCTGTGAAGACTTGGGCATTCCGGTGCAACCCAGTCGGCGGACGTTCCATCTGAGTCGTTGGCTGCGAGAGCGTCTGGAAACGGTCTATCCCCAGGAAGCGGGGTTCCAAGCGGGCGGCAATCCCAGTGTGGTCTTTCCCATCACGCCGCCCCAGCCCTTGCCAGATGCCCTGCGCGGTCAGAAGTGGGCCTTGGTCGCGTTAGCAGCTTCTGCCTTTGAAGAGATGGGAGACTGGTCGATCGATTTTGGTGAGTCTTTTCCCCTCAACTCGATGAATTTGACTTCAGAGACGCAAATTCCGGGCTTGATTCTCTACTCCGCTCGCGCCTTGCCAATGGCTGCTTGGATGTCTGGGCTGGAATTAGCGTCGGTGAAATATGATACGCAGGATGGACAGCAACTGGTTTTAGAAACGGGCGTGATCGATCGCTGGACCCTCACCCCACTCAATAATTTGCCCCTGCAAGCAGAAGCTCAACGCTTTGAAACAGCTAAGCAGGCTGCTAAAGGAGTTCATTTTATCGCCGTTCAGACCGATCCCAATGCTGAGACCTTTGCTGGGTTTTGGCTGTTGTTGGATCAAGCGATCGCCTGATGTGATTTCGGCGCGAATGAAATATTTGGCGAATTTTTGCATCCCCTATCCCATTCCCCCATGACCACCTCGATCGCAGAACAACTCGTTGATCTGGCTATGCAGGCTAGATCGGATGCGGCTGAAGTCTATGCGGCTCAATCGCTCTCGCGTCCCGTCTCCTTTGAAGCCAATCGCTTGAAACAACTGGAAAGTACTCAAACCGATGGGCTGGCTCTGCGGTTATGGAAAGATCGTCGTCCTGGGTTGGTAGTTGCCTATGGACCTGTCAATCCTCAAGCATTGGTCGATCGCGCCTTGGCGTTGAGTGCCCTGAAAGAGCCAGAAGACATTGATTTAACCCAGTCGCACCAACAGGTTTATCCAACTGAGGGACAGGCGATCGCCGTGGAAGCTTTGGTGGAAATGGGGCAGCAAACAATCGACCAAGTGCGCCAAGCCTATCCCGAGGTGCTCTGTGCGGGTAGCTGGGACTGTGAGGTGGAAACCACGCGGCTGATCAATTCCCAGGGACTCGATCTCACCTTTGAAGACACCACCCTCAACGGCTTTCTGGAAGCAGCACTCATCCGGGGGGAGGATTTTCTGACGGTTTATGATGGGCAAACCTGTCGAGGCACCTTAAATTCTGACACCATTGCCCAAGAAGTTCTCAAGCGGCTGGATTGGGCCCAGGAGTCTAGCGAAGCCCCCACAGGCAAGGTTCCCGTGTTGTTTACAGCAAAAGCAGCCGATCTTCTCTGGGGCACCGTTCAATCAGCCTTGAATGGTAAGCAGGTGTTAGAAGGCGCTTCTCCTTGGGGCGATCGCCTCAGCCAATTGATTCTTTCCCCGCTGATTACGCTTTGGCAAGATCCCACAGCAGGTCCCTTTAGTTGCCCGTTTGATGATGAAGGTGTGACCACCCAACCCCTGAAATTTGTAGAAGCGGGGGTGCTGCAATCTTTCTACTACGATCGGATGACGGGTAAATCCTTAGGCACCTCTAGCACGGGGAATGGATTTCGCCACGGTCTAGGCAGCTATCCCATCCCAGATCTGTATAATTTTCTAGTTCAACCGGGAGAAGCGAGCTTTGAAGCGATCGTCCGTCAGATTGAGGATGGAATTATCGTGGATCAAGCCCTAGGTGGAGGCGCAGGTATTTCAGGCGAGTTATCCATCAACGTTGATCTAGGATATCGCATTCAAAACGGTCAAATCGTCGGTCGGGTCAAAGACACAATGCTTGCGGGTAACGTTTACTCTGCGTTAAAACAAATTATAGCTTTAGGGCGAGATGCAGAATGGAACGGATCCTGTTGGACTCCTTCAATATCCCTTGAAGGACTATCTGTGACCGGGAAAACATGCACTTCCTAACTCTTGCCACTAAAATAGTTGGCTGAGACTAAAGTCATGTTTTGTGAGAGAAAGTTGTGAGTTGAACAATGACTGTGCATAAGTCCCGGCAGTCAAGATATATCAACGACACAACTGAATGTCACAACGGCTCTCACTCAGGTTGGATTCTCTAAAAAATTCACTGATGCACAAATTGCATTCGCAAATTGCTTAAAGGTGAATTATATTGATGGATGGTGTGAAAAAGGAAGTGAATTATGACCCACTTAAATTGGAAATTGCGTCTAGCAGCTCCGGCATTATTGAGCGCTAGCTTTGCTGTGACTGCTGCCGCTGGGATGGCAACAGCTTCTGAAATCAAAACTCAAGACAGCACCAGCGTCGCTTCTCTAAGCCAAGTGCAGGCTTACAACGCTGATGCGCCCATGGCACAGGTTACCTCGGTTTCTCAGCTCTCTGACGTAAAGCCGACTGACTGGGCATTCCAAGCATTACAATCCCTGGTGGAGCGCTACGGCTGTATTGCAGGTTATCCTGACAAGACCTACCGTGGGAACCGGGCAATGACCCGTTACGAGTTCGCGGCTGGTCTGAATGCTTGTATGGATCGGGTCAACGAATTGATCGCGGCTGCTACGGCAGATATGGTCAAGAAAGACGACCTGGCAACGATCCAAAAGCTACAAGAAGAATTCGCGGCTGAATTGGCAACCCTGCGTGGTCGCGTAGATGCGCTGGAAGCCAAGACCGCAACCCTGGAGAAGCAACAATTCTCCACCACCACCAAGCTGCGTGGGGAAGTCATCTTCGGGATTTCTGGTGCCCTGGGCGATGAGAGAGCTCTGGCATCTCCCCTCTCCCCTGTGGCAGCAACCCCCGATGTGGATGAGAACACCGTTTTCAGCAACCGCTCCCGTTTGGTTTTTAATACCAGCTTCTCTGGCAAAGACACCCTGTTTACCCGGATCCAAGGACGCAATACTCCTAACTTCTCCGGCGCAACGGGCACCAACATGGCTCGTCTTTCCTACGATGGGGATGAGGCGAATGATGCATTCATCGATAAGGTTTACTACCGCTTCTCGCCTTCTGCCAAAATCCGCGTGACCGTGGATGCTCTGGGCGGTGAGTTGTACAACAACGCTGATCCGTTGAACCCTGGTCTGGCTAGCGATTCTCAAGGTTCTATCTCTCGTTTCGGTCGTTTCAACCCCATCTACCGCTATGGTCAAGGTGGTTCCGGTGCTACGGCCAACCTGAAGTTCTCTGATCAGTTGAGCTTGGATGTTGGTTTCTTAGCAGATGAAGCAAATGATCCTTCTGCTTCTCGGGGTCTGTTCTCTGGGTCTTCCGGTGCGCTGGCTCAGTTGACCTTCAAGCCTAGCAAAGATTTGGGTGTTTCATTTGCCTATGTGCGGGGTTACGATCGCGCAGGTAACGTGAGCGTGACGGGTGCAACAGGTAGTGCGCGTGCGAACCGTCCTTTTGGCAACGGCGTAGCCACCACCAGCGACAACTTTGGTGTACAAGCCAGCTTCCGGATTAACCCCAGCGTCAACCTGGCAGGTTGGGCAGGTTTGACCCGTGCTCATGCTAGCAAGAGCAACAATGATGCCACCATCTGGAACTGGGCAGTGGCACTGTCCTTCCCCGATCTGGGCAAGAAGGGTAACCTGGGCGGTATCATCGTGGGGATGCCTCCTAAGCTGAGCGACATCGACCTGGGTGCAGAAGATGGTGACACCACTCTGCATGTGGAAGCGCTGTACCGCTATCAGTTGAACAACAACATCTCCATTACCCCTGGTTTCATGGTTCTGTTCAATCCTGAGCACAACAGCAATAATGACACCATCTTCGTGGGTACCATCCGCACCACCTTCACCTTCTAATTCATTGAGTTAGCTGATTGAAGTTTGGTTAGTTAAATTAAAAGCGCTCCCGCACAAATTGATGTTGGGAGCGCTTTTTTAGTGGATGTTTGAGCAGCCAGTTTGTACCCGATCGAAATCACCAGTAATCACCAGTTCAGATATTAGGAGGGGCGATCGCGCAGGTGTTCTAGGTAAGCATCCAAATCCGAGATGTCTGAAAAATCTAACAGAGCCTCCCCCAATTCTTCCAACGGGGCAATTTCCAACGCTTCTATCTGGCTAATCTGAGTCGCTGTTAAACGACCAACCCGCCGCAGGAGGAGTCTGATCACGAGCGATCGTTCTTGTTGAAGTCCTTGTTGAAGTCCTTGTTGAAGTCCTTGTTGAAGTCCTTGTTGAAGTCCTTGTTGAAGTCCTTGATTGGTTCCTTCCAGCAAGATTTCCTGATACCAAGGTGACTCACGCAGTACTGCCATATCCCACCTCATGATTTGACGAACGACTTCTGTACCTAGTACAAAGCTAGCAAAAAATCCTAGCAATGCTTCTAGCTCGATCAATTCCTCATCCTGGCGAAGTTGATTCAGGGCTTGTTGAATAAGAACTGCTTGCCCGCCGTTCTGCAAAATCGGGACAAAGGGAAGCAGGGCCGTTAAAGATTGCTCAAACACTAATTTGGCATCTACCTCCCAGAGATTAATGACTCGATAGTCTTGTCGAGCTTGCAATCCCAAGAAGGTGGTTGCGTAACGATTTTGAATTGTGACCGTTGCAGCAGGCGGTAGGATATTTACCAAAACCGGATAGATCGGTAAGGCGTACTTCTCTGCCGCCAAAGCAGCATAGGCGTTCATACGAGCTGGTAACTTGGTGTTGTAGCGTAACTGAAGTTCAGTTAGGACTAAAAAATCACCTTTTTGCGGATCCCTAGCTTTGATCAAGGCATCATTTTCTCGACTCAACCATTGAAATTCTGACTCCAGAACTTCCTTCGCAACCACACTCGATCGCCCAGTCACCCACTGAGCCCATGGCGTTGGAGCCAGACTGATTAATCGTTTGCCGCCAATATCTGCCTTTTTGACCACTTATTTTTGTCGCTTACGGTGCTGAGTGTTTGAGACTGCGATCGAACTTCCTACCCCAGGATTTGGTTAGCTAGGGCTGCAATACCGATTCCACAAATGCCACTGCCAATGTAACGCACCCAAAATTGGGGCTGTTCTGCCACTTGCTGGGTCTTGCGAGCGATCGCCCATACTCCCAGCGCAATCATGGCTTGCATCACCGTAAACCCAACTAAGTAGCTGACCAGGGCCGTCGTTTGTGCGCCCACGATCGATTCTCCGTAGGCATAACCATGAAAGAGCCCGGCGATCGCACCTAGAATAGCCAGCCAGCTAAAGGAGAGTTGCTTGCCAACGCCAAGGATACTACCTAGCAAAATCACCGATCCCGCAATTAACAACTCGCTTCCCGGTACATCCACCTGTTGAAGATGCAAGCCCGTTCCCACCATCGCCGTGACTAGGAAGAAAATGGGCAACAACTGACCGCGCCGAACAATTGCTGCCACGAGTCCGAGGGCGACAATAAAAGCAAAATGGTCAATTCCGAGGATGGGGTGCGCTAAACCGGAGAGAAATCCTTGTAGTGCATTGGTCGGAAGTTGTCCATCCATCGCATGGTGTGCTGAGGCAGCCGATCCCAGCAGGGGTAGACTGGCTAGGGTCGCGATCGCAAGGGTCGTGCGCTGGGCCATAGTGCGAGATAGTCTCATAATTTACCTCGTAATCGGTGAGATGGGTTGGAAGTCAATTGCCAACACCATGCATCATCTATACCTAAATGAACTTTTTAACCATACCACTGCTGATTAGATTCTCCATTAGAAGCAACTTTAAAATTAGGGGGATTGTTGCGGAGGTCGCGTGGCTATCGCTAGCTTAACACCGCCAATTTGTCGCAATCGATCCATCACGGCTACGACCGTCCCATGGGGAATCCGTGCATCGGCATTCAAAATCACCGTCGTCTGCTGCTGGGGGGGAATGAGCGGAGCAACCGTTGTTTGTAAGGTCTCCCAATCTACCAGAGTGCCAGGATTATTGCCGAGGGAGACTTGCATCTTGAGATTGCCATTTGGATCAATCGCCAGGGAAACGGTGATCGGGGCTTGCACCTGTTGAGAGGTCGCCCCACTGGCGGGTAAATTAACGGGAAGTCCTTGGGATCGGGTCAGGTAGAGTGAAGACATGATGAAGAAGGTCAAAATGGCGAACACCACATCGATCATCGGCACAATGTTAATTTGAAAGGGCAATTCTGGATCCTCAGGGAGTCGCATTTTCACCTCACGGTTGCCTAAGCAGGCTCAACTTCAGTCGAAAATTCTGCCGGAAATAGGGTCAATTTATCACTCGGAATGGAAAATTTCACCAAACTGCCGATCGCCAAGGCTTCCTCAGTCCAGCTTCGGGCATGAAACTCCTGACCGGATTCACTGATCAAACAGTAGCGATGTTCGCGACCCAAAAACTGGCGATCGCGGATACGTAAGGTGCCTTCGCGATCGGGTTGGATCAGCAAATCTTCTTGCCGAATCATCATGATCCCTTGCTGCCAATTTGGGTGGGATCTCACGGGGAAGCAGCCAATTTCCGTTTCCCATAAATTTCCTCGGCGCTGGGCAGGCAGGCAATTGGCTTGGCTGACAAATTCTGCCACAAAGCGAGTAGCGGGGTTTTTATAAATCTCTTCTGGGGTGCCCACCTGCTCTAACCGTCCCTGACACATCACGGCAACGCGATCGGACATGGAGAGCGCTTCTTCTTGATCATGGGTGACAAATAGGGCAGAAATGCCCGCCGTCTTGAGAATCTGTCGCACTTCCTGGCGTAGGCGAAGACGAACCTGCACATCCAAATTACTCAGGGGTTCATCCAGCAGAATTAAAGAAGGGTGAGGGGCCAGGGCACGCGCTAGGGCAACTCGCTGTTGTTGTCCGCCCGACAGTTCGTGGGGATAGCGTTTTTCTAGCCCCGACAGTCCTACAAGGGCGATCGCATCTCGGACTCGTTCTTTAATCTGTGTGGAGGTAAAGGTTTGCCGCCGCTGATTTTTTAGCCCAAAGGCAATATTGTCCGCCACGCTGAGATGGGGAAAGAGAGCATAGTCCTGAAACACCATACCCACATCCCGATGTTCCGGAGCCACCCATTGCCGATCGCCTGCGACCACTTGCCCTGCTAGAACGATCGATCCCTGATTCGGCTGTTCAAACCCAGCTACCATGCGGAGCAGCGTGGTTTTTCCACAACCAGACGGGCCCAAAAGACTGAGAATATCACCCTGACGTAATTCCAAGGTGAGCTGATCAACAGCCGGGGATAGGCAACGAGAAAACTGTTTGCTCACTTGCGCTAAGCGGAGGATGGAAGGTTCAGACATTTTTTTCAAGAGATGGCAATCCAAGACAGGGCAGAATAGAACAGCTATTGCATTTTATTATCAATACCATGATCAGTTATTGTAGAGTAAATTGCCAGGATCTGTCAGGTTGCTCGGGGAGATTCGATTCAGTGAGGGCGTTCATATGCTAGTCGGGCTTGTCAGTCGAGGGATGTTACGCCGTGAAAATGGCTGGATTATTATTGCGATCGCGATCGCACTTCTGGTTTCCTCTCCCGTTTTAGTCATTCTCAGTAGTGTCTTTGCCGATACTGGCACCGTCTGGCAGCATTTAGTCTCAACTGTCTTGAAGGGCTATGTCGATCATTCGCTCCTGTTGATGTTGGGAGTTGCGATTGGAACTAGTCTCATTGGCATTAGTACGGCTTGGCTGGTCACGCTATGTCGGTTTCCGGGAGTGCGATGGCTCAGTTGGGCAATGCTCTTACCGATGGCAGCCCCAGCCTATATTCTGGCGTACACCTATACCGAATTGCTGGAATACTATGGACCTGTGCAGACGCTATTGCGGGACTGGAATGGCTGGATGAGTGCAGAGGACTATTGGTTTCCGCCGATTCGATCGCTGTTCGGGGCGATTTTAATGCTGACTTTAGTCCTCTATCCCTATGTGTTTTTGCTCGCGCGATCGGCGTTTCTCAACCAATCGATTGTCACACTAGAAGCTAGTCGGAGTTTGGGATGTAATCCCTGGGCTAGCTTTTTCAAGGTCGCTTTACCCATGGCCCGTCCAGCAATCATGTCAGGATTGGCGTTAGCCCTCATGGAAGCATTGAATGATTTTGGTACGGTTGACTACTTCGCAGTTCCCACTTTTACGACTGGAATCTATCGAACGTGGTTGAACATGGGAGAACGGTTAGCTGCTTGCCAATTGGCTGGCTGCCTCTTGGGGTTTGTAGTGGTGTTAATTGTGGTAGAACGGTGGTCTCGTGGGCAAGCCAAGTATTATCAAACTGCCCATCGGGTTCACCAACAGCCTCGCTATGAATTGATAGGCTGGCGATCGATCGCGGCTTGCACCACCTGCTTTTTACCGCTCTTGTTCGGATTTCTGATTCCGGCAGGGGTTCTGTTACAAATGGCCTGGGAAAATTGGCAGGTGACTTTTAATGGCGATTTTTGGGCTTGGGGGTGGAATAGTTTTACCTTAGCTGGGCTCACAGCCCTGATTGCCACCGGACTTGCGGTTATTCTCAGTTATGGATTGCGGCTTAAACCCACCTGGGGTGTGAGATCAGCGACTCAACTGGCTTCCATGGGCTATGCCATTCCTGGCTCAGTGATTGCCGTAGGGATTTTATTTCCGATCGGTAGCTTAGACAATGCGATCGATGCTTGGTCTCGGGCGACCTTCAACATTTCCACCGGACTCCTACTCAGCGGCACGATCGCCGCCACAATTTTTGCCTATCTGGTGAGATTTCTAGCCGTTTCATTCAATGCAGTGGATTCCAATTTGGTAAAAATCAAACCCAGCCTGGATGATGCCGCTCGCAGTTTAGGGCATGGCACCACCAGCACCTTGCTACGCATTCATTTACCCTTATTGCGAAGTGGACTGCTGACGGCAATGACGTTAGTATTCGTTGATGTGATGAAGGAATTACCTGCTACAGTAATCGTCCGTCCCTTTAACTTTGATACTTTAGCGGTGCGGGTTTACAACTTGGCTTCTGATGAACGATTAGCAGAAGCAGCGGGAGCAGCCTTAGCGATCGTTGGGGTTGGTCTCATTCCAGTCATTCTTCTGAGTTGGCAAATGTCCCATCGCCCTGCAGAATAGAAAAGCTGAAGGTGATAGCAAGCTGAAGGTGTATGGCGTTATCGTGTGAATCATTATGAAACGATCGAGATTTAACCCTTCCATTGTCAATCCAATTGCCCAATCCCCAATTATCCGACCTACAAGGATAATCCGAAATTTAGCATTTCTGGGTTTATTGGGCTATCTGGTAATGGGAACCGCCTGTGGCAAAAGTGGCGGCGATCGCACCCAACAACTCTTGAACACCAAGCAATGTCCGGACTGTAACCTAGAGGGGCAGAGCTTTCAGGGCAAAGACTTAGCCAAGGTCAATTTGAATCGAGCCAACCTCACAGGCACTGATTTTCAGAAAGCCAATTTAGCTGAAGCGTTGTTAGACAGCGCTAACCTGACTCAAGCCAAGTTAAATGATGCCCAACTCCCCGATTCCACCTTGGCAATGGCAACTTTAACCGGAGCCGACCTGCGCCAAGCCAACCTGAAAAATGCCTATCTTCAGGGTGCAGATTTGACGGATGCCAACTTGGAAGGAGCTGATTTAACCAATGCCAATTTGAGTGGTGCAATCTTGAAAAATGCCAATCTGAAGAATACTAAAACGGCAGGCGCAATTATGCCCTAGAACCCAACATGGGGTGAGATTCCTCTTTCCCTCCATTTCCCACCCCGGTACGGTTGACAGGTTCCCTAATTCTCGTTAAATTTCTATGATTGAGCAGAGGATATATTTTTCTCTGCTTAAGCCCAAAAACCTAGCGCGATCGCCATGAGGTACCAACTCAAAACGATCGCTAAGCCCCCAAGCTGCACTAACCAGCATGGTGACCTGGATTGCATTTTAGCATTCCGCGCCGCCCTGTTTTGTCATGCCAGACAACGGGGCGGCTAGTTTTTTGGGTTCTCCTCGTCCACGTGATTCATGTTTGAGGAAAACCCAATGAAACGCTATACCAAACAGATCAACCTGCAACTGAGCGGGGATGCCGATGCCGTTGAAGCGACGATCAGACTTTTGCACGTTCTCAATTTCATCAGCGCCCATGCCTGGAGCCGACCCGTCCGCAAACGGGGTACACCTACCGTCGTGTGCGTTGCCGCTAGAGAGATCATGCTAGAAGCCGAATAGACAACACCAGAGCGATCGGGGTGCCAGAAGTTGAACTTTTGCAAAAGTTCAACTTCTCGACAACTTCTCGAAGGTCGCCCTTATTTCCAGCCTGCTTGATCGGCAATGCGGAGTGCTAGACCGTTATTGCGTCCAAATACTGCAGCATTCACCCTATCTTCCACAAACCGACCATAGCGAGACACGATCGGATCGAGAGGAGTGCCTGTCACCACGGGATATTCATTATTTCCACGGGCGAGGAGATCCTGTGCTTCCCGGCCCACCATGTATTCCAAGAACCGAGTCGCTGCGGTCCGGTTTTTAGCCGTTTTAACGACACCTGCTCCGCTAATGTTCACATGCGTTCCCCGGAGGCGCTGGTTTGGGAAAAAGAGACCTACTTTGCTGGCGATCGCTTTATCTTCTGCCTTACTCGACTCTGCTAAACGCACCAGATAGTAGTGGTTGACAAACGTGACTGCCGCTTTACCAGAAGCCACCAAACGAATTTGGGCCGTGTCATTCCCTTCAGGCGGGCTAACCAAATTACTGACAATCCCTTTTGCCCAAGCGGCAGCAGCCTTTTCTCCACTCGCAGCAATGATAGCTCCCAGGAGAGATTGGTTATAAACATGGGTGGACGATCGACTGACCAACTTCCCTTTCCATTTTCCGGCTGCCAAATCCTCGTAGGTGGAGAGTTGACGTGGATTCACCATATCTTTGTTATAGATCAGCACTCTTGCCCGCTTGGAAATGCCAAACCAATGCCCATTTGGCT
>JAYKGX010000302.1:0-8255 GCA_035285565.1 Synechococcales cyanobacterium
GTCCCGCTCGAAAGGGTTCGGAATATCGGAATCGCCGCTCACATTGATGCGGGTAAAACGACTACAACAGAACGTATCCTGTATTATTCTGGCGTAGTTCATAAAATTGGTGAGGTTCATGACGGGAACGCCACCACAGACTGGATGGAACAGGAGCGGGAACGGGGCATTACCATCACTGCTGCTGCAATTAGTACCAGTTGGAAAGATCACCAGATCAACATCATTGACACACCTGGACACGTAGACTTCACAATTGAAGTGGAGCGCTCAATGCGGGTGTTAGATGGTGTGATTGCTGTCTTTTGCTCTGTAGGCGGAGTTCAGCCTCAGTCTGAAACCGTTTGGCGGCAAGCGGATCGTTACAGTGTCCCTCGGATTGTGTTCGTCAATAAGATGGATCGCTCGGGAGCCAATTTCTACAAGGTATATGAGCAAATCCGCGATCGGCTGAGAACCAATGCAGTTCCTCTTCAAATCCCAATCGGGGCTGAAGATAACTTTCAAGGGTTAATTGATTTGGTGAAGATGCGGGCCTTCATCTACACCAATGATTTAGGCACCAACATCGAAGAAACAGATATTCCAGATGATATGCAAGATCTGGCTGAGGAATATCGTACTAAATTAGTTGAAGCGGCTGCCGAGACTGATGATGTTCTGACAGAAAAATATCTGGAAGGCGAAGATCTGACAGAAGAGGAAATCAAAGGTGCTGTCCGTCAAGGCACCTTGAACGGTACGATCGTCCCAATGCTCTGTGGGTCTGCTTTTAAAAACAAAGGCGTGCAGCTGATGCTGGATGCGGTGATTGACTATCTACCTGCCCCCACAGAGGTTCCGCCAATTCAAGGTACCTTACCTAACGGTGATACGACTGAACGCCATGCCAGCGACGAGGAGCCATTCTCAGCTCTGGCATTCAAAATCATGGCGGACAAGTTTGTTGGCCGCTTGACTTTCATCCGAGTTTACTCTGGAGTACTCAAGAAAGGCTCCTACGTCTTGAATTCAACCAAGGGCAAGAAGGAACGGGTATCTCGTTTGATCGTGCTTAAGGCTGACGATCGCATTGATGTGGACGAGCTTCGGGCAGGTGATTTAGGCGCTGTCCCTGGTTTGTCCAACACCCTGACAGGGGACACTCTATGCGCTGAGGACTCGTCGGTTGTTCTAGAATCTCTGTTTATTCCTGAACCTGTGATTTCTGTAGCTGTAGAACCCAAGACAAAGCAGGATATGGAAAAGCTTTCCAAGGCATTGCAAGCATTGTCTGAGGAAGATCCCACCTTTCGCGTCAATATCGATCCTGAAACCAATCAAACTGTGATTGCAGGGATGGGTGAACTTCACTTGGAAATCCTCGTCGATCGCATGCTGCGGGAGTTCAAAGTAGAGGCCAATGTGGGGGCTCCTCAGGTGGCTTACCGAGAAACTGTCCGGAAAGCAATTAAGGCAGAAGGTAGGTTTGTTCGCCAGAGTGGTGGTAAGGGTCAGTATGGTCATGTTGTGATTGAACTGGAACCCGGTGAACCTGGCAGCGGCTTTGAGTTTGTCTCCAAGATTGTCGGTGGTGCCGTACCCAAAGAGTACATTGGCCCTGCTGAACAAGGGATGCGGGAGGCTTGTGAGTCAGGTATTCTGGCTGGCTATCCTGTCATCGATCTGAAGGCTACGTTGGTTGATGGCTCCTATCACGACGTAGACTCATCAGAAATGGCTTTCAAGATTGCTGGTTCTATGGCAATCAAGGAAGCTGTAATGAAGGCTTCACCAGTTTTGCTGGAGCCGATGATGAAGGTTGAAGTTGAGGTACCCGATGACTTCATTGGTAACGTTATTGGTGACCTAAACTCTCGCCGAGGTCAAATTGAGGGGCAGAGCAACGAGCAAGGCGTTGCGAAGGTAACCGCAAAGGTTCCATTGGCGAAGATGTTTGGATATGCTACTGATATCCGAACAAAGACTCAAGGTCGGGGAGTTTTCTCGATGGAGTTTAGCAACTACGACGAAGTTCCCCGAAGTGAGGCTGAGGCTATCATCGCTAAAAGTAAAGGGAACGCATAATCAGGAAAAGGAACTCGTAATCCATGGCACGCGCAAAGTTTGAACGGACTAAACCCCACGTTAACATTGGTACCATTGGTCACGTTGACCATGGTAAGACTACCCTAACGGCTGCTATCACTATGACCCTAGCCGCTTTGGGTCAAGCCTCTGCTCGTAAATACGACGAAATTGATGCAGCCCCCGAAGAGAAGGCGCGGGGTATCACCATCAACACTGCTCACGTTGAGTATGAGACAGAAAATCGTCACTATGCTCACGTAGACTGTCCCGGCCACGCTGACTATGTGAAGAACATGATCACAGGGGCAGCGCAGATGGATGGTGCCATTTTGGTCGTTGCCGCTACCGATGGTGCAATGCCTCAAACTAAGGAGCATATCCTACTCTCCCGCCAGGTTGGGGTGCCTAGCATCGTTGTTTTCCTCAATAAAATTGACCAAGTCGATGACGCAGAACTTCTAGAACTCGTTGAACTAGAGCTGCGGGAGCTGCTGAGCGAGTATGACTTTCCTGGAGATGACTTGCCTGTGATCCAAGGTTCAGGCTTGATGGCATTGGAAGCCATGACTGCTGAGCCAAAGACAGCTCGGGGTGATAACGAATGGGTCGATAAGATCTATGACCTCATGGATGCAGTGGACTCTTATATCCCCACTCCAGAGCGGGATATTGATAAACCATTCTTGATGGCGGTAGAAGATGTCTTCTCCATTACGGGTCGGGGAACTGTAGCTACAGGCCGGATTGAGCGGGGTAAGGTTAAGGTTCAAGATGAAGTAGAACTTGTGGGTATTCGTCCTACTCGGAAGAGTACTGTTACTGGCATTGAAATGTTCAAGAAGAGCTTGGATGAAGGAATGGCTGGTGACAACGCTGGTATTCTACTTCGAGGTGTACAAAAGACTGATATTGAACGGGGTATGGTGCTTGCCAAGCCTGGTTCAATCACACCCCATACTCAATTTGAGTCTGAGGTATATATCCTGAAGAAAGAAGAGGGTGGTCGTCATACTCCTTTCTTCCCTGGTTATAAGCCTCAGTTTTATGTGCGAACCACGGATGTAACAGGTACCATCAGCAATTTTACCTCTGATGACGGTGGCGAAGCTGAGATGGTGATGCCTGGAGATCGGATCAAAATGACTGTTGAACTGATCAACCCGATCGCGATCGAGCAAGGAATGCGCTTCGCTATTCGCGAAGGGGGTCGTACCGTTGGTGCTGGTGTGGTCGCCAAGATTCTCAAATAACTTTGCTTATTTGAGAAATAATCCGCATCCTAGACTAAAGTCGCCTATTGGTGCAGTTCAATAGGTGAATTATCACCGAATGATAGATGAAGGGCGGCTGTTCACTGGTCATCAGTAAACTGACGCCCTCTCTATCCTGACCACAAGGTATTCGGTTACTTCTCTGAACCTCGACAATTTAGCTGAGATAATTACATGGCCACAATTCAACAGCAAAAAATTCGGATTCGACTTAAAGCCTTTGATCGACGGCTCTTAGATACATCTTGTGAGAAGATCGTGGATACGGCGAATCGCACGAATGCTACTGCGATCGGTCCCATTCCTTTGCCAACTCGTCGTCGTATTTATTGTGTTTTGCGTTCACCTCACGTTGATAAAGATTCACGTGAGCACTTTGAAACCCGAACTCACCACCGCATCATCGACATCTATCAGCCCTCTTCAAAAACGATCGATGCCTTGATGAAACTAGATTTGCCAGCGGGGGTTGATATTGAGGTCAAGTTGTAAGTTTTGAACGGGCAGTAGTTCAAACAGGGTTGGGCATACAGTAACTAGATGCTCTGTCTAAACTCCCCTTTATCACCGCATCACAATCACGAGAGCGCTCTGGCAAGATCTTGCCAGAGCGCCCTGCTGTTTCCATGATTCTGATCGATCCACTACAGTAGACTAATAGTACTTGTCTAAATTGATTGCACAATGGCATCCTCCTCGATTGCTGTCCGAGAACTTCCCTTATTTCCCTTACCCGAAGTAGTTCTCTTCCCTGGTAGACCGTTACCTCTCCACATCTTTGAGTATCGCTACCGCATTATGATGAATACAATCCTGGAAACCGATCGCCGTTTCGGGGTACTCATGTGGGATCAAACCCAAAATCAACCTGTAGCGGTAGGTTGTTGTGCTGAGATTGTGCAGTTCCAGCGCCTACCTGACGATCGCATGAAAATCTTAACCCTGGGACAACAGCGCTTCCGAGTATTGGAATATGTACGTGAAAAGCCTTATAGAGTGGGGTTAGTAGAGTGGATTGAAGATCAACCCCAAAGTGATGATTTATATCCTCTTGCTGACAATGTGGCACAACTACTTCAAGACGTTGTACATCTATCAGCAAAACTGACAGAACAGGAAATCGAGCTACCGGATACCATGCCTGAATCCCCTCTAGAACTGTCTTATTGGATTGCCAGTAACTTATATGGCGTGGCAGAAGAGAAACAATCTTTGTTAGAGATGCAGGACACAACTGCTCGACTGGAACGAGAAGCAGAGATTTTAACCCTAACTCGTAATTATTTAGCTGCAAGAACTGTATTGAAGGATACTTTTAAGGATCCCACCAGGTAATAATCACTGAAAACCACCGTTGTTGGTTGAAGTTGCGTAGATTGCTACCATGCCATCAAAGCCCAGGATACTGTGACGCTTGGCTTAGACGCATTGCGTCAGACAAAGCAACTATGCTTGTGATATGCCAGTTATGAAACTGGCTTTTTTATGCTGGGAAATACGCAACCCAATCTTTTAATTGTAATATTTTATACGATCGGTGTATCTTGTTGCTGGAAACTTGAATTAAGTATGTTGTTCTAATAAAGATTAGGTGAATCCAGTAAATTTCTCTAGGTAGTTTATAGAAGCAACGGGTAATCTACAGATGGTTGGTTGCAGTGGGTAGTCATTATTTAGACATTTACAATGTTGCTACTGCAGTCATATCAAAAGCTGGCTACGACTCGCTTAATCAAGCTATCCTCATCAGCCAGTGTCACAAGCGTAAAGTTGAGACCCATTTGCCTCAACTTCACTCCTAGACTCAATCACCTGTCCTCTGCTCACAATCATATTGCGCATCCAGAGTCTCACTGCTTCTGGAGTTCCTGCCTCTCTTCCTGTAGAAGAGCTTAGCACCAGGAGTCATAAGCTGGGAGATTCGGCATGGGCAAAAGGTTCGCAGACTTAGCCAAGTAACAACTAGGTCATCTGTTCACCATCTACGACTACCGATGATTCCTGACAGTATCCAGGGGATATTGCTTCTCCTCCTCATCTTTGTACCTCTAGAGCGAATTTTTGCCCTAAGACCACAAAAAATCTTTCGCCCTGGTTGGCTCACAGATTTTGCCTATTACCTGACAGGTAATCTCTTCGGCAAACTGGGGATTTTGTTCTGTAGCTCAACTATCATGAGCATTTTGGGCAAATTCGTAAATCAGGATGTTCAAGAACGAGTCGCCCAACAGCCGATCGTCGCCCAGTTGTTTGTAGCCATTATCATTGCTGACCTAGGGTACTATTCAGCCCACCGTTTGTTACACAGCAATCGATGGCTTTGGCATTTTCATGCGATCCACCACAGCATTAAAGATATGGATTGGTTGGCAGCCGTCCGAGTGCATCCAATGGATCAACTTTTGGCTAAGATGCTGCAGGTTGTCCCGCTTTATTGGTTAGGGTTTTCAACTGAAACGTTAATTCTTTACTTCGGATTCTCTGCCGCGATCGCCTTCTTCATTCACTCTAATATCCAGCTCAAGGCAGGCATATTTAAATGGCTGATTGCTACTCCAGAATTTCACCATTGGCACCATGCAAATATGCCAGGAGTTCGCAATTGCAACATGGCGGCCCAACTCCCAGTGATTGACTTGATTTTTGGAACATTGTATATGCCCCAAAATTCTATGCCAACTGCTTACGGTATTTCTGACCCAGTTCCATCCAGCTATCACCGCCAACTGGTTTACCCCTTCCAGAAAATCTTCATCATGCTTCGGAAAACCACTATGAACAAACCTAATCTTCACTCGCTTTTGGCTCGATTGAAGCGTCCTCTACCAATGTTTATGTGCGCCGCTTTGTTAGTTGTGAGCAGCACCGCCATTATTGACAAAACTTACCACATTGGCATTAGACGGACGATCGTATCAGCTTTGCTGGAAAGGGATGTTAATAAGGTTAGTCCTGACGATCTGGTAGCTCAGAAAGTCAAGTCGATCGTTTGGATTGATGTTCGCAGTCCTGAAGAACATCAGCATGAGCAGATTGGCCAAAGTTACTTAGTACCGATTGATGACATTGAAAAAGGCAACGGGGCTGAAAAAATTCGCCAGATTGCCCAACAATCAACCACAAAGACCACGAAACCGACCCTAGTTCTATACTGCGGTACTGGCCCGCGATCGGTGAGAGCGTATCGGGTGCTCCATGATGCTAATCCTGACTTGAATATGGTGATTCTGTCTGGAGGGATCATGGGCTGGCGAAAAACAGTCGCTGCTAATCAAGAAGCCGCCATCCTGTCAGCCATCACATTGCCACACCAAACACAACCCATTGCAACTCACAAGTAGCAGCATAGAAGGGCAGGTTGCTTGCCAAAAAACACTCTTTCAAAGCCCATATTCCTCGCATTATATTGTTGCAATTCTTTCCACTCATCAGAAATCCCCTATGCCACTGCCAAATTTCGTTGCAGCGTTATCCGTCAGAAAGGTGACTGCCTCTGACCTAATCACCGGAGCTTACAACCCAGTCCTATTTGTGGATGTGCGATCGTCCGAGTATCATACAACTGATCAAATTGGCTCCAGTATTTGGATTCCTCTAGAAGAAATTACGGATGGCAACGGAGCAGAACGCTTACAAGCCTTGGCTCAAGCCTATAGCCAAGCCCATCAAGCCGAACCAACCTTGATTCTCTATTGCACAATTTGTCCAGGGGCTATCCAAGCCTATCGACATCTACAAGCTACAGGACTGAAGCTAGCAGTCTTATCGGGGGGCTTAACGGCTTGGCGACAGGCAATCCCAATTCACCAAGAAGCGAATGTCTTGACTCACGCCATAGCTACAACTCGTAAATTCCTGGAGCAAGCATCCTACAACACCCCCTCAGAGTGGCACTTCCAGTCCTATCCAGGATAAGTTGAGCGATTAAACTATATCCGTTATTCCCTAAGTTCCCAGCAGACTCAGAGGAGAGTATCCAACGAGGCTCTGGGAATTTCAGTATACTGAGCAAGATAAATGGAATTTATTGGTATCGCTGAGGAGATTGCCCCCTGTGGCTGTTGCAGTTGAAACACTTTTAACCCCAGAAATTCTCAAACCTGCTCGTTACTTAGGAAATGAACTGGGGGCTGTCCATAAGTCTTGGGAGTCAACAGTCGTTCGCTGGGCACTGACCTATCCTGAAGTCTACGAAGTGGGCGCTTCAAATTTGGGTCATATCATCCTCTACAGTATTTTGAATGCTCAGCCACGTCAGCTTTGCGATCGGGCCTATTTACCTGCCTCAGACTTAATTACCAAACTACGGTCAACCCAAACTCCCCTGTTCGCAGTCGAATCTCGCCGAGCTTTAACAGAATTTGACATTTTAGGCTTTAGCCTCAGCTACGAATTGGGAGCCACTAACATTCTAGAAATGTTGACTTTGGCTGGAATTCCTTTAACTTGGCTAGAGCGCAATCAGTACTCGTTGGTGGAATGTCCTCTGATTTTTGCCGGGGGACAAACAGCCACATCCAACCCGGAGCCTTATGCAGACTTCTTGGATTTTATTGCTTTAGGAGATGGGGAAGAACTGTTGCCTGAAATTGGCTTGGTTCTGGAAGAAGGCAAACTAGCCGGATTAAGCCGAGTAGAATTACTGCTGGACTTAGCCCAAATTCCTGGAGTTTATGTGCCCCAGTTTTATGACATGGCAGCCGATGGGGCAGTATATCCCAATCGACCAGACGTGCCATCGCGGATTCTTCGACGAGTTGCCACTCCAATTCCAGCCTATGCGATCGGCTTGGTTCCTTACATTGAGACAGTACACGATCGCTTAACCATTGAGATTCGTCGAGGTTGTACCCGTGGCTGTCGATTTTGCCAGCCAGGAATGCTAACGCGGCCCGCCCGTGATGTCGAGCCAGA
>JAYKGX010000303.1:0-15548 GCA_035285565.1 Synechococcales cyanobacterium
CGCCCTACAATCAGATTGGACGATCGTACTTCAGGAACCCCGTCGCACTGTGTTGACCCTACTAGCGGTGTATCTCCAACGGTTCTTGCCCTATCGCATTAGTTGAAATCATGATGCAATTGAATCATCTTATTTTTAGCACCCTTCCATGTCTTTAAAGTTAGCCGAAAAAATATTTGTTGTTAGCGCACTGCTGTTC
Organism: Synechococcales cyanobacterium; assembly: GCA_035285565.1. GTDB lineage: Bacteria > Cyanobacteriota > Cyanobacteriia > Leptolyngbyales > Leptolyngbyaceae > JAYKGX01. The sequence goes on from JAYKGX010000303.1 coordinate 200, forward strand.
TATACAGGGGCGATCGCTTGGTGTATTCCTGGTACTTCAGTCATTGGCTTTCTCAAAGATGTAACCGCTTGGTTAGGTTGCCTTCTCGCTATCATTTTTCTATTGCCTTACTGGAAGCAAGCTGCCTATCTCATTCTCAAGAATCCTCTTTTAGTCTGTCTTACAGTAGTTGTCCCAGCATCGATCCTATGGTCGGATTTTCCTATGTTTACCTTCTGGGCGATCGTGCCATTTTTGAGGGTAACCATATTCGGCATCTATTTTGCCGTGCGATTCAATATGCGAGAGCAAATGCAATTGCTGACCTGGATGTTAGGCATTGCCGCGATTCTATCGATCGTTTGGGCGATCGTAATTCCTAAGTATGGCGTTGTGGGAATGGGTTTTATTGCCAATAGCCAAGATGAGGTTCATACAGGCACTTGGCGAGGAATTTATATTCATAAAACATTCCTCGGGACGATCATGTCTCTTGGGATGTCCTCTTTTATACTCAGTTGGTTTAGCTATCCCAAACGACGTTTGATAAATGGAGTGGGACTATTTCTATGTACTTTAGTCCTGCTTTGTTCTACCACGAAAGGCGCGATCGCGGTTCTCGTCCTATCAGGCTGCCTGATCCCTCTCTGTAGACCCTTTGTTGAACACTATAAATTGAGAATGCCTTTTTTCATTCTTATATTCTTGAGCATATTTTGTCTGGGATTTCTCACATTCAACTATGCAGAGCAAGCACTCAGTATGTTAGGTCGAGATATCACCATCTCTGGGCGCACCAATTACTGGCCGCCCATGCTCAATAAACTCTGGGAGCGCCCCTGGTTTGGCTATGGTTATGACACTTTCTGGGTAGGCGGATGGCATGGTGAACCCGCAGGGATTTGGCGCTTTCTAGCCGATGGTGATGAGCCTCCTCATGCCCATAACGGTTATTTAAACCTCTGGTTTGATATTGGTCTGGTTGGTTTAGTCACCTTTGGGTTGAGCTATGTAGTCAACTGGTTCCGCGCCATTACTTGGCTGAGCTTAGTACCCACAGGTGAAGGTTTGGTGCCGATCGTCTATCTCGCCCAGCTTGGGTTATTTAATCTCACTGAAAGCCTGTTAATGGAACCTGATATTTTCTGGTTGTTTTACGTGGCAATCAGTCTGTCCATCTGCCGTGTTTCTCAGATTTCTCTGTATTGGAATGATCCAATCGAACACCAAGCATTCAGAACTCTCCCCATGGGTTATGAATCATGATCTGCGTTTTCTCAGTCTCCGACTACTACAAATGGTGAAAAATATGAACATTGCAAGTCGAATTTACGATTATCGGCAAACCAATTCCCTAGCAGCTTCTCTGCGCAACAAACGTTTAAATTGGTTTCGATCGCTCCTGGAAACGGTGCCAACCCCCATCAATATCTTAGATGTAGGTGGGCGCGCTTCCTTCTGGAATAATTTGGGATTGCTTGACTCAGAAATTGTGGGATGGGAAATCACCCTCCTGAATCAAAGCGAGCAAGAAACCCTATTGTGGGATGGTGATTCATCTAACCCCAGCCAGAGCAAGTTCAAGTTTAAATCTTGTTTGGGGGATGCAAGGGATATGAGCCAATTTGCCAATCAGCAATTTGACATTGTTTTCTCCAATTCAGTGATTGAACATGTGGGAGACTATCAAGACAAGCAACGCATGGCGCAGGAAGTCCAACGGGTTGGCAAACGGTATTTTATTCAAACCCCAAATTTCCATTTCCCGATCGAACCCCACTTTGTCTTTCCTGCGTTTCACTGGTTGCCCATTCCGGCTCGGGTTTGGCTGATTACTCACTTCTCTTTAGGATGGTTTAATAAATACGACGATCCCCAATGTGCGGAGGCAGACATTCGAGGGATTCAACTTCTTCGCAAGGATGAATTTCTCAACCTCTTCCCCGATGCTCAACTGTTTGAAGAGAAACTTTTGGGACTCACGAAGTCTTTTATTGCTTTTGGGGGGTGGGAATGCCCAGACCAAACCTCATCCTCGCTTGAGAAGACTCAATTGGTCAGTAGAGTTTGATGTTATTTGATTTCTCAGCCAATCTCTGCAACTGTCTGGAAAGGGTGAGCACCTGGTTGAAACACCTGGTTGTGATAGTTCACCCTTCTTCTCTAATAAACCCCATCTCATCAAAAGGAATGTAGCATGGCATCAGATAGCAAAAAAGTTTCGGTGATTGTTCCAGTCTATAACGCGGAGCAATATGTCGCCCTGACGATTCAATCCTTGTTGGATCAAACCTACAAAAACCTGGAAATTCTGATCGTTGATGATGGGTCGCCCGATCGCAGCGTTGAAGCCTGCCAGCAATTTAGCGATCCTCGCATTCAAATCATTCGCCAGCCCAATCGCGGCTTACCCGGTGCCCGCAATACCGGAATTCGTCATGCCACAGGTGACTACATCGGTTTTCTGGATGCAGATGACATTTGGGTGCCTGAGAAGATCGAGAAACATGTGGCCCATCTCAACAGCTCTCCCCAGGTGGGCATTAGCTTCAGCTATTCTGCCTTTATTGATGGAGATGGCAACTACACGGGTATCTATCAAATTCCCCGGAAAATCAAAGGCATCACACCGGGCTATGCTCTCTGCCGCAATCCGGTTGGCAATGGTTCCTCTGCAATCCTGCGCCGCGAGACCTTTGAAGCAATCCGGTTTCAAGATAATCTGCATGGCGATTGGGAGGATTATTACTTCGACGAGCGATTGCGATTTACCAGTGCCGATGCCACAGATTTAGAATGCTGGACGCGCATTTCGGCGCATACCCATTGGCAACAAGAAGGCATTCCAGAAGCACTGACCCTGTATCGCGTCAACTCAGGCGGACTGTCGGCCAATGCGCTGAAACAATTTGAAGCGATCGAACGCGTGATTGACAAATCCTGCAACTCTGCCCCACAGGTATTAGGACCCTATCGCCAATTAGCCAGAGCTTACTACATGCGGTATGTCGCTCGTCGAGCTGTGACCTTACGGGATGGAGATTTGGCCGTCAAAATGATCAATCGAGCGCTGAGGACAAACTGGAAGATTCTCATTGAAGAACCCATGCGCACCCTCATGACAATTGGGGCAGCCTATTTCATGAAGCTTGCTCCCCAACGGTTATATACCCAACTAGAAACCTGGGCAATCAAGCTAACTGGCAAGAGCCAGAAAAGTCGCATGGCTAATACACATTCCTAGTCAGAGAATGCAGAGAGACATTACAATCACAATAGAAACTGGTCAATGAAAAACATCTAGCTATTTACGTAAAACTATAGCTAGATGTTTTTTTAAATTCCATCTTCTATTCTAGAGTTGGGTGTATATCAGGCAGCCTCATTGGGGCCGCATCTACCTCCACGATAGCCCAAAAGCTTGTGATTGCGTTGTCAGATTCATCTTGAAATTTATCTTTTCCTAATCAGGTTATTCCGTCAGGTTTCGCTTATGGTTTAACACCTGCTCGATCGCTTCCCATACTTTAGAGGGATTATCAGTGTTCTCAAAAAGTATCTGAGTGAAGCATAGCCTGAGTTCACAAAGATTGTATTGGACGCTGTTTTGAAACACTACAGTATCCAATATTGATTGTTCCCATCCATGTCAATTCATCTGTACAAGAGGTCATCATGACAACGACTTTAAAGCCTGCTGAACGGGTCAATATTTGTGGAGTTGGAGTTGATTCTTTTTCTTTTTCGCAAGTGCTCGATCACATTGTCGATCATGTGGTCTATGATAAAACACCCGAGTATGTTGTTACTCCCAATGCCTACCATTTGCTATTGCTACAACAGGATCAATATTTTCGGGATATTTATCAGGATGCGTTTCTGTCTGTGCCCGATGGGGTTCCCTTGCTGTGGGCCGCTAAATTTCTAGGCACTCCCCTGACCGATCGGGTCAATGGCACTGACTTATTTGAACAACTCTGTGCGATCGCGGCCCGGAGGAATCTCAAAGTATTTCTGTTGGGTGGCAGACCCGGTGCAGCCGATAAAGCGAAAGAAGTCCTACAAAATCGCCATCCCTCGCTGAAGATTGTGGGAACTTGCTGTCCATCCTATGGCTTTGAAGCGAATCCGATGGAGATAGCACAAATTAATGCTCAAATTGTCGCAGCAGCGCCGGATATTTTGTTTGTCGGTTTGGGCGCACCCAAGCAAGAAAAGTGGATTCACCAAAACTACCAACAATTAGGTGTACCTGTTTCCCTGGGCATTGGAGTGAGTTTTGAACTGGTGGCTGATATGGTGCGGCGTGCGCCCCGCTTTATGCAGAAAACGGGTCTGGAGTGGCTTTTCCGTCTTTTGGTAGAACCCCGCCGCTTGTGGCAACGCTATATTTTGGGGAACCCGATGTTTGTCTGGCTGGTGCTGAAGCAACGACTGCAGGGCTTGATGCGATAAACTCCCAACTTCTGATCCGATCGATCGGATCTCAGGTATCTGTTGCAAGGCATTGTGCTCAAGTTGCAAGAACTGTCAAGAATTTTTCCTCTTCCTTTTGCCCCTTAGAAAAGCGCTTACACTCATGCTTGACTCTTCCCTCTATAAGCCAAAAATTCAAGTATCAGATCAGAACCGGGTTGATATTCGATCGCCCGGTAGGCTGATTCTCAGTAAAACGTTTTTCATTCATGGTCTTAGAACGCTGTGTTTGATGCTGTCGGATACGATCGCCTTAGTGGCAGCGCGATACGCTTCAGAGAACCTCAGTGCCATCATGTGGAACCCTGCCTGGAGCTTTCAGCAAAACCCCAGTATCATCATTCTGATTATTGGAATTCACCTCGGACTGTTTTGGAATCACGGTCTCTATCGCTCAGGATACAATCGGCGTAATTACCCCACCATCTTCGCTGCTGTTTCGCTTGCCAGCTTAATCATTTTATTGATCGCCTTTCTCTATTTTCCCAATGCATTGGTTGCCCGCTCCACTTTTCTGTTGTTTTGGGCATTGAGTTTCTTCCTAGTTAGTTTGGGACGGTATCTTGCCAACCTGTTGATTATCAAATTGCATAGAAGCGGTGTCTGTCTCTATCCCGTTTTTGTGATTGCGGATTCCCAATACCTGAAAACGATCCGGGACTTGATTAACAATTGTCCCCATTACAAATTCTCTGGATGGGATGACATGCAGAGTCTTACTCCAGAGAGGATTGATGAAACGCTGCAGCGGCTCCACCTGCTGGGAGTTTCTGAGGTTTATATTCATGTCAGTTCGCTACAAGATCCCATGCATACCTATTGGCGGCTCCGCCATGCTGGGATTAGTCTTTACTTGCTGCCGGAAGATCTCAATCCATTGTTCCGGGATGTGGAGCTATCCTATGTTCACAGCATTCCCTGCTTTAAACTCAATGCACCTGGTATTACTGGTTTTAACTTTTGGCTGAAGCGATCGCTCGACTTTTTCTGTGCCGTTATTTTCATTGTCCTGTTCTCACCTCTGTATCTTTTGCTGGCCGGTCTTATTTTTCTAGATAATCCGGGACCGATCTTTTATCGCCAAGTCCGGGTTGGGTTGCATGGCACGCCGTTTAAAGTGTGGAAGTTCCGCACCATGGTCACCAATGCAGACCAATTGCAAAAGGCTTTAGAAGCCCAGAATGTGACACAAGATGGGATTTTATTCAAAATGAAAGATGATCCCCGCATTACTCGGCTCGGTAAGTTTCTGCGCCGCTATAGTTTGGATGAGTTACCGCAGATCTTCAACATTCTCTTTGGAGAAATGAGTTTTATTGGACCGCGCCCGTTGCCCTTGCGGGATGTGGAAAAATTTTCAGAGCATCACCATGTGCGCCATGAAGTCTTACCTGGCATTACGGGCATGTGGCAAGTCTCTGGGCGATCGGATATTCTCAATTTTGATGATGTACTGCGGTTGGATATCCAGTACATTGAACGCTGGTCGATTTGGCTGGATTTAAAAATCTTGCTCAAGACCATTGCTGTGGTGTTGGCGAAGTCAGGAGCGTACTAGTGAATTGTCAAGCCTGAAATAATGGAGACAAGCTGAGGAAATTGGGATTCAGGGAGTGGGGGAATAGCCACTCCCTGAATCCCCTCGTACAGACGTTTCGCCGAAACGTCTCTGCCTCCCCCTCAGTTGGGATAGAGCAAGTTTTATTGCGGAGCATGTCGAGATTTGCTAAGCTTTATAGCAATCTTATAACAAACCTTTATATCCATGCTCTTTAAGATCAGGTCACTTTCCCAACTATGTCCTCTTACCAGTACTATTCTATGCATCATGGGCGCTGGGGGGTTTTCTACAGCGATCGCCTCCTAGCAACCGTTGGTTCCGAGCGGGAAGCCCGTAAACTGGTGGCAACGCTCAATAACCGTTTGCAGGCAGATCCGTTACCCCCTTCTGCCCCCAAAGAGAATGTGCGGGCCCGGTTGAAGTCAGCCCAGTTTCTCCCAACAAAAGCAAGGCAGAAGACGATCGCTTACAGCCGATTTTAGATCAATAAGCCCCTCTCCCCCTCCCCCCCTCCTCATACAACCTGTGTTTCACCCAACTAAAAATTGCTGTAAGCGGCATAGCCCAAGCTGGACCTACAATTCGATCGCCAGCTTTCAGGGTCTGTATTCGCTAGACTGAAGGAGCCGATCGCCAGGAACCGCCCCATGACTGTCGCCACCCCAACAAAAATCACCCTTGAGGCATATCTGACCTATGACGATGGCACCCATATCCGCTATGAGCTGGTGGATGGGGTGTTAGTGGATATGGGAACAGAAAGCACCCTTAACACGTTGATTGCCATGTATCTGGCATTTACCTTCGCAGACTTGGGGCTTCCCCGATACCTGATGGGCATCAAACACAAGATTGAGGTCAGTAGTGGCTATGCATCAGCGCGGGATCCTGACCTAATCGTTCATACGGAGGAGTCCCTTTTGGCGATCGAGTCGCGCAAGGAAGCTTGTTTATTTCTGGGAGAGCCGAATCCGATGCTGGTGATTGAAGTGGCATCCCCTGGAACTGAATCTAGCGACAACTACCAACGGGACTATGAACAGAAACCCCGAGAGTACGCGCAACGCGGCATTGCTGAATATTGGATTGTGGACCCGGAACGCGCCTGGGTGAGGGTAGGCAGACTTACGGATGGGGCATACCAATTTGTGGCTTTCCAAGGAGATGAACCCATCCTGTCTCCCACGTTGTCTAACCTGACCTTGAGCGCTACTCAGGTTCTGAAAGCAGGGCGTTAAACAGAGTCTCAACTTCTGGAAGGCTTGCTCTTTAAGGTTTTGTCCGGTTTCACGGTCTTGGGTTTCCGGGTGACGATCGCCCAGTCTTGGATTTGGCTGATGACGGTGCCTCCCTGTTTTTGCCAGGTCGGAATCTGACTGCGAGGGACGAGCAGAAAGGGAGATTTTTCGGTCTGGAAGCGTGTTTTTAATGCGGTGGCATCGGGGTGGGGAATGACGCGGCGATCGCTATAAAAATCCAAAGAAGGACGATTGCTGGGATAGGAACTGTAGATGGCTTGCCCTGCAGGCGTATGTTTACGCACCATTTCTGCCACAGGTTTTACCGCGTAAGCATTGTTATCGGCTAGTTCCCAATTCCAATCCGGTGAGCTGACAAAGAGAAAGAGTGTTACATAGGTGCCCCAAATCAGCACGGGAATAAATTGCCGATTGTGCCGCCAGATCAAAGTACTCACAACCGCAAAGGTCATGCCCAGCACGGAGATCGCAAAACCCGTTACCAGAGAAATTTGCTGACTGTGCAAGAGATAGAAACTGCCGCCGATCGTCACCAGGCTCAACCCCCCAAACAAACTGCCCCACACCCGATATTGAGCGATCTCCACTGGAAAAATCATATCTTCTTCGCCGGAGAGCACTGGGGGGGAGAAGGTCGGAGGGGTGACCCGCCCCATGCGCGCCAGTTGTGCGCCTACCAGTAAGGCTAAGGCAGGATAGAGCGGCATGGCATACCAGGGATGTTTGGTACTCATGAGACTAATGACCCCAAAATAGCCCCCGGCCCAAATGGCTAGCAACTTTGCCCAACTGAGATTGCGATATTCCCAAGCTAAACGGATGGCTGCTGGGAGAAAGAAGAGCCAGGGCACCCCATTTTTGCCGACTTCGATCAGATAGAACCACAGCGGTCGAGCAGCCTGCTCTACGGGTTTCCACAGGCGATCGAAAGACTGATGGACAAAATGCGCTTGGAAAAATTCCTGGGGATACTTGAGCAATTGGGCAATATACCAAGCTGTTACCGGAGCCATGCCCAGCAGCAAGCCCAGCCATAAAGTAGGAGTTGTTAGCAAGCGTGGCGTATCCCAGGCTAGGAAGAGCAGCCCCAACCCCCCTAGCAAGAGGCCTAACATCCCCTTGGTCATACACATCAGCCCCAGCCCCAGCCCAATGCCCAGGCTCCAGCGCAAATCCCGCCGCGATCGCAACAGACAAGCCAACATCACCAGAAAAAAGCAGACGATCGCCCCATCCAACATTGCCAAGCGCCCCTGCCGCACCACGGGCAAATAGGTGAGATAGACGGCTGCTGCTAACAGGGCTGGCATCCGGTGATAGAACAGTTCGCGACCCACCCAGTAGAGCAAAGGAACCGAAGTTGCCGTCAGCATTGCCCCCGGTAGCCGACTGGTCCACTCATTCACGCCTCCAAGCTGGTAGGTCAAGGCAATCAACCAATGCATTAAGGGCGGCTTATTAAAATAGGGCATTCCGTTGAGATCCTGGGGATAGAGCCAAGCATCAAAGCTCTCTGTTGCCTGCCCCAAATGCCAAGCCCGCCAGATCTGCCTTGCCATTTGTGCCACGATGCCTTCATCCCAATCCCGCAGGGGAAGCTGCCCCAACTGCCAACAAAACAGCAATACTGCTGCAAGCCAGAGGCCTAAAGCCCAAATATAATCGAGCCTTCGTCCCAGCGATCGCAAGCGTTGCCCAAATTGCCCGTCGGTATACATCATCCCTGGTGTCTGTTTTGGCGAATATTCAGTGACTCAAGTGTCTTCACAGGTTAGCAGAGTCTTGGATCTCTGCTATTGCATCAAACATCCTATGGCATGACCACAGAATAGGCATTACAAAGCTTAACCGAATTTTCTGGGGGAAACTACCCAGTCGAGGGGGGACTTTACCAATGGCAGCTTGGGTGAGCTGCGCTAGGGTAGCACTAAAACTGAACGATAGTATATTGAGTGATAGTATGCCGCAATGCCCTTGTTGTTCTAGACCTTTATTGCAGCAGATCCAGCGGGGTCAGCGGGAATGGTTCTGTCTGCACTGCTGGCAGGTTATGCCCAATCTGGTTAACCAGACGGTGGTAACACCTGCTCCATCCAGCGTGGAAGTAATACCTGTACCGTTGTCCCCACAGATGATTGACTCATGATCTGGATACTGCCGTGATGGACTTCCACTGACTGTTTGACGATCGCCAGCCCCAACCCATTTCCGGCGATCGTGCCCACATTGGTTCCACGATGGAAGGGTTCAAACAGCCGCCCTTGATCGCCCAGGGGAATCCCAATGCCCTGATCCTGCACGATGAATTGTACCTGAGACTCCTCACAACGCAGCCGTAACCATACGGTTTGACCGACAGCAGAATATTTTAAGGCATTGGAGAGTAAATTGGTCAAAATTTGCCGCAGGAGTGTTTCATCCAGGTAGGCAGGCAACTTGACTTGGAGGGAATCGACCTGGAGCAAGACAGGATGCTGCTGCTGATCCAGGTTGGTTAATTCCGCGACTAGGGTTTCACAGAACGATCGCAAATCTAAGTGGACTGGATTGCATCGGAGCCGCTTCGCCTCTGCCCGTTCAATCACCAAAATATCGCTGAGCAGATGATTCATATTCACCGCTGCGGTCTGAATGCGCTGGATATGTTCTAACTGTTTGGTCGGCGATGCTGCTTCACCATAGGATTCCAACAAATCGGCGGAAGACAAAATGGTGCTGAGGGGGGTCCGAAATTCATGGGAGGTTGTGGACACAAAGCGTGATTTTAATTCACTCAGTTCTCGTTCCTTTGCCAATGCCGTTTGCATATCCACTTCTGCCTGTTTGCGATCGGTAATATCCGTGCAGGATCCCACCAAACCGCCAAAGCTACCATCTGGCATCCAACGAGGGACCCCGCGATCGAGCACCCAACGATATTCCCCATCGGCTCGTCGCAGTCGGTATTCCATTTCAAAGCTTTCGCGGTGCAGCAGGGCCTGTTGGGTGGTGGTGCGGCAGTGGCTGACTTCCTGCGGATGCACAGACTCTAACCAACCCACGCCGATCGATTGTTCTAGGCTGCGTCCGGTAAAATCCAGGAAGCTTTGATTGCAGAAGAGATATTGTCCTTCGGGATCCATCACCCACAGGAGCACTGGCACACTATTCGCTAGCATTCGGAACCGTTCCTCACTTTCTTGCACTGCTTGTAAGAGTTGACTTTGAGTCAGGGCAATTTCCACTTGATGGGTCAATTGTTGTAAAAGTTCAATCGTCGCCTGTTTCCAATGCCTTGCGCTGCTACATTGATGGGCAATCAGCCAGCCCCAGGTGGAAGCTTGCTGCACGATCGGCACCACTAGTAGCGATCGCACGCCCAATTGCCGTAAATATTGGGCACCGGGCGATCGCCATTCTGCCTGAGTCAGATCTTCAATGTTGCGGACAGAGCCAGCTTCATAGAGTGCCGTTGGCTCGGGGAAAAAACGCGTTTCTGGAAACTGCTGCCCTAACAGGGAATGCCAAGTCGGTATCACCGCTTCGGTACAAACCACACCTTGCCCATGTTCCAGACGGCGATAAATTAAGACTCGATCGACCTGGAGAAAATTGCGTACCTCGGTGACGGTGGTTTGCAGGATGGCATCCAATTGCAGGGACTGACGGACCTTTAGGGTAATATCGGCAAAAAGTTGGGACTTCCAATGCTGACGTTGTAGGGCAGCTTCGGTTTGTTTGCGTTGGGTGATATCCCGTTGCAGGGCCACCCAATAGAAATAACGTCCGCTGCGATCGGCAACTGGAAAAATGCTCAACTCAATCCAAACTTCCGAACCATTCTTGTGATAGTTAATAATTTCAACGATCTTCGTCTGCCACTGCTTTAGCGCCAAGCGAATTTCCTGCAACGTATCCCAATTTGTGTTGGGGCCTTGGAGAATGCGGGGTGTTTTACCAATCACTTCTTCTGGGGCATAGCCCATCATGCGGGTAAATGCTTGATTGACATAGACAATCCGAGGTCCGGGCAGTTCCACAGGTTCTGCTTCTGTAATCACCACTGCATCATTGGCATGAACAATCACTGATTCCAAGAGTTTTAGCCAATTTTCCTGTTCTTGGCGATCGGTAATATCCTCTGCAATGCCTGCCACACGATAAATTTTGCCCACTGCGTTGCGCACTGGAAAAGCTCTTGCCAATAACCACCGTTCGCCATGATGGGGAGTGGTCAACCGATAGGTCATTTCTACAGACTTGCCCCGCAACGGTTGACGACTGGCTTTTAAAACCGGGATGCGATCGTCAGGATGAATGCAGGCGAGCCAATCCTCCCAGGTGCGGGCATAACAAGTTGACTGATCAAACCCCAAGCTCTTCTCACAAGCGGGACTGATGTAGATTAAGCGCTGTTCTTCAACGGAATACATCCAGAAAATTTGCTCAATATTCTCCGCCAGTTCTCGAAAGCGTTCTTCGCTCTCCTGCAAGTCTTGAGTGATTTGCTGAAGCTGATCCTGAGGTTCGATCGCTTTGTTCCCATTAGCAGAGAATAATGGTTCCATCCTCTCTAGCCTCCCGATTGCCATTTATCTAATGAAACCGTTGGTGAGTCTGTTGATAAAACTTTTGATGAAAATGTTGATAAATCTGTTGATTCAATGGTTGGATAGTCTGACACTGCATGATTGACCGCTAGCACCTCAGGGGAGCAGCCATTCATCTCATCCATCAACGGTGGCGGTTGAATTTTATTTTTGGAGAGCCAACCAGGTAATCGAATCTGAAAGGTCGTCCATCCTTGGGTACTGGTGACTTGGATCTGCCCCTGGTGTTGATCGATCAAAGCTTTGACCAGCGCTAGACCCAAGCCAGTGCCTTGACTGCGACTGGGGCGGCGATGCCCTTGGTAAAATTTTTCAAAAATGTGAGGTAAATCTTCTGTGGCGATTTCGGCTTGGTTACTGACTTGGATCTGTAGAATGGTTGGCTCTCCATGAGCAGAATTGGGGGAAGCGATCGCCTTCTGCGGATCTCGATTTTCTGTTTTTGCTGGCTCACAATCCGATCGCTGTCCTGGAACCGGGGAAATGGTTTCTACCTGCAGACAAATCTTGCCCTGAGCGGGTGTGTACTTGCGTGCATTGTTCAATAGCTCTACTACAATTCGCTGAAAACTCAGGACTTCAATGGCAATGGGGGGCAAATCGGTTGGGAGGCTGATCTCTAGGATTTGCTCTTTTTCGGCACTTTGTAGTGGAAAGGTGCTCTGCAAGTCGCGACACCAGGTTGTTAAATCCAAATCTTCAACGTTGTTCACGGTATGACCCGCTTCGACCCGCGCCAGGTGTAGAACCATTTGAATGAGTGTTTCTCCCTGCTGACAGGCTTGACGGGCGATCGCCAGATACTGTTGGCACCGCTCGGGCCGGCTTTCAATTAACTGCAGGGCGGTACGAATTGTGGTTAACGGAGCCTGAAGATCGTGGGTGACTAGGCTGACTAAATCAACCGGATCCTCTGGTTTGGGTGGTGGAGTTGGCAAGGCGACGGAGGGTATCAGTGCAGCTTGCTGGCGGGCCTGGTGTTGCAATCGAGCTTTTACGGCATTGAGGAGTTCTCTCCGTCGAAACGGTTTGGGGAGGTAGTCATCTGCCCCGAGGTTCATGCCCCGTCGCTGATCTGACCAATCTGCTTTCGCTGTCAAAAAAATGAAGGGAATCGCAGCAGTGCGAGGATTTTCTCGCAACTCGGATAAAACTTGATAACCATCGAGACGCGGCATCTTGATATCGCAAATGACCAAATCTGGTTGAGTTTCCTGGACAAGAGTTAAGCCCATAGCACCATCTTCAGCGGCGATTGCATCAAATCCGTCTGAATCTAAAATCTCCATAATGTTCAGGCGGATATTCACTTCATCTTCAATTACCAAGACCCGCATTGAACTTCCCCAAAATTGCTGCGATCGACGCATAGATCTTCCTGAAACCCTCCTGTATGGATGATGATTGCCTCCTATAGATGGTTAAGATCGCACTTCAAAATTACCCTGATCTCCGGAAAATTACTAGTCTTTACTATTTTCCCTGATTATAGCGATCTCGGTCGTGGAGATTCTGCTTGTTAACCCATGACTAGAATGTGGGTATGTTTATGCTAGCTTCGTTCCCATGCTTGCTAACTTCGTTTCAAGTTAGATGCTCCTGTTATATGGTGACACATTGCTGAGGTCACGTAAGGTTAAGCACTGCTAAGGTTAAGCACTGCTAAGGTTACGCGTCTATCTGAAGCTTGTGTTCCCAAAAGTCATCCAGAATGCCCCTATTCAAATCTTATATAGCTCTGTTTCATGAATCTGCGACTCGCTACTCTATCGGACTGCTTTTTTTTCAAATTTTGGTATGGCGATCGCATCCTCGGAGGGATTAACTGCCAGGGGGAAATTTTTGTCCAGCTCCAAACCTTTCCTACCCAGCGCCAAGATCGTGCCTATGAGGTGGGGAGTCTTCTGGCTGCGCAGGTGGAGCGAGCATTGCTGATTAAGGGCAAAGATCAATACATCTTGGGAGCTACGCTTCGGGGTCAAGGTTGGTTGCCGTTTCTTGTGGATTTGCAGGAGTGAAAGGGGGGAGATAGGGAGAGGGGGAGAGGGGGGGAGGGGGAGAGGGGGAGATAGAAAGTGAGTAACTCTGGAGATCCAAATATCCACCTTCTCCTCCCCTCAAATTGATTCCTTCAAAATATCCATCCCCCCCTCCCCCGCTCCCCCCCTCTCCCCCTCCCTTTCCCTCAAATTGATCCCTTCAAAACAAGATCATGTCACGATGGGAGAGATGTTGATTGGTGAGGGTGACCCATGGTGGCAACCTATGATGTGGTGGTGTGTGGAGCAGGTCCTGCGGGAGCGATGGCAGCGGCGGAGGCAGCGCGATGGGGTTTGAAGGTTGCCCTGCTGGAAAAGCAATATCTACCACGGCACAAAACCTGCGGCGGTGGGATGCCGATGACGATGCAGCAATTTCTCTGGGATTTGGCACCGGAAGCCTTTGTGGAATCAGATGTTCGCTATCTTCGTCATTCTTGGAACTATGGGGATATCTACTTAGGTGAAATGAACCCAGCAGAGGCGGTTCCGCAACTTTCACTCTGGATGGTGCAGCGATCGATTTTTGACCAAGCCTTGGCAGAACGGGCGGTGCGGGCAGGGGCGGAGCTACGGGATGGGTTGGTGGTGCGATCGCTCTGTCCGGAAGCGGATGGGGTTGTTGTTCAGGCTCAGGGGTTGAAGTCTGGGACGGAGTTTACGGCAAAAGCGCGCTATGTGATTGGAGCCGATGGAGCCAATGGGGTGGTGGCTAAAGCAACTCGCTTGCGCAAAAATCCTGCGATTGCGATCGCTCTGGAGGTAGAGCACCCACACGAATGGGGGAGTGGTCATGCTGATTTGCGTCCAGATATCGCCCATTTGGAGTATGGCGCAGTCAAACGAGGGTATGCTTGGATCTTCCCGAAAGGTAATCACCTGAATGTGGGAGCTGGTCTGTTTCGCCCCGATCGCCAGGATGCCCGACGAGATAAACAAGTGCGTGCCGAGTTGCAACAATGCATTTGCGATTACATGGATGCCTTGGGGGTGAAATACGATCGCGATCAGTTGCGGTTTCAGGGACATCCGCTCCCCACCTGGGCTGGCAAAGAACCTCTCCAGGAAGGTCGGATTTTACTGGTGGGGGATGCAGCGGGTCTGATTAATCCTCTCTTTGGGGATGGCATTTTACATGCGGTGAAAAGTGGACAGATTGCTGGACGGGCGATCGCCGAAGAAGTGGCTCAAGACTATACTCAGCGCATTCATGCCGAGTTTGCAACCAATTTTGATGCAGCCCTCAACCTGGCGCGGGTGTTTTATCAATGGACTGGAATTTGCTACAAATATGGGGTGAAATACGATCGGGCAACCCGATTGGCAACGCAATTACTCTGTGGAGATCTATCATTTACCGATATGGCAGGACGGGCAATGAAACGCTTGCGGCAGTCTGCGGGGGAGGCTTTTTTCCCAGTGTTTAACTAACGCAAGTTCGAGATC
>JAYKGX010000304.1:0-10051 GCA_035285565.1 Synechococcales cyanobacterium
GAGGGGGAGTTGATTAGTTCGTTAGCCCGTGACTTCTCCTAAAACGGTATAGAAATTGGCGGATTGTATCCTTGAAAAGGCATGGAATAGATGCTGGATTGGGATGGGATCCGCTTTTTATATGAAAGGGGAACGATTGGGGTTGAGAAATTTTGTGGTGCTCCTTACTATTTTTTGCTGGTATAGCTGGATTTGGGGCGATCGCTTTTAAAAAATTAGCAAATATGAGCCACCACCTCCATAGGTCAATCCTCCTCGGAAGGAGAAAGGGGCGTGATGAAACAGAATCGGTTATGCAATTGAATTTGAAATCAATTGTGTGATCGATTAGGCGATCGAATTTGAAATCGAATTTGCGATCGACTGCATCATCATAACTGGACGAATTTAATTCAAGGAGTCTGACAAATGGTCAACGAATTGCAAAATGAAACCATGGTTGCAGAAGGTACAGGAATTGAGGTGACGGAATCTGGGGCGCTGGCAGAGTTGTCCGAAAGCGATTTGGATCAAGTGTCTGGGGGGTCGGGGCTAGCTAATCTGGGTAGCTTTTTTGGATCTTCGACCAGTGGCTTCTCTCAGCATGAAACCACCTTTGGCCAAATGACCTTTGCGGGACCGAATGGTGCGGGTAGTATGAAGTTCTTTAGCGATAAGGGGGTTTCTAGCTTTGCGCAGGAAATCTTTGGTGGTTCCAAGTAGGCGATCGCGTTGATGAAGGAATTGCTTCATTCCAGTGTGGATCGATCCTAGGGTTGATACCCCATGAGCCACAACTCGATCGTGCAGTTTGTTGATCTTCTACCAAGCTGTACGATCGTTTTTTACCGCACCACCACCCTGCTCCGGACTCTTGATCGAGGAGAACTTTAAATGCCTGCTGATATGAATTCTGATCCGTTATTTGAAAATCTATCTAGTATTTCGGTTCCCAATCTTCATCGTGATGACGCAAAGGCGATGACCGGAGCTGAGATCGACACTTCTGAATTATCAGAAGCAGAATTGGAGGCGATCGCGGGTGGTGTTTTCGATGTGTCTTTTAGTATGCTGACGGTGCGTGAAACGAGCCAATTTTTCTCCCAGGTTCTTTCTAATGGCTCCCAAACTAGCATCAGCACAATTTCTAATCATCAGCGTTCCATTTTTGGATTTCAATTTACGGGTCGATTTGCATCTTTTCATGACTGCTTCATGTTTTTTGCAGGATTTCGACGGTTGTTTGGCAGATAGATCCTAGGTGAACCCCATGACTGACTATTTACTACATGAATTCAGCCATCAAGATTTGGATTGGCTGCTGCACAATGGGCAAATTCGAGAACTCTCCCCCAAAACCGTCTTACGTCAACCCGATCGCCCCTGTCATGAAATCTATCTGCTGCTAGAAGGGAGCCTCAGCTTGGCAATGCCCTATCAAAATAGCGGACAACTCCAAGAATTTCTGCAATTGACCAGTGGTGAACTGACGGGGGCAATTCCCTATTTAGAAACCTTGTTTAGTGCTGCGACGATTCAAGCGATCGATCGCTCCTGTGTTTTATGTTTCGATCGCACCCAACTGGCGGATAAATTAACTCAAGATATTGCATTTTCAGCCCATTTTTACCGTGCCCAGGCGGTGTTGCTCTGGCAAAGGTTGCAATTCCTGGCAATGCAGATGAAGCTGAATCCGGCATTTCTAGCCCGCGTTAATCTCAAAGAAGCGGCGATTCTGTTTGCTGAATTGCAAGATCAAGATTTAGATTGGTTGATTGCAGTGGGTCAGATTCAAATGCTGGCGAATCAAACGATTTTGCAACCCCGCTATCATCCGATCGAAGCCCTCCACATTGTGTTAGAAGGCGCACTGAGTTTGCAAGCCCTAGATGACAGTCCAGATGCGATCGCCCAAGTCTTTCTCCATTCAGATCTGCGATCGCTACAAGAGCTGGCTCGCCTTGCCCGAGGAGATCTGTTTGGAGAAACTCTCTTTTTGCAGCCTCACCCCAGCTACGTGCAAATTCAAGCCCTGCGCGAGACTCAACTCCTCTCCATTCCGCGCTGGCGCTTAGCGGCTAAATTACTGCATGATGATGGGTTTGCTATGCGATTTTATCGAGTCTTAGCGGGATTGATGGCCAGTAAATACCAAGCGATCGTCAGCCAGTTAGGATTTGTGACACACCAGGAGACTCTGGAAGTTGGGGATTCTTTCTTGTCCAAAATGGCAATGGCAGAAGCAAGATTTGATTGGATGCTGAAACGAATTAAAACGCAATCAACGTCTGGGAGAGAAATTCAATGGTCGTTCAATTAAATCCCGCCAATAAACCCGAGTCTACCCAACCCAATCCTGCTAAAAATCAACTCTTTCGGCAGAAGGCACTCGATCACACTGCCTCTCCAGAACAGCTTGATTTACCCATTCAAATCATTAGTCCGAAGCGTTGGCTGTCTTTGCTTGCCTTAGGGGGTTTAGTGACCGTAGGCGCTGCCTGGAGTGTTTTCGGTCGCATTCCCATTACCGTTTCGGGCAAGGGAGTTTTAATCTATCCCAGCCAGGTGATGACCGTGCAAAGCCCCAGTGCGGGTAGAATTGCTAAAATTGAAGTAAAAATAGGCGATCGCGTCACCAAAGGACAGGTTATTGCTAGGATTGATCAATCAGAACTGAAGCAGCAACTGGATTTGGCACGGAATAAACTGCTACAACTGCAACTGCAAGATCAATCTGCTCGCTATGCCCAACTGGAACGGGAACGGCTCGATCGCACGGCAACGGAACAACAGCGCCAAGCTCTGCGCAATCACTTGCAAACCGTGCGATCGCTGACTCCAGAGTTGAGAACCAAAGGGTTAGACTCGATTCAGCAGGAGCGCCGGACCCTTCAAGAAAAGCTGCAAAATTTGGAACGAGTGGTTCCTGTCTATCAGCAACAGTGGGATTCTTTGCAACAATTGGCTGCCGATGGGGCCTATCCTAGAAATGAGGTGATTAAAGCAGAGCAGGCTTATTTGAATACTAAAACCCAAATTAGTGAAGCCCAGGCGCAGCTCAAGCAATTGGATACGAAAGAAGCTAGCGCCCAACGGGACTATTTAACCAACCTCAACCAAGCCAACGAATACCAGGCAAAACTGAAGGAACTGGATACAAAATCTGCTTCGCAATCGGAACAGGATCTGGCATCGGGATCAATCCGTCAGAAAGAAATGCAGGAAACGGAACGATCGATCGCTCAACTGGAACTTCAGTTACAACAGAATACCCAACTCCTCAGCGAATATGATGGCTATGTACAAGAACTTAACGTTAGCCCAGGACAACGAATTGAAACAGGTGCGGGAATTGGGGCGATCGCTGCTCATAAAAAGAATGCGAAGCTGATGGGGGTTATCTTTTTACCGGTTGGCGAGGGCAAAAAAATTGATGACCAGATGATTAAGAAAGGTATTGAGGTGCAAATTACTCCGGCGATCGTCAAGCGAGAGGAATATGGTGGCATTATTGGCAAGGTTACGGAGGTTGCAAAGTATCCTGTGACTGAGGAAGCTGCAACCCGTTTGGTTGGTAATCCTGCTATTCTGCCGGAGGTGATGGAAAAAGGGGCTTACATTACTGTTTTTACAGAGTTACAGCAAACGATTGATGGCAAGTTTCGTTGGTCTTCTTCCCAAGGTCCTAGCCAAACTATGACTCCTGGTACGACGACGACTGCAAATGTTACGATCGAGGAACGTGCTCCTATTTCCTATGTTATTCCTTTGTTAAAATCTCTGACTGGACAATAGGAATTTCGGGGTGTGGGATGTGTGCTTATGCGGGATGTCTGTTTGGGCACGGGATGTGTGCTTATGCGGGATGTCTGTTTGGGCGCGGGATGTGTGCTTATGCGGGATGTCTGTTTGGGCGCGGGATGTGTGCTTATGCGGGATGTCTGTTTGCCTGTGCGGGTTTTGGGCGCGGGATGCGCGCCCCTACGGGGTGTTCGGGTTCTTGGTTGTCTATTTGTTTTCCCTATGCTGTCTTCTCTTACGCCTACTTTCTCATTTAAGAATTTTTTCCAAGAATTGTTGGTGCTTCTTCGCAGTCCTTGGGTACGCCGTCAACAGATTCACCGAACGCCTTCTGTTTTACAAATGGAGGCGGTGGAATGTGGAGCGGCTTCTTTGGCGATGATTCTGGGCTATTATGGCTACGTTGCTTCTCTCAGTGAGCTACGCCAAGTCTGTGGTATTTCCCGAGATGGGAGCAAAGCTTCAAACTTACTGAATGCTGCTCGGAATTATCAATTGCAGGCGAAAGGGATTAAGGCGGAGATTCCTGCTTTGCAAAAATTGATGCTACCTTATATTGTTTTTTGGAATTTCAATCATTTCTTAGTTGTAGAAGGTTTTTATCGCGATCGCGTTTATCTCAATGATCCAGCGACGGGTCCCCGTAGTGTTTCTCTTGCTGAATTTAGTGAGGCTTTTACAGGGGTTGTCTTAACTTTTTCACCCACAGCAGAGTTTAAAAAAGGAGGGCAAAAGCCGAGTGTCCTGCGATCGCTCTGGACGAGGCTAAGAAGTTCAGTTTGGTCACTGTTTTTTTGCATTATTATTGGATTTTTATTGGTTTTACCGGGCTTGGCAACCCCTGCTTTTTCCCAAATTTTTATTGATCAAATTTTACTGCAGGGTCGTCAAGATTGGTTGCGTCCTCTTCTCATTGCTATGATTGTTACTGCAGTGCTAACGGGACTGCTGACGAGAATGCAATTGCAAATCTTGCGTCAGTTAAAGATTAAACTAGCCATTAGTCAGTCCAGCCGTTTTTTGAGACATTTGCTGTACTTGCCGGTTAGTTTCTATGACCAACGCTTTGCTGGGGAAATTAGTAACCGCACGCAATTGAACGATCGCTTGGCAGAACTTTTGTCAGGACAGCTTGCAACTACGGTGATTTCAGCCGTTATGCTCGTCTTTTATGCGGTGGTGATGTGGATGTATGATTGGGTGCTGACGCTGGTGAGTCTTTTGTTTATTAGTCTCAATTTATTGGCGTTGCAACTGGGTGCCAGACAGCGATCGGATACTAATACCCGCTTGATGCAGGAACAGGGAAAATCTGAAGGGGTGGCGATCGCGGGGTTGCAAAGTATGGAAACCCTCAAAGCTGCTGGATCAGAGTCAGATTTTTTTACCCGATGGGCAGGCTATTATGCCAAGGCAATTAATGCCCGTCAAGAGATGGAAGTGCTGAATCAGCGGATGGAAATGTTACCCACTTTGTTGTCTAGTTTGAGTGTGATGTGTCTCTTGGTAATTGGGGGATTCCGAGTTATGGATGGGGCTTTTACGATTGGTAAGTTGATTGCATTTCAATCGCTGATGCAACAGTTTATGCAACCTATTAGCCAGATTGTTAAATTAGGCAGTGACTTTCAAGAACTGTCAGGTACGCTCAATCGTCTCGATGATGTTTTGAAACATGAGATTGATCCGATCTTAAAACAGCAACCAACACCATCTCCATTACGCCAAATATATCAATCTACTGATGACCATTCCGCCCTCGATCGCAGACCGCTTTCCACCCTACAACCCAAGCTAGAAGGTTATTTAGAAATTCGCAATCTCACCTTTGGCTATAATCGCACGGCACCTCCTTTGATTGAAAATTTCAGTCTTGCGCTCAAACCTGGTCAGCGAGTGGCACTGGTGGGGGGAAGTGGATCTGGTAAATCAACGATCGCCAAACTGGTGGCAGGTCTCTATCAACCTTGGTCTGGGGAAATTTACTTTGATGGAAAAATGCGATCGGACATTTTGCGATCGGTGTGGGTAAATTCGGTTGCCATGATTGAACAAGATGTGTTGCTATTTTCGGGCACTGTAGCAGATAATTTAACCCTGTGGGATTCCACGATTCCTGAACGTAATATCTTGCAGGCTTGTCAGGATGCGGCGATTCACGACATGATTGCGGCAATGCCCAATGGCTATCAAGCTGATTTGTTAGAAGGGGCAAGTAATTTGAGCGGCGGGCAGCGACAACGGTTAGAAATTGCCCGAGCGTTGGTGAATAATCCTTCCATTTTACTGATGGATGAAGCCACGAGTGCGCTAGATACAGAAACCGAGCGCATGATTGACTATAATCTACGGTTGCGGGGTTGTACTTGTCTGATTGTGGCCCATCGCTTGAGTACTATTCGCGATTGTGATGAAATTATTGTCCTGGAGCGTGGCAAAGTGGTGCAACGAGGCAATCACGATCAACTGCGCCAGCACCCCGGTCATTATCTCGATCTGATTCGCAGTGAAGGGGGTTCTCTAGAGACTTAAGGGACTCGATCGAAAATAAGACCCAGCATCCGTTTTTCGCTCCGTTGTTCATCCGCCCGTGGTTTAAAACCACCGTCTCTCAGGGCGAAGTCCCTCAAGGGACTCAAAAGCAATCTTTGTTTAGTCCGTTGGAAACGGACTTCGCCCCAAGAGCGCCGAATTCTATTCCGGCACGGATCAGAACGCAGTAAGGGGATTCTATTGACTATTCCTATTCCAGCGCGGATCAGAACCCAGTGAGGGGATTCTATTGACTCACATTACCTGACTCACATTACCTGACTCACATTGCCTACCATCCTCTACTCCTCAGTTCTCCCATGCAATTACAACAAATCTCCCATCTCAAAAGTAATGATCCTTTATTGCTAGACGATCGCGATCATATTTGGCATTTGATGTCCGGCAGTGTTGCCTTATTCGCAATTTATAAAGGACGACGACGATATCTTTTTACCCTGAAAGCGGGAGATTTTCTGTTTCCAACAATGCCCGCCCAGCAATCTCAACTTTGCATGAGCCAGCTTTTGGCGATCGCCCTAGAAGAAACTGAACTCACACCCTTCTCCATCCATTCATTTCAAGATTGGATGCTGCAAGCTCCCCAGGCGGCGATCGCGGGCTTAGAGGGCTGGATTACGCGGCTGAGCCAACTGGTAACAGATTTACAGCCCCCCCTTTTACCCACGCCGATCGCTCAATCCGGAATTTTGGCAACCCAGGAAATTTTTCAACCCCATCAGAGTCAAATCAGTTGGTGCCGACTTTGTAGCGGTCAGGCAAGGTTATTAGGTTGGCATGATTTAACCCTCACCCCCGCCATGGGACGAATTCCTCTGATGGGTAATCTTTGGCTCCAGGCAACGGAACGGGTTGAACTCGATCACTGTAGCTATCACCAAATTCCCCAGCCCCAAACCTTCCTCAGGGGTCTCCAATCCCTGCAGCAATGGCTCGTTCATTTACTAACGATTCGATTACAACAGGAACAACAGGAAGAGTTGAAGAGATTGCAACTCAGAGAAATTGTGAATCAAGAAGCCATTGAAAAAACGAATCAGGAATTTATTAAAGTTTTTCAAAAAAGAAACCGCAAAAATCAATATGCCTCTGGTCAGGTTGTGATTGCTGAAAACACGCTCTTGATGGCTGCAGGAGCAGTGGGACACGCTTTAGGAGTTCCCATTACGCCCCCTGGAGAGTCGGAAGACTGGCGACAGATCCAAAATCCCCTAGATGCGATCGCCCGTGCTTCCTGTTTGCGAACTCGTCGGGTGACACTGCGCGATCGTTGGTGGCAAAAAGACTGTGGTCCACTGCTTGCCTATTTAGGAGCAGATGAGCATCCTGTCGCATTGCTGCCGATCGCCGATGGCAAATATGAAATCTATAATCCCTTGGCTGCAACGCGATCGCGCTGTAATCAGAAAACGGCTGCCCAATTAGCCCCTACTGCCTATAGTTTTTATCGTCCTCTGCCAGATCTGTTGCGACCGATCGACCTACTGCAATTTGCCACCCGCAGACATCAGTCTGAACTCATGATGATTTTGGCAGCAGGGATTTTTTCAACCTTGCTAGGGATGGTCACTCCCCAAGCAACTGCCTTTTTAATTGACCAAGCGATTCCCAATGCCAACCGAACATTAGTGTTTCAAATGGCGCTGGGTTTAATTGCCGTTGCCTTTGGTTCTCTGCTGTTCCAACTGGTGCAGGGGTTTGCCATCATGCGCTTAGAAACCTTTGCCGATTCTGCCACCCAAGCTGCTGTATGGGATCGCTTACTCAAACTGCAACCTGCTTTTTTCCGCCAATATTCGATCGGGGATTTGAGTTCACGGGTTTCTGCCATTAGCCAAATTCGGCAGCGTTTAGGGAGTACCATTCTTAAAAGTTTATTTTCAGGGATTTTTTCCTTTCTCAATCTGGGTCTCTTATTTTTCTATAGTACTCCGCTTGCTTTGATTGCCCTATTGGCAGCAGCGATTAATATTGCAGTTACAGTGATTTCTGGGATTGTGACCCTCAAGAAAACGAAACCATTGCTCGATCGCCAAGGTAAGCTATTTGGCGTGATGGTGCAGTTGATTAATGGTGTCTCTAAGTTCCGCATTGCTGGGGCTGAATCGCGGGCCTTTGCCTTTTGGGGACAGCAGTATAGTCAGCAGTTGAATCTGATGCTGGCAACCCAGGGAATTGAGGATAATTTAGCCGTGATTCATAGCTTATTATCAGCCATTACACCAGCCCTTCTGTTTGCCGTTGCAACTCATTTACTGGTCAGTTCTAAAGGTGAATTCTCGACGGCGACGTTCTTGGCGTTTAACTCAGCCTTTGGGACTTTCATCGGTGGTGCGACCAGTTTAAGTACGATCGTCATTGATATTCTGGAAATTCTACCCATTTGGCAACGGGCACAACCTATTTTACAAGCCGTGCCGGAAGTGAGTGTTGATAAAGCCGATCCCGGTCGCCTGAGTGGTAGAATTGCGATCGCCCATGCCATGTTCCGCTATCGTCCTGATGGAGCCATGACGCTCAATGATGTGAGTATTCATGCAGAACCTGGAGAATTTATTGCGCTGGTGGGTCCCTCTGGGAGTGGTAAATCTACCCTGCTGCGTCTGCTATTGGGATTTGACACCTTAGAATCTGGTGTGGTTTCCTTTGATGGGCAGGACTTGATGAGTTTAAATGTGAATGCAGTTAGGCGACAATTAGGAGTGGTGATGCAGAATAGTCGGTTGATGTCTGCTTCGATGTTTGAAAATATTGCAGGTAACGCCTTGATTTCGATGGACGAAGCTTGGGAAGCGGCGCGCATGGCGGGTTTGGCGGAAGATATTGAAGCAATGCCCATGGGAATGCATACGGTGGTCAGCGAAGGTGGCAGTAATCTTTCGGGTGGGCAACGGCAACGTCTCTTAATTGCCAAAGCCTTAGCGAGACGACCTAAAATTCTCCTCTTTGATGAGGCAACTAGTGCTTTGGATAATCGGACTCAACAAATTGTCAGCGATAGTCTCGATCGCCTCAAGGTCACCAGAATTGTGGTAGCCCACCGTTTAAGTACTATTCGCAATGCCGATCGCATTTATGTTTTGGAGAAGGGGCGGTTAATTCAACAGGGTAGTTTTGACCAGTTAGCTGCCGAACCAGGATTGTTTCAACAGCTCGTCCAGCGCCAGAAAGTGTAATCCCCAATCAACTAGTCATTGCAACTTGGTCGGTTGGTTTGAGATGTGCGAAATTGAATATAGCAATCCTAATGGATAGGGGACGGAAATTCTGCCTGCACAGGCTAGAAGCCTGTTCCACTTTTAAAACTGAAAGAAGATTGCTATATATATGAATCAGGTGATATAAATCACATTGACTAGTAGATGGATATGTATTGCTCATTATGAACACTAGAATGAGATTGAGATTACTAATAGCAAGTGATATAAGTCACAAAAATGAGCATGTCAATGTTAATTTTTTCATATTTGTAAAGTCCTTGTAGAGTTCTGGGATATTTGCTCAAGTTAGGAAACAATGCTGTTAAATTTTTATTCTGAGGGAATAAAGGGTCTAGAGTTTCTAGAGCAGCCCAATTGTTGTTTAACGTGCTGATCTACCAGATTGAGGATATCCTATGAATCTGCTGAAATACTTTGATTTAAACCGTTCTGCAAATCGAGTCTTTCCCCGATCGCACTCCCAAAAATCTAAGTCAATTTTTCAGCGATCCTCTCAA
>JAYKGX010000305.1:0-3357 GCA_035285565.1 Synechococcales cyanobacterium
GTTGATTCGCTCATTAGACTGAACTCCTTTTAATTTACGATTTTCCGAATGGTATCTAGAGAAGTGGAAGAGACGGTTAAATCAGGTTTTTCGGAATCCTCCTTGTCCTGATCGGGTGCAAAATCGACGACTACCTGGACTCGAACGCGCATCTTTCCCGATCGCCAGCCCGGTTTATCAGCCTGTAAAACTCTGCAATCCATTTCTTGAATTACCCAATCTTCTTCTGGATAATCACCATCAAAGTTAATACGTTCTCGCCCTTCTTGGCAAAATTCTTCCAAAGTGTAGGTTGTATGTGGCATAAACCACTCCTCTGTGCTGGAAATCACATCACTGGGTTGCAAAGGTTCAAAGCGATCGTTGTTCATCTGGTTTTCTCCGATTAATTGCTAGCTTGTCGCAAACTATCTAGTTCAGAATGCCCTGTTGATGTGCTTTCGGAAACTTCTGGCATATTTTTAGGAAGAAACTCAAGCTGGAGACGAACAAAGCCTGGTTGCCATCCTTTGCTAGAACCATCTCCCTTGAGAACCTTGCACTCCACACCACGGCTTAACCAGTAATATTTGATATAGCTAACCTCCTGTAGTCCTAGTTTCTCGCGAAAGAAATTGTAGAACGCGGAAACTTTAGCAAGTGTTGGTGCCCCAATCTCAGCGCCTGTGGGAACTCTCAGGATATCATCTCCATGCAAAGCTAAACAAGTCAGATTCTCTTTCTCATACAGTTCTAGTGGTGAAAACTCTATACAGATGCGAACGAATCCTTCTTGCCACTCTGTTGCCATCTGGTGTCGTAAAACGCTAGCTTCAATACCTTTCCCAATCCAATTATATCTACCCGACTCTGCATTGGTGATTTTCAAATAATCTCGTGCCCGTTTCAATAAATCCTCAACAATAACGCAAGCTTTACCATCAAAGAGAGCATGTGCAGTCCAATCTAATTGGATCACATCGTTGTCAGCTAGAGGATAAAAATTCATCGTCATTACGATCGCTCCACAGTAAAGTTCAGAAAATTGAAAATGATGTTGGCTCGGTTCCCCTTAATTAACATCAGTTAGACAAAACGCGATTACCCCAAATTTATGATCCCCCTAGCCCCCTTAATAAGGGGGAACCGAGCCAGAATAAGGCTTTGGGCGATCGTCTCCATCTTGGTTCAGTTCAATACTTTGGTTTGAAGTCCCCCTTAACAAGGGGGATTTAGGGGGATCGGTTCGCCAGGATTCGTCCAACTCATGCCAAAAACACTCAATCGAAAACACTACATCACCGTTGCAGTCAACCGATCGCTCTTCTCCTCATCTAGTAGAGGCAATTGATGGCGATCGCAGCCCATTTCAACTAAGTAGACATTCACCTCAGTCACTGCCGCATTGAAAAGATGCATATTCTCGCGCAGGACTTCCAATTGACGCTGGTTTTCTCGGAGTTTTTCCTCGGCTTCCTTTTGCACGATCGCCGCCAAATACTGCCGCGCCTGATCGTATTGCTCCTGAATCACCTCCACCTGATGGCGCACCGCAGGCAAAAGATGCACATTCAAGGTTTGGTTAATCACCTGCCGAAAATTCTGTAACACCGTTCGCGAAACCTTCTGCTCAAAATCCATCCTCAGCAACTGCCGAATCGCTGGCTCCGCCTGCACCATATTTTGGTAATCATAGCCCCGACAAGCCTGCTGCAACGTTTCCCGCAACTGAAAAATCGAAGCCGTCTCCTCCTCAAAAAACTCCGGACATTCCCGCACATAGCGATCGCACTCCGTCTGAGCCGCACTGACCAATGCTAACCGGGTGTGTGCTGCCACGCGATCGAGCATTGCCTCAATTCCCCCATCATTGCCCAACATGCGGAAGAGCTGACGATAATAATCCTGTTGCGGAATCATATCGCGCACCTGTTGGAAAAACTGTTGCACCAACTCCTGCGCCGCTTCCACCAACGTATCTTCCAACCCATTCGCTAAATAGTAAAATGCTTCTGCTAGAATCCCCAACAACGGCACCACCGAATTTCTGCGATGACTCGCCTGCGCCCGCTGATGCACCGCACTCACCGAAAACCCAGCAATCAATCCATCCAACTGCTGCACCATCCGCCGTTGCAACTGCTCAAACTCCGCCTCAAACTCCGGATTTCCATTACTCGCAATCACCTGATTAATCAACATCTCCAAGTGCTGCCTAAACTGCTCACCCACCTGTTGCAACTCCAAACTCAACTGTCGCAACTCCTGATCCTTCAACGCCGACACATCCGTCGGCTGACTGCGCAAACGAGCTTGTTCTTCCAAATACGATCGCCGCAGATGAATACAGAGCGGTTGCAAATCCTCTGCTAAATTGACCAACAACAGCGGACGCTTCTCCTTGAGCAAATAATTCGTAATCGCGCTGCGAAACAGTTCAATCCCGCTATCATGAATCAACTGCGCCACCAACGGCTGTCCCTGCTCACTCAAAATCCGCACATAATATTGTCACAATGAACTGGCACTTCGAGGGGAAGGGGGTTGGGTGACCCTGCGGGAAGTAAGCTACAAGCTGCGACCTACTCTACAACTCTACGACTCAAACCTGCAAAGCCGCACTGCTCTCTCATTTCATCTGACTTTGGAGCGCTTGGATCTGGGCGATCGTCAGCCCCGTCAGCCGAGAAATTTGTTCTAGGGGAAGTTGATCGCGCAGCATATTGAGGGCGATCGCATTTTTCTCTTCCAGTTGACCTTCCAGCTTGCCGCGTGTTTCTGCCATGCGTTCGATCGTGGTCACATACTTCATTTGCTTTTCCTCCTCAAAGGCTTTTAGCTCATCCTGAAACTGCTGTTCCATGTCCTCTGGTAACTGCATCATCCAGTCTAAAAAGTTGTGTAACTCTAGTATATCCTGTGGGCTATAGCCCTGCTCATAAAGCATTGTGGTTAGCCGATATCGCCAAGTTTTCCGGGCTTGGGGCTGCTTATGGGTCGCTTTGGTCTTCAACTGAGCCATCACCACCACTGCAAAGGGATTACGACTCGCTTCTAGGTCTACCCAATTCGGTTCGTAGTCCACCAATTTGATACTGGGAAAATGAAACTCCGTCGAGCATCCCCACAATTCCTCCCGAAAGGCACTGGGTCGCCAACTGATATTCTCATCGGTTAAAATTGCCAAACTCACCACTGGACAAGCATAGCGATCGCGCAACCGATAATGATAGCTATACATTCTGAATTCAAAATCCTGTTCATCTTCATTCTGTACTTCGATGTGACAAATGACGATCGCTTTATCACCACTCAGTTGATGTACTTCAACTAATTTATCGGCGTAGCGTTTGGGAATTTCCGCATCTCGGACAATCT
>JAYKGX010000306.1:0-8654 GCA_035285565.1 Synechococcales cyanobacterium
ATGAAATTGAACTGATTGGAGAAGTGTGGTGCTAGTGTGAACTACCAGACACCGACCACTAGGCGATACGGTGCTGGCTTCCCAATTCATCAGCAACCGCCTCGACCGTCGTGGACTTTCGACCATAGGGTTTTGGTCTTACATTGCCTCCAAGGGCAGTAGCACTGGTTCCCAATGCCAATATCCGCAAGCCTTCATTTCTGATGTTGATTGCCGCATTCACATCTCTGTCATGATGCGCTTGGCAATGGGGACAGAGGAATGTTCGGACTGAGAGATCCATTTTTGGAATGGGTCGCAGTGTTACATTGCACAGATGCGAAGACGGGAAGAATCGCCCAATTTCGAGATAGATTTTACCTTCTTGTTGTGCTTTGTACTTCAGCAGGGTTTGAAACATTCCCCAGCCTGCATCGCTGATTGACTTGGCTAGGCTGTGATTCTTGACCATGTTTTTCACGGCTAGATCTTCCACCACAATCACTTGGTTCTCGTTGACTATCTTGCGGGATAGCTTGTGTAGAAAATCTTCTCTCACTCGTGAAATCTTAGAATGCACTTTTGCCAGTGCGCGTTTCGCCTTGCGACGTTTGTTTGTCGTTTTGTCCTTCTTTCTCGAAAGTTTGCGCTGTTTCCGTTTCAAGTTGCGTTCATGCTTCTTGAGATGCTTCGGATTGTTGAATTTGGAGCCATCAGAAGTGACAGCAAAATCAATTAAACCCAGATCAATCCCAATCGCTTTTCCTTCACCGCTTGACTCCGGTTTGTCAATCCCATCGTTCAACAGCAATGAAGCGTAGTAACGCCCGTCACTCATCCTCGATACAGTAACAGTTTTCAGTTTTCCAACACAATCGCGATGAATCTTTGCTTTCAAAGTCCCCAGTTTCCCAGGGAATTTAATCGCGGCATCACTCAGAATCTTGACGTTTGCGGGATACTGAATCGACTGCCGACCGTGACGATTTTTGAAGGTGGGATAGCCTGTCCGACCATCAAAGAAGTTGCCGAATGCAGCACCCAGATTCAAAACCGATTGCTGCAAACATTGGGAATAGCATTCAGAAAGCCATTCATACTCTTTCTTCCAAACTGGAAGCAGCTTTTTCATATCCATTGCTGAAACGCCACGTCCTGTCTCTTTGTACGTTTGAGACAGGATGGCAAGCGACTGATTCCAAACCCATCGGCAACAACCGAACGCCTGCGCAAGATAAGCTTGCTGGGCATCAGTGGGATAGATTCGGACTTTGACCGCTTTTAGCATGAATTATTAGAATGATTTGATCGCTAATCTAACACAGTTTGAGTACCCGTGTTCGCTTCGTTGGTAAGAGAGTGGCGATTCCTCATAGAACCCAAGCCCTGATACAGCTACGCTGCATAGCGGTTAAGGGGGCAATTCGTCATCGCCCTGCCTCTCATCCCGACGCTCACCCGAAGCGGGTAGAGCGCGGGGCTTCCCGCCGAAAAGCTAATAGTTAGTGTATAGCAACCATTGTGATAGAACGAAGCTGCTTCCGTAAATTTACAGTCCTTCACAAAAACTTCATGAAGAGCGTAATCCCAGACTAGGCACACTTTATCCTTGCAGATTCCAATCATCGATAGCCCGAACTGAGGGGCGATCGAGCACACATAACCCTCGATCGCCCTTAGCAATTTCGCATCGCCAATGCACTAGGCTAATCGCAATCGCACAGAATTACGCCAAGACTGAGGAGGATCACCATGCAATTGCCGAAATTGACGGGTAAAGTAAGCCACATCTGGATAGCCAACCCCTTCTGCAATCTGCCGCACAGGCTGATCGGTCTCGCAGAGCAACATCCGAGCTTGAGACATACGGCGTTCTGTAATCCAGCGCTTGATGCTATAGCCCGTAAGCTCTTGCGCCAGATGGGTCAAATAGGCAGGAGAATAACCAACAGCCTTAGCAACATCACTCAGGCTAATGGGTTGGTGATAATTTTCTTCAATGAATAAAAACACTTGAGACAGTCGCGAGCAATCCGGAAAAATTCCCGTCTCGGGTTGACGAACCACAGGTTGATTGCCCACCTGAGAAGCCGTAAAACACGCTTGCAGTTGGGCTTGTCGCTCCAGCCGGGTGGTAATGACCGCTAGCAGTTGCTCCACACTACAGGGCTTGGTCAGGTAATCATCCGCACCCAAGTCCATGCCCTGGCGCAGGTCAGCCATCGTCACTTTAGCCGTCAGAAAGATAAACGGAATGGCAATAGTTGCAGAATGACGACGAATCGCTGATAAAACACTATAACCATCCAAATCAGGCATCATGATGTCGCAGATAATCAAATCGGGTGAATGCATTTGAGCAAGCTTGACCCCGATCGCACCACTCTCTGCCTCGATCGCGCAAAACCCCTCAAATGTTAGACATCTCATGAAAATGCTGCGAGTTTGCGCCTCATCTTCAATCACCAGAATTTTTTTCATAACCTGCCTGATTCACAGAAAGACCTGAATGGCGTAACATGAATCTAATATTTGGTTTTAACTGTACTCAGCGAACTTTTTAGTGTAAGGGAATACATATCTGTATCGAATGCACCCTTTGTCAGCAATCCTGGTTATCATGCGGCAGAACTATTGGTTACAAACTTTCTCAAGTCAGACATTAGACCAGGTTGAACGACCTGTTCCTGCGCTGCGCCCGCTGCCTGAGACCGATTTGGAAACTCTGCGTCGCCAGCATGAATTGATTTTGAACGCGGTGGGAGAAGGGGTCTATGGGTTGGATCTAGAAGGTCGGGTCACCTTTGTGAATCCGGCAGCAGCAAAAATGATTGGCTGGGACATCCCAGACCTGATTGGTCAGTCCATGCATTCGGTGCTGCATCACTCCAAACCTGATGGTCAGCCCTACCCAATCCACGAGTGCCCAATTTATCAAGCCTTTCGCGATGGGCGCATTCACCGCACCAATACAGAAGTGTTCTGGCGCAAGGATGGCTCCAGCTTTCCCGTGGAATATATCAGCACTCCCATGCAAAATCAGCAGGGCGAAGTGGTGGGAACGGTGGTCACCTTTCAAGACATTACTCAACGCAAATGGGCAGAAACGCTGTTACAGCGAACCAATGAAGAACTAGAATTAAAAGTCCGCGATCGCACTGCCGAACTCCATCGAGCCAATGAGGAACTCCAGGAACTGAGTGAACTCAAATCTCGCTTCGTTGCAATGGTGTGTCATGAGTTTCGCAATCCCCTCAACAACATTTTGCTGTCAGCATCCTCCCTCGATCGCTATGATGCACAACTCTCGACCGAGCAGCGTCGAGACTATATTCAAGGAGTCAAAACAGATGTAGAACGCATGACTCAGATGATTAACGACATTTTAGTAATTGGCAAAATCGAAGCACACAAGCTGATGATTCAACCCACTTCAATTGAATTAGTACAGTTTTGTCATACATTAGTTGCCGAAATGCAGATCACATCCAAGCAGCCGCTATCTGTCACCAGTCGTCATCGGACTCTAATGGCAGAACTGGATGAAAAACTACTGCGATCGATTTTGACGAATATTCTCTCTAACTCAATTCGCTATTCCCACGATCAAAGCCCAGTTAACCTGCGATTATCAAAGCGCAACAGTCAAGTGATCTTGCAGATTAGCGATCGAGGAATGGGGATTCCCCATGAGGATTTACCTCACCTATTTGAGCCGTTCCATCGCGGCAAAAATGTCAGCAATATCCCTGGAACAGGACTGGGATTGAATATTGTCAAGCGCTTTGTAGACTTACATGGTGGAAAAATCAAGGTGGATAGCAAGCTGAATCTAGGAACAACTTTTACAATTACTTTGCCCTTTTAAACCGATAACCTCTCGGAAGTCGGTGTACATTGCGATTGTTCTACCGCTAGCAAACTACGATTAGTTCGATACTGCATGGATGACCTCGCTTAATGCTTCATCAATCACAGTTTCACTCACACCTCGACGCTTCAAGCTTTCAACCAGTGCGTTTACGGTCTCACTTTCAAATCGCTCTAGGTCAACCCGCAAACCTTGTCCAATATAGGCACGAATTAGCGGCTGATAGCCTGAGAACCCCAACACTCGAACGACTCGGTTGAGCGGCAACGGGTGGTTTTGAACTCAGTGCAACACCTCTCGAATATCCACTCCAACGCTGTCTTGTGCTGCCACTGCTACAGGAATTGTTTAGGGTTCCACGGGAATTCAGAACGATATTTTGGTCTAACCACTCAAGCACTAAATGCTGATAGGGTGCTTCTTCTGCTAAAAACTGGAGGTGATGACAGAAAATGTCAAAGATCTCAGGCTTCTGTGGGGTTTGGGTGACAATTGCTGTCAAGAGGTTCCTCAACCGTTCATGAGTGGGGGTTGGTTGGTAATCGTCACAATTGGAGTGTTGTGACTCCTCCATCTCTAGGGCACAAATTAATCGATTAATTGCGGTATGCCAAACAGGGTATTCTTTATGAGCAAGCAATTGAGTGAACGTTGCAACGATTTCATCCCACTCCTCTAAGCTGTACGGAATGTTGAGTGAAATATCTAAAGCGCTAACTGGATAGCTGTTCCACTGAGGTGACAATGCTTTTGGTACAAGGATCTGTTCATCAACGACTCCAAGGCTCTGCTGAGAGTTTTCTTCCTGAACCATAAACTTAAAAAAAGCTACAAAATGATTGTGTATCGTTATGCGATTCTGCCGTGGTTGCCTTCCTCAACTTGCGATCGCACCTGAGACTCATAAATCTCATCGCCACGTCGAGCAAATTCCTCTTTGCTGTATCGGGGTTGTCGAACTGTCATAGGCTTCACCTCGTCTGAACTAGACTCACCTTATTTTAGCTTGGCTGCGAGATCCCAATTCACGAGGGTTTCTGAAAGTCAATCAATTTTCCAGACGAATTTTAATCGAGGAATTTTCTTCTCCAACATAGCAGCGAGACTGGGGTAAAATTCCTGCTCATCGTAACTTGCTTCTGCTGATACAAAGAAAGAACCATACCCTATTCCATTACGCCATTGATAGAGTTCAAAACTGGCTGGAAACTGGTCGATGCCAATGAGTAGAAGCGAGAGTATGGTAAGGCGGGGAAATCCAAAAATTTCCCCTATATAGCAATCCTCTTTCAGTTGTAAAAGTAGGACAGGCTTCTAGCCTGTGCAGGCAGAATTTCGCCCCACAAATCAATTAGGATTGCTATAAGCATTGTTAGTTCGTTTGTGTAAACTTAGTGACACTTCCGGTAAAGAGAGTAGAATCGGGCATCCTGGCTCGGAATAAATCTGCACCATCGAAATTAGCTCCGGTTAGGATAGCGCCCTCTAAGTTCACCTCTCTCATGGCAGCTTTGGAAAAAGACCCATTGGATAAGTTAGAACGAGCTAACACCGCCTGGTTAAAGAAAGCACCTTGAGCATTCACACCAGATAAATCAGCATCTATGATTCTGGCAGCCCCCATGTCTGTCCCAGTTAGGGTCGCACCTGATAATTTTGCCTTATCCATCCAAGCATTATATAAATCCGCGTTTGAGAGATTAGCCCCTGTTAGAATCGCCCCGGCTAACATTGCACCCATTAGTTGGGCATCCGATACATTAGCTCCTGTGAGATTGGCTCCACTAAGCTTAGCATCCACCAGCGAGGCTCCCGATAGATTAGCGTTTGAGAGATTAGCCCCAACCAGTGAGGCGGAGTTTAAAGTTTGATTCGATAAATCAGCTCCCGACAGATCGCATCCATCACATTGGCGGGTTGAACGGAATTTATCGAGATCTGCCTGCACGAAAGCGTTAGCGGGCAAACCAACAAGCATCAAGCTGGAGGGAATCGCCAAAATAACAGCAGACAGTTGGCGAAACCGAAGTTTAATCGTCATATTTGACATCCAATTCAGGGGCTTACTTGGGAATGGTAAGGTAACAGAAGGAGGATAACTCCACCTCTCATATACCGATGGTTTAGCGGAAGGAGGGCTAACGCCAAGTTCACCCACTACGATTTTACGTTACTGAAAACAGTTCCGATCGACTGCCAACGCAACAAACCTTAATGCCGATCGCCCTTGCCCTTACCAACAATCTCCAGCACCCGAACCTCTTTGCTTTGACACTAAGCGATCGCAGTTTGGACGGGCAATCACTTTTGCAATAGAAGCGCGATCATTGCTAACCACAATGTTTGATTACAAAACATATCACTCAAATGGGTAAAATCTCGGTCTACAAGAATGGCTAGCTGGGCAGTCAGGCTAACGCAAAGTTATGCGACAGCGCTATATCTGAGACAGTAATTTGTCGTACTCTGCATGTGAACCCACCCAGAACCAAATCACAGTATCTCCATCCAATTGACCAACTGCTCGATAATTCTTACCAATTCGGGCAGAATAAATTGGCAATTCTGAATGCACCTTCTTAAAACGCAGACTTGGATGGCTTGAGTTTTCCTTGAATTGACGATACGCAGCACGAGTCTGCTCTTGAACTTGTTTAGGCAAGTCGGCAAATGATCTGCGAAACTGGATTGTAGTACGTGACTTCACAATAGGTCTGGATCAAGTTCTTGGGTTTTACCGGTATGGTACTCAGCCATAGCAGCAGCAGCAAGCTTGGCAAGGAGGTCTGGAGAGCGAGAGAATGCTTCGTCCCAGCGTCGATCGTCTTCAAGTTCTTCCAGAATTATAGAAGCGACCGCATCCTGCTCACTTGCAGGGAGATTTTTCAACTTAGCGATCGCTCGTTCAAGTAACTCAGTCATAGCCACCATCCTTCCACCAGATAACGCCTTGATCCATTATGGCGCACTAGACCATAGAGGAGCACCTCATTGGACTCGGAATCTTCAACACGGCACCTATGTATTTGCACCTATGTATTTGCTGACACTCGCGGTAGTCATATTTTTCTTCATCTGCCCCCAAGCGATCGCCCTCAGCCACCTAAACCCATGAGTCCGCGCCGAGTCTGGACGGGCGGTAATCTTTGCAATGGAAGGGCGATCGTTGCTAACCACAAACTTGGATTACAAAACGCATCACTCAAACGGGTGAGTATCTCTGGTTGCGAAAATCTTGAATGGGCAGTCAGGCTAACGGCCCTGTTCAGCGGCGGCAGACAGCCTTTATATTATACCAAGATTCGTAAACCGCCCGCTGCGACAGGATTGTTAGACCAGCGCGGCTAAGATAGCTCCTTGATTGTCACTACACCACCTGGAGTTCCTTGAATGTTCAACTCATAGCCCTCAAGTAGCGCCATTCCAACCAAGGGATCAGTCTCTGACTCATTGACCTCAATCGCTCTGACCTTTCCGTCCCAAATGACAGATGCCTCATACACGTTGAACATACAAATACTCCCATCACCTAAAAAGCCTTCTTCCTGCATGAACCATGTCAGTTCTAAGGTTGTGATGATGGCAGAAGGCAACGTCAAAAAGCCTGTATACCCAGTATCAATGACTGCTTTAACACCTTGCCGTTTATTGTTTTCGCCTGAAACAGCCAACTGGATAATGGCTTCTCGCCTTGAATTCACACTCCCAATGATCATGCTGAAATACCCGAAGTCCGCAAACCAAAGCGATGGACAGCGCGGTACCCAATCCGAATCCCGAAAATCTGAGCGTCGGGACAGCGACTTAACAACTTCTTGGCAGCAGCAAGGCTTTCATCAGCGACCTCAAAATCTCCAGTCTCAATGTCGATCGCCACAATCTTGCCATGATGATCAGCCTCAACCTGAGATCGAATCTGCGACTCATAAAGCTCATGACCTCGTCGCGCAAAATCCTCTTTGCTATGTCGCGGCTGCCGGATGCTCATAGGATTGACCTCATGGTAAGCTCATGACTATTATAGCCTGGTAGACCATCATAGCCTAACTCACGTTCAGCATCAACGAGCGAGGTACGCAAATACCTACAAATTCCCTTGCGTCTTTTGAAGCTCAGTTAACAGGTCAAAACAGATTGGAAAATTTGGAATTTTCTCTATTAGTAACTGAAGCCATGCCAGCCAAGAGCGCTGACGCTTAATTACCAAGCGAAATTGCTCATCAACTGTCGGCGCTTCAAGTTCTGACCATGGCAGAATACCTTTTTTACTTTCCAATCCTTTTTTGCTAATCAAAAGTGCGCCAAATTGTAGATCTTTCCCTTCACGATATGAATCTTTTAAGACTGGCATTTCCCGCAGCGTTAATTCTTCCAGCGCACGTCCTCCAACTTCTGGAAAATCAGAAGAGATAACTCTGCCATCACGCATATTGATTTTGTAACGTAGTAAAATTCGTCCACTTGCTAATGAACTCAAAGCACCACCCACAACACCACCTAGTAAAGTCCCACCAAGCATCGTTAGTGCTGAGGTTCCTTCATAGGATACATCTAATTTCTTAATGTATACTGCCTCTACTTGCTCAAATCGAACAATTTGAGCATCTTCTCCTTGCATTACTAGAAAGCCTTGCTCATAGAGAACTGTTTGCTTCTTACGGCTTCGCAAGGCTAAACCTATAGAATCCATTTGACATCTTTTAGGTGGCTAATCGTTTCACCATCAAGCGAATGAAACAGAGATTGAGCTTGGTTCTGGCGTGTTCAAGTGTCCATTCAAAATTCTTGACTAAATTCTTGCAAC
>JAYKGX010000307.1:0-6108 GCA_035285565.1 Synechococcales cyanobacterium
TCATGGACAACCCCATTCAAATTCCGCTCGATCTACCCGATGTCCGTATTCTGGAAGTGAATCAGCTCTCGCCCCAAGGATGGTTGATTCGGGTGGAAAGTACAGTGGAAGGGAGCACTTGTCGCAAATGCGGTCGTGCGATTGATTCATTTCAGGGGTACGATGCCCCGCTCCGTCTCCGTCATTTGCCCCTCTTTGAAGTCCCAGTGTGGATTGAAATCCGCCCCAAACGTTACCGCTGTCCCCACTGTGAAGGCGGTCCTACCACCACTCAATCGACCCCTTGGTACACCGTCGGAGTCCGAATATTAAAGCCTATGAACGGTGGTTGCTCCGCGTTTGAGTCAATTCGACCGTGAGCGACGTGAGTCGCAAATTGAATTTGAGCGAAGCCAGTGTGACCGGGGTCTTAAACCGTTGGATTGAACCGATGACGCGAATCTGTCACCGGTGACAACTAATTAGTCACTGTACACTCTAAGAAGCGGGTGAGGGGAATCGAACCCCTATCATTAGCTTGGAAGGCTAAGGTTTTACCACTAAACTACACCCGCGTTTTCGCTTGAACTAGTCTAGCACAAATTATCCCATCACCCACCCGGAATTTTGAGTTGGATTTGAATCGTTCCCTCTGCCAACGCAGGTAGTGGATCCCCTGGCTGCTTCGGACTCACCTGAAACTGAAGCTGGCTGGTAATTTGCTTAACCACCGCCTCCAAATCCTCTGAACCTTCCGACAAACGCGATTCCAGCACCTTCCCCGTCTGGCTTTCCACCACCAGATACACTCTCAGGGTCACCATCTGTCCCCGCCGAGTGATCAATGCCGGAGAATTGAGAATCGTCAGCTCCGCTCGATCGCTCCCTACCAACTGAATCTGAGCATTCACATCGGCAGAACCGGGCTTTGCGTTGCGGTCTAGGACTTGATAACTCAGATCAATCTTCGGTGGGGGTAACGGATCATCACCGGGGACTGGAAGCTTGGGCTGAGGGGGTTTGGTTGGGGCCGTTGGAGATTTTGTCGGTTTAGTCGAGAGCTGAGTTGTCGGTTTAGTGGAAGGCTTGGGCGCAGGCTGGGGGGAAGGGGGCGATCGATCGGGATTCTCCTGAGGAGGTGTAGATTCCGCCGGCTGAGGCGTTGGTGGTTCTGGGGACGTTTCCGGCGAGGGCGGTTCTGTCTCGGGAGAGGATGGGGTTTCTGGGGCGGCGGATGGATTGGTATCAGACTCTACTCCGGGTTGCGGATTCACAGCACTGGCATCAAATGTCTCCGGGGCAGTTGGGTCAGCCGCTTGATCCACCAGATCCACCGCGATCGCCTCACCCCCAACCTGAGTTTGCGCCTGAATTCGCACCGTCACCCAAGTGACACTTGCCAACGCCACCCCATGAATCAAACAAGACACAGCCATCACAAATAGCCACAATTCCGGGCGATCGCGGTGTCGTCGGATCGTAGAGGGAGACACAGGGGGCGGAGGCGTATCGGGCATAGCACAGGAGCAACGGGTCAATCTCAACCTTCCCTTCTAGTGTAGGAGAGGAACCCATGGAATGGGGCGAGACCCGCGACCACAATAAACGCAACCACAATAAATACGAGGCAAACCACCCACTAAGCCGATCGCACCAGGGCTGTTGCCAATGGATCAACCCAGAAAGTCAAGACCGTTTCATCCACCCCTTTGAGTTGCAAGGGCACGCCTTTGATGATCTCTTCATCCTCCAAATAGTCTGCCACCGCTGCCGATACCAGAATCCGTCCCGGTTCCGCCGCCACCTGCAACCGTGCTGCAATATTGACACTAGGACCGATCGCCGTATAGTCCGATCGCTCACTCCCACCAAACATTCCCACCACCGCAGTACCCTGGTGAATGCCGCAGCGGAAACTGAGATCCGGTAGACCTTGGGCCTGCCATTGTTCATTCAACTCCTGCAGCGATTGATGCATCTGCCTTGCTGTGGCGATCGCCCGCCGTACCTGTTCATTCGGGGTCAGATCCTCCGGTGCGCCATACAGTGCCAGAATCGCATCCCCCATAAATTTATCCAC
Organism: Synechococcales cyanobacterium; assembly: GCA_035285565.1. GTDB lineage: Bacteria > Cyanobacteriota > Cyanobacteriia > Leptolyngbyales > Leptolyngbyaceae > JAYKGX01. The sequence continues at coordinate 2,060 of JAYKGX010000307.1, forward strand.
CGTACCCCCGTTATCAAACACTGCACGGGTCATAGTGCTGAGATATTGATTGAGAACTTCCGCCACCCGCTTCGATCGCAGGGTATTGGACAATTGGGTAAAACCCACAATATCGCTAAACAACACAGTCACCAAACGCGGCTCCGGTCGCAAATCTAAGGCCAGATCGCCCTTGGCAGCCCGCTGTACCAAACTGGGGGGCAAAAAGCGCTTCAGCACCGATTCCGTCAGATACTGATTCAGCTCCACCATGCGCTGTTCTTTTTCCTTCAGCGCCAAGAGGTTCCGCACTTCCGCAATCAGCAGGCGATCGGTAAAGGGTTTAGACAGGTAGGCATCAGCGCCTCGCTCTACCCCTTCCAAGCGAGTATCTTCATCTGCCTTGGCCGTTAGCAACACGACGGGAGTTCCTTTCAGATCCTCATCCATGCGAATCATGCGGATCATATCAAGACCAGACACCTTAGGCATCATCAGATCCGTGACGATCAAGTGGGGATAGTGGAGCTTCGCCGCTTGGAAACCTTCTTCTCCATTGCGAGCCGTATAGACCTGATAACCTTGCTGGCGTAGAATTCCGGCAACGTAGGTGCGCAGATCTGCCGTATCATCCACCACCAAGACCCGCATCCCATTGGACTGTACAGCAATTTCCGGTTCTTCACCATTGGCAGTTTCTAGATCCTGTAACTCAGTTTCCACATCCGCCAGTTCTACCGCTGCCCGACTTGCCTGCACTTCCGCCTGCTCATTCACCACTTGACTACTTGGCAAATGATCGCAACCGAACGGCAGAGAAACCGCAAAAGTACTGCCTTGACCATAGATCGAGCTAACCTTGATCTCACCGCCATGCATCTCCACCAATTCCTTCACCAACGACAGCCCCAGCCCTGTGCCTTCATAACTGCGATTGACTGAACCCTCTGCCTGCCGAAACCGCTGGAAGAGATGCGGCAACTGATCTGCACGGATACCAATCCCACTATCCTGCACTTGGAAGAGACAGTGATCGCCTTGAGCCGCCAACCCTACGGTAATGCTGCCACCCGCTGGGGTGAACTTCATGGCATTGGAAAGCAAGTTATAGACGACTTTATCAAATTTCTCCAAATCTAGATAAATAGGTCCACAGACCATCAACTGGGTAATGAGCTGAATCCCTTTCTTATCGCAATAGGGGCGGAAGGTCTCAACAATTTGATGAACAAAATCTGCAAAGTCACAGGGGCGATAGCTCGCCTGCATTCGTCCCGCATCCAACCGTTGCAGATCCAGCAATTGATTCACTAAGCGTAGAAGCCGTCGGGAACTGCGGAGGGCGATCGCCGCCTGGTCACAGGTCAATCCCTGTTTTTGGATCACGGCTGTTTCCAGAGGTCCCACCATCAAGGTTAAAGGGGTTCTAAACTCGTGGGAAATATTCTGGAAGAATTCTGTCTTCTGACGATCTACCTCCATCAATTGTTCAGCTTGCTGCCGGGTCGTTTGATAGAGATGGGCCTGTTGCACCGCGATCGCCGCTTGCTCTGACACCGCCTGCACCAGTTGAATTTCCGACTGTCGCCAATGACGAGGTTCTTGATTTTGCCGCAGAGAAATACTGCCAATAATCTTGCCTTCTGAGAGCAACGGCAGGACTAATAACGCTCTTGCAGGCGTACGCCGAAATTCTGGAGTCTGCATTTCGGGATATTGGTACAGATCATCCAACACCACGGGACGCTGTGTGGTCAGCAATTGCTTCAGAACTGGATTTTCCTCAATGGGAACCTGCGATCGGGGTAAGTTGCGTTCTTCAGGATTCAAAGTGGGAGTCTGCACCATGCCAGAATCATAAAGACCCACACATTGCATATATTGGTCTCGTGAAGACCAGAGGGAGAGCGCACAACCATCCACCTGCAACGCTTGCCCCAATTGCTGAGTAATTGCAGAGAAAATCTCCTGTGGATCCAAGCTAGACCGAATAGCAGTGGTGATGGTATTAATTAGCGCTTCCCGTTTTGCTAAAGCGCGAACTTGCTCATAGGCTTGAGCTTGCGACAATGCTAACGCCGCTTGATCCGCCACCATGGAGACAAGTTCTAGTTCTTCTTCCTGCCAAAGGCGATCGGTGACACAATGATGCAGTGCTAAAACCGCCACCAACTCCTGCTGACAAATGAGTGGAACTAATAAACTGGTACGGACTTGATGTTCTACAGCTAAAGCGCGATCGGATTCCGTGATTTGCTCACAGCTTGCCAGATCCTGAATCACTTGCAGTTCAGGAACTTGCCAGACCAAACGAACCAGCGGATGGGTTTCCTCCACAATCTCAACTTTGCTTTGCTCTGGGATCTCACCTTGAAATGCCCTTTGAGACTGTGCCTGAGTAGCCTCTTCCGTCCGATTCACCTGATAGACAACACAGGTGGGTTCCAAACGACCCTCACTGACCGGCCTAATCACACCATAGCAAACATCAAAAGCACTTCCAACCGCATCAGCAATGGTTTTCAGCAATTCATGGTAACTGAGCGCCCCTCGAATTGTGTTTGTAATGGTGTTGAGTAAGGTCTCTCGCCGGAGATTGCGACGCAGCTCCTCAGTTCTAGCTTTTAGGACGTTATGAGTATCAGAGGCTTGCCGTACAACTTGCTTGAGTTGCTCGTCATCCCAGGGCTTCGTAACATATTTAAAAACTTTCCCGGAGTTGATTGCTTCAACCAAATCCTCGACATCTGTATAACCTGTCAGAATGATTCGGATGATGTCAGGATACTTCATTGCCGTTAAACTGAGGAACTCCGTTCCACTCATCTGGGGCATCCGTTGATCAGAAATGATTACGGAGACATCTCCCTCACGATCGAGTAGCTGCAGTGCATCAGGACCATTTTCTGCCCTTAATACCTTGAACTCACGGTGGAAGGTTCGATAAAGCAGATCTAAATTATCTGGCTCGTCATCAACGACCAGGAGTTTTTGCTTCTTACTGTCACGAGCTACCATGCACCAAGCTCCTGCTTTAAGGGCAGTTGGATGGACGATTGTTGCACTTGATGAGGCATTACAGACACTATTGCTACCATAAGTCGCATTGAGTTCAAGGTAGTCTACCAACCAAGTTTCACTTAATCCAAGTTGCCCACTTTGGGATAAGTTCTAACCTATATCAACAAAGTCCGGTGATTTATGTCACTTCCACGGAGTCGCCTCTTAGGGTTAGATCTAAATTTTCTTGGGTAGATAAAATATTGTCGCTTATGTATCTCAACCTGTCTAGATTGTGATCGGTCGCCTTTGCGAATTCCTAAAATAACAAATTTTGTTACTTAGATTTTATTGATCCACCTTCAGTATAAGTAGAATTCTACCTATACCTCTTCCTGGATCATTTTCAGGATCAGGACTAAATTAGGAACTTCTTCTTTCCCCCAAGGTTGTTGCAGTAGCCGCTATTGGTAGTGAGCTTAAAGAACTTTCACGCAGTTTTCACACCAGGGGTATCATGGGATTCAATACAAGATGATCTTAGAGTGGTCTTACCAGGTATGCGCTGTCCTGTCTGTCAGCATTTAGAAAACCGTGTTTTGGAGTCCCGATCGGCTGATTCCGGGCAGAGTGTGCGTCGTCGCCGAGAATGTCTCAAGTGTGGTCATCGCTTTACAACTTATGAGCGGATTGAAGTCACTCCCATCATGGTGATCAAGCGTAGTGGACAGCGAGAACTCTTCGATCAAAGTAAATTATTTCAGGGAATTCTCAAAGCTTGCGAAAAATCGGGCGTGGCTGACCAGGATCTCCAGACCCTAGTCAACCATGTAGAGACAGACCTCCAGCAGCGATCGATTCGTGAGGTCACCAGTTTGGAGATTGGTGAACTTGTCTTGAAATACCTACAACCCATTAGTGAAGTTGCTTACATCCGCTTTGCCTCGGTGTATTCCCAGTTTCAGAGCTTAGAAGATTTTTTAGCCGTTCTAGACCATCTCAGACCAGCGGTTAAGCCGATGTCGGGGGCTTTGGATGGAGTGTCTCTTAATGACAATTCCCTACCCTGT
>JAYKGX010000308.1:0-2969 GCA_035285565.1 Synechococcales cyanobacterium
GCCCATTGTCAAACACGCCATGCAAATAGGTCCCCCAAATCGATTGCGTCACATCCACCAACCCTAAATTGACATCATCAAACAGTGGGGTTACTTCATCTTCCGCCTCTTCAATCACCCGAGTCCGACCTTGGTGAATTTCATATCCGGTGACCGGTAAACCTTCCTGGGGATAGTAGGAGGTGACATTGCGTTGCCGCGCCACCTTCTGACCTAAGATCACAGTCTTCAGCGGCAGCAGCTTGAGACCTGGAAAACGCCCTTCTTGCCCTTCCACCCCTTCTGGATCAGCCAACACCCGTCCCATCATTTGATAGCCACCACAGATGCCCATCACGGTTCCCCCGGCTGCCACATATTCCTGCAGTTGCTCCACCATGCCAGACTTATGCAGGGCAATGAGATCGGGAATCGTCGTCTTGGAACCGGGCAAAATCACCGCATCGGGATGCCCCAGGGTGCCTTTTAAGCTGACATAGCGCAGGGTCACAGAAGGTTCCGCTTCCAAGGGGTCAAAATCTGTGAAGTTGGAAATGCGAGGGAGACGGAGAACCGCAATGTTGATGTCACCTTTATTCGCACTCTGGCGGCGTTCAAACAGACTCACAGAATCTTCAGCGGGAAAGGCTTCTTCCAACCAAGGAATCACTCCCACCACCGGAATCCCCGTGCGCTCTTCTAACCAAGTGATACCGGAATCCAGCAGTTCCCGTTGTCCTCGGAATTTATTGATCACAATCCCTTTAATCAGGCTGCGTTCCTCAGGTTCCAGCAACTCCAAGGTTCCTACAATATGGGCAAAGACTCCACCTCGATCGATATCCGCCACCACAATGGTGGGTGCATTGAGATGCTTCGCCACCTTCATATTAGTCAGGTCTCGATGCTTGAGATTGATCTCCGCTGGACTGCCTGCCCCTTCGCACACCACCATGTCAAATTCTTCCGCCAGCCGCCGCAGCGATTCATCGATCGCTTGCCAGCCAGTGTCGTAGAGTTGTTCGTAATAGTCCGCTGCCCCAATTTTGCCAATGACCTTGCCCTTCAGCACCACTTGTGAAGTCATATCCCCTTGGGGTTTGAGCAAAATCGGATTCATTTCCACCCAAGGCTGCACCCCAGCAGCCCAAGCTTGCACCGCCTGAGCATAGCCAATTTCTCCACCACTGGCCGTGACGTAGGAATTGAGCGCCATATTTTGCCCTTTAAAGGGAGTGACCCGCCAACCCCGCCGAGCCAGTAAACGGCACAGGGCCGTTGTAATCAACGATTTCCCTGCATGGGATGTAGTCCCGACAACCATAATGGCTTTCATCGTTGGCAACCTCTTTGCAAACCTTTTAGGGGGAGTAGGGGAGTAGGAAATGGCAAACAAGCCGGAGGAATCAGATGATCGCCCGCCATCCAGCCGCTGCAAACTAGTACAGAGTTATACCAGTAGATCCTTAAAACGGCAAACGCAACCATCGACTCATGGCATTGTAGACGCGATCGTGCCAACTGGCTCCTAGCTCTACTTTGCCCAAACTTTCCCATTTATCAACGAGTTGCCGACCCAAAGGGGTAACCCGAAACCGATCTGTTAGCCCCTGACCATCCACTTCCCGCCGCAATAACCCCACTTGCATTAACCACATCAGTTCACCTTCTGCCCGCAATTCCGACAACGATCGCTGGCTATAACCCTGTTGTACTCCCGTTGCCCCAGCGATCGTCTTCAGACTTACACTTTCCTGCACCATGATGCGATACAACCGGAGGCGAAAGGGAGCACAGCGAACCGCCCGTTCAGCCCGATCGAGCGTCTGTTGGGGATAGCGAATGCGGGAGGGTGAAGGAGCAGAAAACGCCATGGCAGGAAAGAAGGAAAAAGGGAGAAATGGGGCTGTCCTCTTTAATATAGCGTTACTCAAAGGGCGCAGAGACCGGGGAACTGGAAATTTGTCTGTGAAAACTATTAATCGTTTTAGTGGATACGCACCATTTTTGTGAGTTTGACCTAGGATTTGGATATCTGTGATGATTCTGTTGTTACGCTGAGAAACTGACTTATGACGGATATTCCTCCTCCAGAGTCCAATTCCGATGAGCTGCCTGCAGGTCTGCGCGATCGACGGCACCGTCTGACCTCAGATGAGTTGATTGCGTTGTTTGTAGCGTTCACGAGTATTGGAGCCTTGTTATTCTGGCTCTTGGGCTGGAAAAAGCCGTTCTTCGATCCAGGGGAACTGAGCTTGAATCAGGCAGAGCCACCTGCAACCCAGGCAGCAAGTGTAAATGCTCCAGAGACGAATGTACCAGGATCTAATGTAGGTGCTACTGCTGACGGTACAGCATCTCCAGGTTCGGTGGCAGCCAATGGTAACTTCGCGGCGGCAGGGGCAGCAGGGGCGGTAGCAGGAGCAGCCAGTCAGGGACAGGCTGGTAGCTCATCTGCTCCCAATCCCTATGAACGGTGGTCTCTTAATCAAAAAACAGCGGCGGCTCCCGCTTCCACAGCTAGTCCTTCTCCATCTGTAGGGAATCAGATCATTCCTCCCGTCGTACCTTCTCCCTCAGAGGCAGCCGCCCCAGCGGTTCCCAGCCCGACAATACCTGCTAGCCCCACGACCCAAACCCCTGCCTCCACGGTGGAATCCCCTGGGAAGCCAAGAAACTTTAGCGATGTGCCAGATAGTTTTTGGGCGCACAAATATATCCGCGAACTATCTAGTCGTGGTGTGCTGGAAGGCTTTAAAGACAATAGTTTTAAACCCGATCAACCCATTACGCGGGCAGAGTTTGCTGGCTTGGTGGGCAGAGCCTTTGAAAAGCCCCGCAGTCAACCCGCGATCGCCTTTAAAGACGTTGACAATGCTGAGCCAACTGTAAAAACTGCCATCACTGAAGCTACACAGACAGGATTTATGAGTGGCTACCCGAATCAGGTCTTTAATCCAAATCAACCGATTCCCCGACATCAAATGCAG
>JAYKGX010000309.1:0-2699 GCA_035285565.1 Synechococcales cyanobacterium
CACCACCCTGATTCAAAAACGCGACAACGACCAACTGCCCCCCACCGAACAGCAGGAACTTATTCAACTTACTCAACCGGTTGAACTCCTCAACGTCGATCGCATCACCCACCTGATCGAACTTGCCAAACATCGCCAAACCACCCTACCGCAACTGATCAAAGACCTCGGTCTCAAACCGATCGAATATGCCTAAAATTCGCGTTTCCAAAGCCATTCGCCAAGCCGTAATCGAAAGAGCAAAAAGCTGTTGTGAATATTGCGTTTTTACAATCCGCGTCAAGACAGTTGGAATCAGCATTTTACTTGGAGTGAAGACTACACATTAATTCTTGGTATTACCCCGACGGGTCGCGCTACTATAGACTTGCAGTAAAATAGAAACATCCTTCAGTAGCTCGATCGCCGATCGAGTTTCCCACCCATGACCGAACTCACCCTCATCTCCCACCATGACCGTGACCTCCAACCCCTGATCGATCGCCCTTTGCTACAACTAAGGACTCACTGCAACAGCATTCACCTGACAACCCCGCAACTGTTTCACTAAATGATGCGCTTGGTGGGGATAGAGTTTCACCGGAACGATCGCTGGCAGTTGCTTCATCATCGTTTGCGCCACAGAGACCTCACATCCCGTCACTCGGGCGATCGCCATGGCTCCTTCAAACTGGGCTTCCTGATGTTTAGCAGCCACTACCTTCACCTGCCAAGTTTTGGGTAACTGTTGTCCTCGTTCCACATGGCGCAGCGTTCGGGTTGTTGCCAACACCACAAGACGATCGCCGATCGAAAGCCGGATTTCATCGGAAGGCATTAATTGCACGGAAGCATACTGGGCAGACTGATGCCAAATCGGTAAAAGACCGTAGCCATAAGCGACTTCTGCTAATAATAAACCATTCAACGTATCATTCGCTTCGATCGTATATTCCGTTACCAAAACGGTTGCTTCATCGAATCGTAGCAGATGGAGGATATTTTCCCCAAAAGCCGCCGCCGCAAAAGCTTCAGCCGAAAGTGCATTAGCCGCAAAAACTTTGGCATGGGGTAATAACCGGGCAATATTTTGACTAAATTGAGGTTCCACCACCCGAATCACTAGATTTAAATCGGGGTTGAGATCCTGGGCCATCAAGCCAATTTCCAAATTTCCCACTTCATCATCGGTGACAACTAATAAACTCTTAGCCGTTGCCAGATTCACCTTGGCTAATGCATTGATCAATTTTCCGGTTACTAAGGGCATCTCTGGCAAAATCGTTGCATCCAAGTCTGAGCTACTCACACCCACGATCGACTGTTTCATCTCCTGCAAAAGTACAGCCGTGCGTTGTCCCACTCTGCCCATACCGATGACAACCACATGATCTGCTTTGGGCACCGGAGGTCGTCGTTTGACCAGTTGAAATTTAGCCGTCAGTAACCATTCGGTTAACAGAGCATAGAGCACACCCACAAATGCGGTTCCTGCGATCGCCGTCAATAATGAAAAGGCCCGTAACCAACCAGGTTGAGGATGGGGTTCTAATCCACCAAATAAATCACCAAAGCCACCTAATAACAACGTTGCCGTAGCAAAAAAAGAATCAAAAATAGACTGACTCGGTTGATATAAGCTAAATAAAAGAGTCCCCATTACAATTAACACTAAAATGACGAGACCACAAACAATCAGCACTCGTTGAGTCTGGCTACTATCCTGCCAGATCGCCTGTGCTTTTCCCCGAAGTTGGACTAAGGGGAGCGATCGCAACCTATCCCAGCGTGAAGGGTTTGGCAGGGCGAGGCGGTTTGATTTTTGCGGCGTGAGGACTGCTGTTTCGGTCGCTTCCAAATAAACCAGGCGATCGCCCGCTTGAATGATCGTTTCCGGATCCCAAGCATGGAAAATGGGCTGACTTCGCAGTGCCATGGGTGAGGACTGCCCCGGAATATGGAGCAGCAGACGACGGGTTAAACCTTTCAGTTCATGGAGTTTGCGACGATTGCACCAGGGATGATCCGCCGTGATCTGCACCTGGGTCATCCGCAGACGATAATCTTGCAAGCGGAAAAAGCCTAAAGTATCTTCATCTAAGGCCGCGAGTGCAAGCGCAGGTGCAGGCAATTGTGTCGGTTCAAAGGCAAGTAAATTCCCCAAATGGTCAGCTAATAGAGCATTTAAATTTTGCTGAGCGGATCGAATCACAATGCGAATCTTCGGATTTTGCGATCGTGCAGCAAACACCGTTGCGATATTACATTGTTCATCACTCGTCACAATTAGAATGCTTCTGGCTTGGCTAACACCTGCGCGCTCCAATACCTTAGCTTGCCGACAATCGCCAATGACCAATGCATCCAATTCCTGTTCCAGTTCCAAACGCAAATCCCGAGAGACCTCTAAAGCGATCGCCCGCACCAAAACCCCAAACTTTTTAAGAATCTGAACGCAGGACTGCCCTAAACTGCCTAACCCACAGACAATGACAATATCAGAAGCAACCGTAGTATCTCGCACCTTGCCCACAGACATTGGAAAAAGAATAACTTATTTGATATAGCAATCCTAATTGATTTGTGGGGCGAAATTCTGCCTGCACAGGCTAGAAGGCTGTCCCACTTTTACAACTGAAAGAGGATTGCTGTAGATTATAGCAAATGAGATATTCCCTGTCGGTGTTCCAGACAACTAATACCAAATCCATAAATTAACG
>JAYKGX010000310.1:0-8340 GCA_035285565.1 Synechococcales cyanobacterium
GAATTTCTGATCCTGTAAGACCTTTAAGAGGGGTTCCTGCCGACTTTTATCACGATAGAGGGTGACATGGCGTTTGGGGGAGAGGGCAATGATGACACCAAACGTGACGAGGAACCAAGCAAGCATAGCACACAGAGTCAGCAACTCCCGGAGACCCTGAGGAGCAGCACTGGCGAGAATTCCCAGGAGAGTGGCGGTGAAAATGCCTGCTAGAAGACCTACCAAGACTGCACCTAGACTTCTTAAAAAGTGAGAAGGGCGCTCGATATAGAGAATGGGATTACCCTGTTCATCGCAGACATCATATTTTTCAGAAATCGTTAAGACCTTTTGACGTAGCAGAAAGCGATCGCGATCGAAGGCATCTACCGCTGTAGGACTAGATCCCCTAGACGGGTCTACTAGAAAGTCATCGGGAAAAGGATTCGACATTACTAAAAACTCCTACTAGGCAGCTTTTATAGAGGTGCAAGCACATATAAATCAAGTATGTCCTTGGGATATTGACTTGTCGATCCGCAGCCCACCCTGGAGGGTGATCGCAGGGTTGCTAGCAATTTTTGGGTCGAGATGCCATCTTTTTCATGGCCACGGTACCCATGCACTAGGTTAGAGCGGTACAATCAGAAGACTCGATTTTTACTCAGTTCGATCGTTCCCCCCGCACCACACCGATGGTAAAGCGTACCCGCAAGTCTCCGTCCGCCACCGATGGCTCTGTCCTGGATAGCAGCAGCGTCCTCAGCGATGCTCTACCCAGTGGGCTATCTCAAAACCTGCCCGCCAAACCGCCCGGTAACCTGATTCGTGTCCGGGGGGCACGTCAGCATAATTTGAAAAACGTAGACCTGGAGCTACCCCGCGATCGCTTGATCGTATTCACAGGGGTGTCGGGTTCGGGCAAGTCTTCCCTGGCGTTTGATACCATCTTTGCGGAAGGGCAGCGGCGCTATGTGGAGTCCCTCAGTGCCTATGCTCGCCAATTTCTGGGGCAGGTGGATAAACCCGATGTCGATGCGATCGAAGGATTGAGTCCGGCAATCTCGATCGATCAGAAGTCCACTTCCCATAACCCACGCTCCACCGTTGGCACCGTCACGGAAATCTACGACTATCTGCGGCTGCTGTTTGGTCGAGCGGGTGCGCCCCATTGTCCCCATTGCGATCGCAGCATTGCCCCCCAAGCCATTGATCAAATGTGCGATCGAGTCATGGAGTTGCCCGATCGCACAAGGTTTCAAATTCTCGCACCCGTGGTACGGGGTAAAAAGGGAACCCATAAAAAGTTGGTTTCCAGTCTGGCTTCAGAAGGCTTTGCACGGGTGCGGATTGATGGCGAAGTCCGGGAATTGAGTGATTCGATCGAGCTAGAAAAAAATAAACTGCATGATATTGAAATCGTGGTCGATCGCTTGATCAAAAAGCCAGGAATTGAAGAACGGCTGGTCGATTCCCTCGGGACTTGTTTAAAGCATTCCGGTGGCATTGCAGTGATTAATATCCTGCGAGAGGAAACAAAAGTGGTGGAATTGCCCAGCGATCGCCCTGCCCAGGCGCTAAAAGCTGCAGAAGCTGGAGGGAGCTATGGCGTGGCGGAACCCACCCTGTTAGCCGACCTCGTCTTTTCCGAAAATTTTGCCTGCCCAGAACATGGTGCCGTGATGGAGGAACTGTCGCCCCGGCTATTTTCCTTTAACTCGCCCTATGGAGCTTGTTCCAATTGTCATGGGTTAGGCAGCCTGCGCAAATTTTCACCCGATTTGGTGGTGCCCAATGCCAAATTGCCCCTCTACGCCGCGATCGCCCCTTGGTCCGATAAGGATAATACCTACTATCTGTCCTTGCTCTGTAGCGTGTCAGAAGCCTACGGATTTGATATTCAAACCCCCTGGGAAAAACTGAGTGAGGAACATCAGGACATTTTACTGCATGGCTCCCCCGAACCCATTTGGATTGAAACCGACTCCCGCTATCGCGAAAAGAAGGGCTATCACCGCAAATATGAAGGGATTCTGCCCATGCTGGAGCGCCAGTACCAAGAATCCACCTCTGACTCCTACAAGCAAAAGTTAGAACAATACTTAGTCGATCAAGTCTGCGAAGTCTGCCAGGGCTATCGCCTCAAACCAGAATCCCTCGCGGTGCGGATCGGACAGTTTCATATTCAAGAACTCACGGGTGTCTCGATTCGGGAATGCTTGAAACGCGTGCAGGAAATGCAATTAACCGAAAAACAAGCCAAAATTGCAGAACTCGTCCTGCGGGAAATTAAAGCGCGTCTCCAGTTTCTGTTGGATGTTGGGTTAGATTATCTCACCCTCGATCGCCCCGCCATGACCCTTTCCGGCGGAGAAGCCCAACGCATTCGCCTTGCCACCCAGATTGGATCGGGACTCACGGGTGTGTTGTATGTTTTAGATGAGCCGAGTATTGGGCTGCATCAGCGGGATAATACAAGATTGTTAAATACGTTAACCAAACTACGAAATTTGGGTAATACCCTGATTGTGGTTGAGCATGATGAAGAAACGATTCGTGCAGCCGATTACGTTGTGGACATTGGACCGGGTGCCGGAGTGCATGGCGGACGCATCGTAGCCTATGGGGCCCTAGAAAATGTCTTGAAAGCGGAAGAATCACTCACCGGAGCCTATCTGTCAGGGCGTAAAGTCATTCATACCCCAGCCCAACGACGGGAAGGCAATGGTCGATTAATCACGTTGAAAAATGCCTGCCGCAACAATCTCCGCAATATTGACGTGGTGATTCCCCTGGGTAAATTAGTTTGCATTACAGGTGTATCTGGATCCGGCAAATCCACATTAGTCAATGAATTGCTCCATCCTGCGATTCAGCATCACTTTGGGCATAAAGTTCCCTTTCCTAAAGATGTCGATCAAATTCTCGGGTTGGATACCTTGGATAAAGCGATCGTCATTGACCAATCCCCCATTGGACGCACCCCGCGATCGAACCCTGCCACTTACACAGGTGTTTTTGATATTATCCGGGATGTATTTTCCAATACCATCGAAGCCAAAGCGAGAGGTTACAAGGCGGGGCAATTTTCCTTCAACGTCAAAGGTGGGCGCTGTGAAGCTTGTGCAGGACAAGGTGTGAATGTGATTGAAATGAATTTTTTGCCGGATGTCTATGTGCAATGTGAGGTCTGCAAGGGCAAGCGCTACAACCGGGAAACGCTACAAGTTAAATTTAAAGATAAATCCATTTCGGATGTACTGGATATGACCGTGGAAGAAGCATTAGACTTCTTTCAAAATATTCCCCAAGCGGCTGCTAAACTGCAAACCCTCTACGATGTGGGGTTGGGTTATATGAAAATTGGGCAAACCGCACCAACACTCTCTGGGGGAGAAGCCCAACGGGTCAAACTTGCGTCGGAACTGTCGCGCCGTGCCACAGGCAAAACCCTCTATCTGATTGATGAACCCACCACTGGCTTATCTTTCTACGATGTCCATAAGTTGCTGGATGTGGTGCAGCGGTTGGTGGATAAGGGCAATTCCGTACTGATGATTGAACATAACCTGGATGTGATTCGCTGTGCCGATTGGGTGATTGATCTGGGTCCAGAAGGGGGCGATCGAGGGGGAGAGGTGATTGCGGCAGGAAGCCCCGATGAAGTGGCACGAGTTCCCAATTCCTACACCGGGCAGTATCTGAAAACCGTTCTCGCCCAACATCCCCCTGGAGGTCGGTGAGTCTTCCCGAGAGCCTCCCCACTGAGAGCCTCCCCACTGAGAGCCTTCTGCGACGGGTTCGAGGAGGTGGCAAGATCGCAGGGTTGAAGGAGCGATCGCCCTAATGGTTCTCCAGACCAGTCCGCACTCAGAACACCATTGTTATATAGTGACCAGAAAATAAATTGCCCTGCAACACACGGCTGCGGGGCACAGGGACAGTTGAACGCTGTACTTACTATCCCCGATCGCTCCCTCTTTACGACCTTGGAGGGGGACAGTTCTTACAGTGGCCTAGCAGTTCTATGCCGATTCAAGGACTGTCTATTTTGTTGCCACCCCAACAGAAGAAGCAGGGAAAATAGGACTATCGCAGGCAGGTCTGCCCTCAGGCAAGGTTACCCCCCAAACCGCCTGCCGCCCCACTCTGAGTGACTTCTCCTGCATGGTTGGCGAAGGATGCTACTGACTCCTATCGAAGTTTAGGCGATCGGGTTTTTCCCTAGGAGCACTCAGCACAGCAAAACTCAGATCCAGTTTGTCGGTTTACTTGAGTTGGTTGGTTTACTCAGATCCAGTTTGTCAGTTTACTCACATTCCAGTTGTGTCCGCTCCCTGTTGAAGGTCAGTCCCTTGTTCCTGGTTTTTAAGCACCGTTAACATCAACTGTCCTAGCAATTTTGTTGATTTTCAAGACCTCATGCACGATTCCGAGCAGCTCTCAGGCTGCTTTTTTGTTGACACAACTTGTCTAAATCCGCCTACTCCCCTCCTAAGCTTCAAAGCATTCCATAAAGTTTGTCTGCTCCCAAGCATCTCGCTATGATAGGAGGATTTCCAAGTCCTTCTGCTGTCTTAACTCTAGCGGTGTAATGATCCATCCGATGTCTTCTACGTCTAACGCTGATTTATCCAACTCGCCTATCCCTGAACTGGGTCTGACCTGGCAATCGCCCCCCGCCCCGATCGCCCAAATGCTGGATGCGGCTCCTATTCCCAATGTAGCGATTTCCCCAAATCAGCGCTGGCTCGTGGAATTTGAGCGGCCGGAGTTACTGCCGATCGCGGAGTTGGCGGAACCGGAAATTGGACTGGCTGGGTTTCGGCTCAATCCTCGGCTGTCTTGCCCAGCCCGAATGAATCCCTATCGTCGTTTGTGGGTTCGCAGTTTGGAAGCAGGGGCGGAGCGGGGTGAAGCGCGAAGTATCTCTTTACCGGACAATGCCCGGATTAACTTTCTCCATTGGTCTCCTTCGGGCGATCGCCTCGCCTTTACGCTGCTAGAGGCAACCGGACTGGCGCTGTGGGTGTTGGATCTCCCCAGTGGGCGAACTTGGCAGGTGACGGAGGCGATTTTGAATGGAACCTATGGCACGCCTCTGCGCTGGCTCTCTGATGAGACACTGCTCTGTAAAGTCCTAGATAGCGATCGCGGCGACCCTCCCCAAGCCAATCTAGTGCCTGTCGGACCCATCGTTCAGGAAAACCTGGGGAAGAAAAGTCCCAGTCGTACCTATACGAATTTACTGCAAACGCCCCACGATGAGGATTTGTTGGACTATTACATCACTGCAGCCCTGGAAATTATCAGCCTAGAGGGCGATCGCCAACGGATTGTGCCTCCTTGTCGGATTGATGAAGCCTTGCCCTCCCCCGATTGCCGCTACATTTTGCTGACGACCCTACATCGCCCCTATTCCTACAAACTGCCTGCGGGCTTCTTTCCGCGCCGCTTTGAGGTGATCGATCTAACGGGACAATCGGTCTATACGGTGACAGAAGTGCCGTTGATTGATAACCTGTCTACGAAGTTTGATGCGGTGCGGACTGGACGACGGGGGATTTCCTGGCGCAGCGATCGCGGATCCACACTGTACTGGATTGAAGCGCTAGATGGGGGCGAACCGACTCAAGCAGCCGAGCAACGGGATAGGCTCCTGGAATTACCTGCCCCCTTTACCGCTGAACCCCGTGCCCTGTGGACTTGTGAATTTCGCTTTCGCCGGATTTGTTGGGGAAAGGACGATTTGGCGATGGTGTGGGAACGCTGGCACGATACTCGTCAGATTCGGATGTGGCGCATCAATCCCTTGGACCCAACCCAGACTCCGGTGCTGTTGAGCGATCGCAGCTACGAAGATAATTACAGTGACCCTGGGTTACCGTTAATGAAAAAAGGGGAGCAGGGCTGGAATGTCATGCATCTCACACCGGATCAGCAGAGCATTTACTTTACAGGGCGGGGAGTGTCGCCTGCAGGGGTGCATCCATTTCTCGATCGCTGGAATTATCAGACCGGAGCGGTGGAGCGCCTGTGGCAATGCCAGGATCCATACTATGAATGGATCGAAGAGCTGTTAAATGATGAAGCGACGGAGTTTATCACCCAACGTCAGGCCCAAACCGAGCCACCCAACTATTGGCGTTATGATTGGCGGCATGGGGTCGATCGCCCGCCCCAGATTTTGACCCAATATCCTGACCCAGCTCCTCAATTTGCAGGCATTCAGGAAGAAATTGTGCGCTACGAGCGATCGGATGGGGTGCAACTCTCTGCCAAGCTTTATCTTCCGGCGGGGTATGATCCGCAACGGGATGGCAACTTACCGATGCTTTTTTGGGTCTACCCGGAGGAATTTAAAAGTGCCAAGCTGGCGGGTCAGGTAACCACGCCGAGAAATCGCTTTAGCCGTCCTCACTATGGGTCAATTCTCTTTTTGCTGACCCAAGGCTATGGGGTGTTGGATAATCCCGGTCTGCCCATCATTGGGGAGGGGGATACGGAGCCGAATGATACCTATGTGGAACAACTGATTGCTGGGGCTAAGGCGGCGATCGATTTTGTAGTGGAACGGGGAATTGGCGATCGCGATCGGATTGGCATTGGGGGGCATTCCTACGGAGCCTTTACGACGGTGAATTTATTAGCCCATACCGATCTGTTTCGCTTGGGGATTGCCCGCAGTGGAGCCTATAACCGGACGTTAACGCCTTTTGGCTTTCAAGGCGAGCAGCGCAATTTTTGGGAAGCAACCCAGACCTATATTGAGATGTCACCCTTTGCCCAAGCTGATCAGATCACTGCGCCCTTGCTGTTAATTCACGGGGGCGATGATAGCAATCCTGGAACCTATCCGGTACAGACGGAGCGTTTGTTTGAGGCGTTGAAGGGCTTAGGGGGAACGGTGCGCTATGTGGTGTTGCCAAAGGAGGATCATGGGTATCGATCGCGGGAAGCAGTGGGACATGTACTATGGGAAATGGTGAACTGGTGCGATCGCTATTTGTAGCCTTTTTGGGCGGTCTTTTTCTTTCAGTGGCAGCGGGGCAGTGAGCGATCGGCTGGGAGATCGACTGTAGCGCGATGACTGGCATGTCACGGATGTGCTAGGTCACGCACTAAAGGTTATCAGGTAAAGTTGCAGGAAAGCTGGAAGGGGTTGGCATGGAAATACTTCTGATCATACAGTCAGGGGACTTTGACCGGGGTTTCTCGGTGCAGATCCATCTCGCAGGAAGTGTGATCCGGGCCAGTTTATCGGCGGCAACCGATATTCCGCAACTCTACCAACAATGGCAAAAACAATACCATCACCTGCCCCAAGTTCGCCGCAAGTTACGCATTAAAGCTGTGGAAGAACAGGTTCTGCGCCGATCGACGGTGGAAGAGTGTCAAATCGCCGCACAGCAGCTCGGAAATCGGGTCCAAGCTTGGTTAGAGGAGTTACCGATCGCCACCTTGCCCGATCGCCCTTTAAAAATCGTGATTCGGACTGATCATTTCTTACTGCGTCGTCTGCCCTGGCACCTGTGGAGCTTAGTGGAAGCCAGTTCTGGTGCAGCGATCGTGCTAGAGACGCAACATCCATTAAAAGCACAACCCTTGCAAGCTCCTGTGCAGGTATTAGCGGTTTTTGGCAGTGATGATGGGATTGATCTCTCCCGCGATCGAGAGTTTTTAGAAACGTTGTCTAATACAGAAGTGCGCTTGCTAGAGAAACCCACCTATCGCCAGTTGGTGGAAACGCTGCGGAGTCAATCCTGGCAGGTATTATTCTTTGCTGGACATAGTTATGGTTACCATGCTGAGGGTAATGCTGAGCAGAATGCAACGGAGCAACGCAGTGAAATTCACATCAACGAATCTGAACGGGTTTCTCTGAATGATTTGCGCTATACGTTGCGAGAGGCTGCCAGACAAGGATTGCAATTAGCCATTTTCAATTCCTGTGATGGGTTGGGATTGGCTCAGGATGCGGCTGAGTTGCAGATTCCCAATGTGATTGTTATGCGGGAACCCGTGCCTGATGAAGTGGCGCAGGAATTTTTACGGGTCTTTTTAGCAGAATTGACCACGGGCAGGAGTGTGGAACAGGCGATTCGGCGATCGCGTCACCTGCTGACGGATCTCTATGGCAAACAATATCCCGGTGCAGATTGGCTGCCGATCCTCTGTCAAGCCGCTGGGGTGCCAGAAGTGATGTGGCCGCAGCAACCACGGGTTCAGCTCTCGCGGTGGCAACGGGTGCGATCGCAGGTACAGCGGTGGCATTTAGGGGTGATGGGGGCGATCGTAGTGGGCTTGGCGATCGGCTTGATGTACGGTATGACAGAGCGGCAGTATCGCGATCGCATGAGC
>JAYKGX010000311.1:0-5354 GCA_035285565.1 Synechococcales cyanobacterium
TCCAACTCGGATTACGCGAAGTGCAACGCTGTCTGTATCGCGGCACAGCCATCCCAGATTTTCAACCGTTGCCATATTCTAATCCCCCTCCGGCGGTTGCTTCTCGTAAAAAGAAAGCTCAACTTGCTGATAGGATTGAGTTCTCATGGGTCAAGGCTTTTCATTTCTGAGAAATATACTTTTCTGCACCACTAAGGCTTAGCAACACACGATAAAATATTTTCACTGGGCAAGTCAACTGGTTATTTAAATCTTGAATGCAATGCAATGCGGTATGAGTGAAATTCGGTTTGAACAGGTTTCGCTACAATTTCCAGGTGCGCCCCGTCCCGTTGTGAAGCAGTTTAGTTTTACCGTGCAGTCAGGGCAAATTCTGGTGATTTTGGGACCGTCGGGATGTGGCAAAACAACTGTGTTGAAACTCGTGAATCGTCTGTACGAACCGACGATCGGCAAAGTCTATCTGAATCAAATGGATATTAGCCAGATGCCAGTGACTCGTCTGCGACAGCAGATTGGCTATGTGATTCAGCAGGTTGGGTTGTTCCCTCATATGACTGTTGCTCAAAATATTGCTGTTGTTCCTAAACTGCTGGGATGGTCACGGGGAAAAATTCAGCAACAGGTAGAGATGCTGCTGACTCTGGTGGATTTGCCTGTCTCAGATTTTCGCGATCGCTACCCTCTACAACTCTCAGGTGGGCAGCAGCAACGAGTGGGACTGGCGCGTGCGCTAGCAGGTAATCCTGACGTGATCCTGATGGATGAGCCATTTGCGGCTCTCGATGCCATTACCCGAAGCAATCTCCAGGAAGAAATTCTGCGGTTACAACGGCACTTTGGTAAAACGATTTTGTTTGTTTCCCATGACATTGAGGAAGCGTTACGGTTAGCGGATCAGATGATCATTATGCAAAATGGTTGCTTGATTCAGACTGGTAAACCCTTCGATATTTTAAGTCGCCCAACGAATGCGTTTGTGAGGGATTTAGTCAGTGCAGATGATATCCTGCGGCAATTGAGCTTGCTGCGGGTGGAAACTTTTATGGCTCCCATCCCTGTCAATCCATCGCTCAATTCATCGCTCAGTCAAACACTCAGCCAAACCACAATTCCCAGTCAGCATAATTTGCGCCAAGCACTCTCATTGCTCCTTGGCAAAGGTGAATCTCAACTGACCGTCGTGCAGGCGGGAGAGATCGTGGGTGTGCTCTCGTTGAACCAGATTCGGGATTTAGCCTGTCGGATGGGAGCCGCTCTATGAGCTTTATTCTCAACCATCCAACCATGGTGCTCATCTTACTGCTGCAACATTTGCAGATGACGGGACTTGCGTTGGTCATTGCGACGCTGTTGGCATTGCCGATCGCCCTTCTGATCAGCCACTACCGCTGGTTAGTCACTCCGATCCTGACAGTTTTGGGAATCCTGTACACGGTCCCCAGTCTGGCTTTGATTATCCTCTTGGTGCCATTTCTGGGTTTGACTGCAAACGCTGTGATTGTGGCGATGGTGCTGTATGCCCAGGTGATTTTAGTTCGCAGTTTAACCGTGGGGTTGCAGCAAATCGATCCTGCGATCGTGGAAGCTGCAATGGGTATGGGAATGAATGGTTGGCAACGATGGTGGCAGGTGCAGTTTCCGTTAGTGTTGCCGATGTTTCTGGCGGGGTTGCGGCTAGCTGCGATCGTTGAAATTAGTATCGCGACGATCGGAGCAAAGTTTGGCGCAGGTGGATTAGGGGTGTTACTGTTTGATGGCATTGCCCAGGCAGGACGGTACGACAAAATTTGGGCAGGCGCGATCGCCGTTGGGATGCTGGCGTTGTTGATCAGTAGCGGACTGTTGCTGCTAGAGTGGATTGCTCAACCGGGGAGCCGAATGACGATGGCGGTCTGGAAGCGGCGCATTGTTGGGACGATTGATTGATCATGCTGAATGTTGGGGGGTGACCAAATTCTGGATCAAACTGATGCTCACTTCTGCCAGGAGTGCCAGGATCGCCACTGGAATCGCACCTACCAGTAGAATGGCAGGATCGTACAGGGCAAACCCCAGCACAATAAATGAACCCAATCCCCCCGCCCCAATAAAAGCAGCCAATGTGGCACTGGCAATCACTTCTACCGTTGCAGTTTTGATTCCAGCCACGATCGCAGGCAAAGCCAAAGGTACTTCCACTTGCCACAACACCTGCCGCTGGGACATCCCCATCCCCAAAGCAGCCTCAATCGTTTCAGCCGCAATACTGCGAAATGCAACATCGGTGCTCATCAAAATGGGCGGCATTGCCAGCAAGGTCAGAGCAACGATCGCTGACTGAAAACTCAGCCCCAGATAGGGAATCGTCACAAACAGAACTGCCAGACTGGGAATGACGCGCAAGGCATTAAAGCTATTGATCAACAGGAGCGAAGCCAGCCGCGATCGCGCACTGAGGAGACCTAAAGGCAACCCCAATCCCAAGCCGATGCTGAGCGGTGCAGCCACAAGCAACACATGCTGCTGGAGCGCCAGGAAAACCTGATCGAGATGACTGACAACATAAACATAGACCTGATGCAAAATTCCCATGATTACCTTGAGCCAAACGAGGTGAAATCTTGATCTCGATTGAGGATAGATTCTGTGATCATGGACAGTTCATCATCAGACAAGGGTTGCGAAAGTAATTCGATGCCCAATGAATGATTTGCAGCAGCGGTGAGGGTTGAAATTACGGTGTCGATAAAGGCTGAATCCTCGAAGCGGTCACGAAATTGACTTTGCGGAGCGACCTCCCCAAATACAGCTTCAAATAAGATCGGATCAGGACTCAGTTGGATTGAACCCTGTTGCAGAATAGCTTGCCCCTGAAACCGCATCGCGCTGCCAATTAATTTATTGCCCTCCCGATCGATGAGGTCAGCAGATGTTGCTGTTGCGAAACAACTGGGATGATGAATATATCCACGTCCGGCTTTGCCATAGTCTAAATCAACTCCCAGCGTCCGCCAACCTTGAATTAGAAATTCACAAAGCTGACTGTAAATCTGCGATCGCGTTCCTTTGAGATGAGAGGTAATGATACTGAAGCAGAGATCATTGCAATGAAGAACGGCTCGACCGCCCGTGGGACGCTGGATTAGCGCGATCGACTGCCCTTGCCACTGTACAGTATTCCAATGGGGTGGATAGGTATGCTGTAAGTAACCCAGAGAGATAGCAACGGGATCAAATCGATAAAACCGTAAGGTCGGAGGATGATTTCCCTGGCAATGCTGTTGCAGCAACCAGGCATCAATTGCCATTTGTAGCTCTCCAGGAGCCTCTATGAACGGAATGTACCGCCAGCTTACTGAGTTGTGGGTTGCTATCTCAAGGTTCAAAGCTTACTCCTGATTTCAGTCCTTGAATTAGATAATGAGGGTTAACAGATTTGGACAATTTGAATGCGATCGGGGAAATCAGGTTTATTTCAGCAGTCCCGCCTGTCGGAGAAAGGTCTGGGCTACTTCAGCAGGTTCTCGCTGTTGACCGTTCACTTCGTAGTTGAGTCGCCGCATTGTTTCCTCAGTAATCTTGGGAGCAAGAGCATTGAGGGCATCGCGCATGGCAGGATTGGCTTCTAAGACACTGGCTCGCACCACTGGAGCCACCTGATAGGGGGGATAAAATTTGCGATCGTCCTCTAGCGGCACCAAATCCATCACACTCAATTCACCATCCGTCGAAAATGCCAAAATCGCCTCTGCCTGACCACTGGCGATCGCCTTGTAGCGCAATCCTGGATCGACCGTCACCACCTGCTTAAAGTCGAAGTTACCGTAGAGCTTCTTCAAACCGGGCAGACCATCTTCCCGTTGGAGAAACTCTGGCGGTGTCACAATCCTCAGTTTGCTAGCATTGGCAATCAGATCCGACATGGTTTTGATGCCATCACGCTGGGCAACCTGCCGCGTCACCGCCATGACGTTGGTACTGTTCATGGGGGATGGCTCCAGCCAGATCAGGTTAAATTGGTTCTTATAGGCTTGGGCAACCGTATCAAAAACCTGCTTCGGATCGCTATTAGGCGGCAATTTGAGAACCGTGAGCAAGGCTGTCCCTGTATACTCTGGATATATGTCAATTTGCCCACTAACTAACCCTGCCTGGGCAACCGGAGTTCCCCCCAGGTTGAGCTTGCGCTGGACCTTGATGCCCGCATTTTCCAGCACCGAGGCATACATTTCACCCAGGATGAAGGATTCAGTAAAATCTTTGGAACTCACAGTAACCGCTCCATTTCCGGTACTGCCGAGGTTATTGCAGGCGACGAGTCCCATCCCCAATACAGCCAGGACAACGAGAACGAGTAAGCGATGGATGACCTTCATGGCTCGGTTACGATAGATGGATTCTAATTGAGTTAACAATCCAATCTAGCACAGAATGCTCTGTTTCGTGGATTTGGTCATGTTACAGGTTTCATTTTTAAATCATTTATTTTCAAATTTTTCGATTATTAATAAATCAACGACTTGAGCGAATTCATATTGCTTTTTATCTCGATCAAAACCTTCTTCTAACAGGGTATGAAAACGACCAGTAACGTCTGGGTCTTCATTCAGAATACATTTTTGCAGATAAAATTTTAGCAAGTCTTGGCGTTCAGCATCAATTTTATGAGAGAAATGAAGCTTGACAATTTCATATTTTACCCTCAACGCATCTAGAATTTTTTGGTGATCCTCAGAGGTTAGAACAGTTGTTGAACTATCAGGCTTGAGATAGTGATCTCTGTAGAAGCTGTAAAATTTATGGTAATCAGAGTCCTGAGAAAGCTGATAAATTAAGAGCTTTCCATTTGCTTTGAGTAAAGACAAACAGTAAAGATACATATCTTTTACTTTGCTTTTATCAATTGTCCAAAGAGAATGAATAGCCCAAATTACATCATAGTCGTGGCATCCGCTAATTGACAGATGAAGATTCTCAATAGCAGATAAGTAGGTTTTGTTTACCTTGAAATGTTTTAAGAAATTATATTGACTCTTCGCTATTTCCAAGCAGGATTCTGAGATATCTAGCAAGTCTGCTGATACATGAATGTTGCTAACAATAGCCCGATCTAGCAAACTAGGAAATTTAGCAGTGCCACATCCTAGATCCAACAAGTTGATCCGATCCTGATTTAAGGAACAAAACAACTCATCAAACGAATATTTTTTAATGAGTTCTTCATAATCTACTTGGGCAACCTGAAACCAGAAGTCTAGGTCAAGTTGAGCTTTTCGATAATAAGATTCAGACGGATTAAACGTCTCATTCAGCAGGTTCTCATTCATAATCTATTCCTACCAATTTCTCGAAAAACCACTGTTACAGGCGAT
>JAYKGX010000312.1:0-9599 GCA_035285565.1 Synechococcales cyanobacterium
TCCAGACCAACGCTGGTTCCTTCACCCCGCCCAGCCCGAACTCGCTCTGCAATTCGCCCAAGCGCTGCAAATTTCGCCCATTATTGCCCAGGTGTTGCTCAATCGCCATCTCACCACGATCGCCCAAGCCAAGGCATTTCTGGATCCAGACATTGAAATACTACCCTCGCCTCTCGTGGATTTTCCCGCCTTGCCCCTGAGTTTGGAACTGTTGATCAACGCCATTCACCAGGAGCAACCCATTGCCATCTGTGGCGACTATGATGCGGATGGCATGACGAGTACGGCTCTGTTATTGCGATCGCTGCGAGCCTTGGGCGCTAAGGTAGATTATGCGATTCCCAGCCGCATGGCAGAAGGTTATGGCATTAACACTCGCATTGTAGAAGAATTTCACCGCGAAGGCATTCAAGTGATTCTCACTGTAGACAATGGTATTGCTGCCTACGAGCCGATCGCCCGTGCCCGCCAACTGGGTTTAACGGTGATTATCACTGATCACCATGATGTTCCAGAAACAATTCCCCCAGCCAATGCCATTCTCAATCCCAAACTGATTGCCGAGACCTCTCCCTATCGCACCATGGCTGGGGTAGGAGTTGCCTATGTGCTGGCTCTCTGTCTAGCCGAAAGTTTAGGGCGAGGGGCAGAATTGCGGGATACCCTGTTAGAACTATTTACCCTAGGGACGATCGCCGATCTCGCTCCCTTAACCGGAGTCAACCGTCGTTGGGTGCGTCGGGGTCTACACTTGCTGCCCCATTCCACCCTTCCCGGCGTGCAGGCATTAATTCAAGTCTCAGGATTAGGCAATGAGCGCAATTTAAAACCAGACGCGATCGGCTTTCGGCTTGGGCCTCGGATTAACGCCGTGGGACGGATTGGCGATCCCCAAGTTGTCATTGAACTACTCACCACAGACGATGACGGAATTGCCCTAGAACGGGCCATGCAATGTGAATCCATTAATCAACAACGACAGCAACTCTGTGAAAAAATTGAATTAGAAGCGATCGAGACCTATGAAAATGGCACGGTGAATGCAAAAGACGATCGCGTACTCCTGCTAGTGCAACCGGGCTGGCACCATGGTGTGATTGGCATTGTCGCTTCCCGTCTCGTCGAACGCTACGGAGTTCCCGTATTTATTGGCACCTACGAAGCAGAAGACGATCGAGACACCATTCGCGGTTCCGCCAGAGGCATTCCAGAATTTAACGTCTTCGAGGGCTTAGAAACCTGCCAGGGCTTGACCATTAAACATGGGGGGCACCGTGCCGCAGGTGGATTTACCCTAGAAGCCGAAAATTTAGAACCCATGCGATCGCGCCTCAGCCAATATGCCCATACCTGCCTACAGCCCCAGCACCTCAAACCCTTAATCACCGTAGATGCCAGAGTAGATTTTAACGACATTGACTATGAACTCTACGAAGAAATTGATGCCCTTCACCCCTGTGGCATGGAAAACGCTGAACCCGTTTTTTGGACTCCCAACGTACAGATTCTCGATCAAAAACTCGTCGGTCGTGGGCATATCAAACTCACCCTACTGCAAGCCGATCTGCAAGCCCCTCAGCCCACCCAACGCCTCGGAAAAAGGTTCAGCGCGATCGCTTGGCGCTGGGGAGACTATTACCCACTTCCCAACCAACTCGATCTCGCCTATCGCATCAAAACCAACGAATGGCAAGGAGAAATCTCCATTCAACTAGAAGTCATTGGTGCAAAAATGCCCAACGATAGTTTTACAGGCATTGAATTTCAGCACCGCGATCGCCACTATCTCTGCACAATGAATCAGCAACAGGGACAACCCGAACTCAGAATCCGCAATGCCAAAGGTGAAATTCTAACCATCCAAAAAGGACAACGGATAGGCTCCTTAGGAAAACGCTTTCAAGACCCACAAGCGATCGACGTCACCCAAGAACCCTATTACAGTTTAGTCAAAGCCGCCGCCGATGCATGGCGATCGGTAGAAACACAGAAACCCTGTTAGGGGCGCGCATCCCGCGCCCACCAATCGATTTTAAATTTTAGATTTGCGACTTTGGATTTTAGATCAAAGTCCTCATAAATGTTCCCCCATCCAATTGAAATAGGGCTGTGAACCCGCCACGATCGGCAGCGCAATCACCTCCGGTACCTCATAGGGATGCAACGATCGCACCATTTCCTCCAATGGATCAAACAGCCGCAAATCCGACTTAATCAACAACTGAAATTCTGCATCCTGGCTGACTTCCCCCTGCCAAGTATAAATCGACTGCACCGGAAAAATCGTCACACAAGCCGCCAGCCGAGCCTCGATCAAAGCCCTTGCCAGAGTCTGCCCCACCTCGATCGTTGGGACTGTTATCAAAATCACCCCAAAACTAGGCATTGCAGCCCCATCCTGCGCAAGCATTGTAGTCATATTCATCCCTACCACAAAATTTAGGACTACATCCGTTCTAAAACAGAAATACCGAGGAGAGAAAGTCCAAGTTTTAACGATCGCGCCGTCAAGTCACAAAGAACTAAGCGCGAGGTTTTGAGCGGTTCTTCAGCCTTTAAAACAGGACAAGCATCATAGAAGCTATTGAATTTTTGGCTGAGTTCAAATAAATATTGGCAGAGACGATTGGGATAGAGTTCCTGGGCGACCGTGGCGATCGTTTCTTCCAGTTGCAAAAGATGTTTGGCGAGGGTCAGTTCGCTCTCTTCTTGCAGGTGCAGGTGGGCTTGCAGTTGAGTGAAATCGATCTCACCTTTGCGGCTAATGCTTTGCACCCGAGCATAGGCATAGAGCATATAGGGAGCCGTATTGCCCTTATCCGCTAGCATTTTGTCGTAGCTGAAAATGTAATTACTGGTGCGGTTTTGACTGAGGTCAGCATACTTGACAGCACTGAGACCTGCAACTTGAGAGACCTGGGTTTTAAAGTCTTCCGTTTCGCTACGATCGGCTTCTTCAGCAATCTTGGTTTCTAGGTTCGTCCGGAAGCGATCGACCGCTTCATCCAGGAGATCCTTGAGTCGCACGGTATCGCCCGATCGAGTTTTGAGCCGCTTGCCATCCTCGCCCTGCACCAGCCCAAAGGGAACATGAACAATCTCCACCCCAGGGGGCACCCAACCTGCTTTCTGGGCCACTTGAAACACCTGGGCAAAGTGGTTGGACTGTCCGGCATCGGTGATGTAGATGATTCGCTGGGCTTGGTCCTGGGTGGTGCGGTAGCGAATCGCAGCCAGATCGGTCGTGGCGTAGTTAAATCCACCGTCGGACTTTTGCACAATTAAGGGCAGTGGTTGACCTTCTTTGTTCGTAAAACCTTCCGTAAAAACACATTTCGCGCCCTGATCTTCTACCAGAAGTCCCAAACTGGCTAAATCTTCCACCACAGCGGCTAGGAAAGGATTGTAGAAAGATTCACCCCGTTCTATGAGTTGGATATGCAGACGATCGTAGATTTCCTGGAATTCCCGGCGGGATTGATCACAGAGGAGTTGCCAAGCGTTGCGACTGTCGGCTTCCCCTGATTGCAAGCGCACCACTTCCTGCCGCGCCGTTTCCTGAAACTGTTCATTGTCGTCAAAGCGTTGTTTTGCCTGCTTATAAAAGGCGACCAGATCACCCAAATCCAGCGCATCTGCTTGGGTCAACGCCTGGGGAGCCACTTCCCGCAGGTAGGTAATCAACATGCCAAACTGGGTGCCCCAATCGCCGACATGGTTCAACCGCAGCACGTCATGACCTTGAAATTCCAGAATCCGGGCAATGCTGTCCCCAATAATGGTCGATCGCAGGTGCCCCACATGCATTTCCTTGGCAATATTGGGACTGGAAAAATCGACCACAACCCGTTGCGGTTGGGCTGTTTTGGGAATGCCGAGGCGATCGTCTGCCTGCATCGCTTCCAACCGAGCATTTAAATAATCCGGCTTCAAGCGTAGGTTAATAAACCCAGGACCTGCGATTTCCGGCATTTCCACCAAATCCGCCACCTGCAGATGATCCAAAATCGTCTGGGCGATCGCCCGAGGAGCCTGCCCCACCTTTTTAGCCAGGGACATCGCGAGATTCGCTTGATAGTCACCAAACTTGGGATTACTCGTCGGCACCAGCATGGGATCCGTATTGGCAAACTCCTGCCCAAAGGCTGCGATCAGGGCTTGTTGGAAGCGGGTTTGCAGTTGAGCGATCGCGGTCATAGGAAGCGCTTACGGTAATAGGACACAGGCAGTGACATCAGACTCAAGTGACATCTAACTAACCCAGCCTCTAAGTCTATCGCATTGCACAAAACCCATGCGCTAAAATCCAAAATCGCAACTCCAAAATCGCAAATCGTTCGGGGGGTCATGGACGCGATCGCACTCAGAATTTTTGGTTTATTTCTCCCGGCCGGAATTGGGCTGTTGGTTCAGATGGGCAGGATGACGGACTGGACAACCCGAGGGCTGGCATTGGCAATTTTGATTTTGGGGGCGGATTTAGCCGGGATGGCGATCGTGGATTTGCAGCAGGCAGCGATTGGGCAGATGTGGGGCAAGGATGAGCGGGTGGTGGCATTTCGGCAGATCACCTGGAGCACGATTGGCTTAGAACTCGTGGGCTTGTATGGGGCCATGGTCGATCTGGGTTGGGGAAGTGCGATCGTACTGCTGAGCCAACTCTGGTTTAACCTGCTGGCGCAGATCCAAATTCAACCCCAGGCAACCGTGCCGATCATCCCCTTTGGGTTACGCGATCGCTGGCTAGTGCTATTAGCAGATGGAGTGGGACTAGGGTTAGTGGGGCTGTGGGTAGTGGATTGGGCGAGACCGGGCGTAGCGATCGTCCTGCTGGGAATGGTAGTGCTCTACAGCGGCATCAAACGATTCGGCAGTGTTAATTAACCTTCCCCCTCTCCCCCTCTCCCTCTCCCGTTCTCCCCACTCTCCTTAACTCGCTAAGTAACTCGCCATCCCTGCCCGTCGCTTGCGCAATTTAGTCAAGGCTTCCCGCTCAATTTGGCGCACCCGTTCTCGACTGATGCAGAGGCGATCGCCGATTTTGGCAAGGGTGAGAGATTGTCCATCCCCTAAACCAAACCGCAGGGTCAAGACTTCCCGCTGTTGGGGGGTGAGTTCGGCCATCATGCCTTGAATGTCCTGACGCAGGGCCAGGTTGGTCATATATTCTTCCGGCGAAGCATTCATATCCTGCAGCAGTTCACTCAGTTCCGTATCCTGCTGATCCCCAACCCGCTGATCTAGGGAGAGGGGTAGCCGCACATACTGCAAATATTCTCTGACTTGGGCAGGTTCCATTTCCAGGGTGGCAGCCAGTTCAGTCATCGAGGCAGCACGTCCCAGTTGTTGTGCCAGTTCTCGTTGGGTACGCTTGATCCGATTGAGCTTTTCGGTAATGTGAATCGGGAGCCGGATTGGACGACTTTTTTCAGCGATCGCCCTAGTGATGGCTTGGCGAATCCACCAGTAAGCATAGGTGGAAAAGCGGTAGCCCTTGCTGGGATCAAATTTTTCCACCCCCCGCTGCATCCCGATCGTACCTTCTTGGATCAAATCCATGAGATCAATGTTACGTTTTTGATATTTTTTCGCCACCGCCACGACTAAGCGGAGATTGGCTTCCACCATGCGTCGTTTGGCTTGCTCTCCTGTGGCGATCGCCCGTCTCAAGTCTGAGTCAGTCAACCCTGCAGCCTGCGCCCATTCGGTCAAACTGGGCAAATATCCCAATTGTTCAGATAAGGTTGCCTGGACTACCTTCAATTCTGCTAAATTCTGTACCTGTTTCCCATAAACAACCTCCTGCTCATGGGTTAGCAGCGGAATTCGTCCTATTTCTTGAAGATAGCAACGAATTGAATCGGTACTGAGGGAGTCTCCTTTTACCATGACCTATCCTATGCTAGAGAAGAGTTGAAAATCAGAACGCCAATAACGCCTAACCTGCCCAGCCTAATCCGTGTTAGGAATAAAACACATGGAATGAACATCGTAGAATAAAAAAATGATGAGGCTGCAAGGGGAACCCTTCAGCGTTACGAGCAACTTAACCAGTATAGTTCATTTGTACGACTTCATCTATTTGGGTGATTCACTATCAATCTCCTGTATCAGTCTCCTGTATCAGTCTCATTGAGGGAGCAATATGATTGGGACAAGCAAATCCCTATAAACTGGCACCAAACTGGATCTAGAAGCAGGAATTCTTCTGGCTCTGAACAGATGAACGCACGATACTTACCAGGCTAGCGGCAAGCAGACTTGGACAACTGCATTGCAAATGACAAAATTGGGACTTTTATCAAGATTTTTCCAATTTGTTATTTTCCTTTATTATCCTCCAGAGGTTTGAGTGGCTATCCTAGGTTGCGGCGCAGCGTGTGATCTATGCATAAACGGGGCACCCTGAACAGGTGAAACATTCTGTCCTGTGTGATGATTAAGCATTTTTCAAGTCTGTCTAGCCAGCCTTTCATAGCGCAAGTTCCCCCCCTTCTGCAGAAAGTGAGACAACAGAACTGGAAACAGAGCCTGCGCGACCAAGGGTTGGGTTTTAAATTAGGCTTGTTAATTTTGCTGAGTTCAGCCTTACCAGTGGTAGGGGTCACCTATGGCATTGTGAGACTTGCGGAACATAATCTGAACATGGATCTGCAAGCTCAGATCCGGCACAGCTCTGCAGAATTTGGAGAAGTGCTGAGGGCTGATAAGGAGTCACAACTAACGCTTGCCACAGGGCTGGCCCAGAGTATCCATATCAGTACAATCCCCTTAAATGCTGCGCGTCAGCCCTCTCAAGACTACCAATTGCAAGAGTTCTTGGCAAAAGCAAAACAATACAAGTTAGGCTTCTCACCCAGTTTCTACTTCATTACCGATGCCCAAGGGCGCACGATTGCCCAGGATATTGGCATCTTAGTGGAAGGGAAACAGAATAGCCCCCGGTTGCCTGTGGTGGGTGGAACACCATGGCAGTCTTATTATACCCCCGTCGATATTACACCAGGAATTGATCTTAAGCGGATCAAGGTGGTGCGAGAAGCGCTGAAACGAGAGCGATCGTTTTCTAGCTTAGAGATTCTGGATGCGTCGATGCTGGAGGTTCTGAAGTTAGATCGGCAAGCCTTTATGCCCCTACGCGCTCAACCCATTGCCCATCTCAGCACTAGTCAACGACCTTTCCCCGAAAATACGTTTCCGGTTGAGAATGGACGGATTGGCATGGTGATGATGGCGATCGTACCGATCCACCGTAATGGGAAACTGCAGGGCACGGTGATTGTGGGAACATTGCTGAATCGGAATTATGCGCTGATCGATCGGTTACAAGAAAAGATGGGAATCTCGGTGGCGACCTTGTTTGCGTATGATATGCGGATTAGCACGAATGTCCCTTATTTGAATGATCATTCCAGGGCGATCGCCACCCGAGGGGCAAGGGAGCCAATGGAGCGGGTTTTATTACAACGGCAGCCCTTTGAGGGCACCGCTTTTATTGTTGATCAGAAATATCATACGCTTTATCAGCCGCTCTATGACCATGAGGCAGAGATTGACCAGAGATTTGCTCAACCGATCGGCATTTATTTCGTGGGGATCGATGAACAAAAAGTACGGAACATGTTGAATCAATTGATTGCCATGAGTGTGGTGATTGGATCGAGCATTGTGCTGGGGCTAGGGGTATTGGCATTTCCACTGGCCCAACGGCTGACGCGACCGATGCGCCGTTTGACGCATTTTGCAGAGCAGGTCGGGCAGCAGGAAGCGATTCCTTTTCCGATCGATCTCAAGCAGCGCCATGATGAAATTGGCATTCTTGCCCAAAGCTTAGATGCCATGTTAACCCGATTGGATGAAACGCTAGGAATTGCCCAAGCCTCTGAGAAACAACTTCGCCATCAAAAAACGGAACTACAGGCAACTTTAAGTACACTCCAGCGAACCCAGACCCATTTAATTCAAAGCGAAAAGATGTCTGGTTTGGGGCAATTAGTGGCGGGAATTGCGCACGAAATTAATAATCCTATTTCATTTATTTATGGCAATCTTCACTATGCTAGCGAGTACACTGAACAACTAATAAAAGTGATTAACGCTTATCAACAATGTAGTCATCCATGCAATCAGAAAAAACATAGTAAAATTCAAGGGGTTTTGGAAGAAGTTGAGATCGATTTCATCATGGCTGACTTGCCTAATCTTTTTCGCTCTATGCAGGGAGGAACCGATCGCATCAAACAAATTGTGCAATCTCTGCGCACGTTCTCTCGTTTGGATGAATCTGCGTCTAAAGTAGTGAATCTACATGACGGGATTGACAGTACTGTGGTGCTGCTTGCCCATCGGTTACGCCCTAATTCCGAGCGACATGAAATTCTGATCCGACAGCACTATGGGGATTTGCCTCGGGTGGAATGTTATGCAAGGGAGATCAATCAGGTGTTTATGAATGTGCTGAACAATGCGATCGATGCGATCGATGAGCGGGTGGAGCAAAAGGGTAATCTGGTGAATCCCTGGATTGAAATTCAAACACAGCGCCTGGAGGATGGCTGGGTTCAAGTGGCAATTCGGGACAATGGCATTGGCATGACGGATGAGGTGCGATCGCAAATTTTTAATCCCTTTTTTACAACAAAACCCGTTGGTTCTGGGATTGGCATGGGACTAGCCACAACATACCAAATTATTGTGGAGCACCATCATGGGGAGATTTTGGCTGAGTCTGAGGTGGGGAAAGGTAGTTGTTTGACCTTAAGGCTGCCAAGTCGCTTGCAGGGATCGTGATGTCGTTCAAATTATCCCTCCATCAACTGAGGCTCCTAGTCTACAGCAGGTTTCAGTGACTCAGGCGCTTTCGGCAATGCAGAAGAATGATGTTCTGTAATCATCCAATTACCATTGACTTTACGATAGACAAACGTATAGCGCGCCGGAACTACCTTCGTATGTCCTTCCTTTTCATAGGAGAAGGTATAGTACCCACTATTGATCGCTACAGACCCATACACTCGAATGAAAGGGCGATATCCAGAAACTGACAGGCGAGGCAATTGGGTGAAATAGTTAAAATAATCGCGAATTTCCTGGGGGGTATCTCGCACTTGCTCCGAAACGGTTCCCAATAACAGAGCATCGGGTGCATAGAGTTTCACCACTGCTTCGGCGGCATTCGCTCGACCCGAAGTTACGGTCGCTAGCCATTCAGTCGTTGCCGCATTCACCGATCGCTGTTCTGCCAGCCGTTGTTTCTCCTTTTCCTCCTCTGCTGGACTTAGCTTCTTAGCCTTAGGAGCAATTTGATGGGGTACCAGGGCAACGGGAGTGGGTGCAGGAGGCTGGGGCAGGGGTGTAGCACTGTTGGCTGGTTCAGCCGCCTTCGCTTGCGGCGATGCATTCTGCTGGGGCACCTTAGAGCGAGTTGACTCCTGGGGGGAATTCCCATCTCGATTTTCTGGCGTGGTTTTGGCAAAGGGATTTTGCGTCTCGGGTGGCACACAGCTTGCGATACAAGCTCCGATCGCGATCGCACTCACGATCCACTTAAAATTCCCATTGTTGTTCCCCAAGAGATGTCCCAACAGTTTCACCTTCAT
>JAYKGX010000313.1:0-6653 GCA_035285565.1 Synechococcales cyanobacterium
CCATCTGCTTTCGAGGTTTATTTCAGAGTTAGATTTAGACCCAACTTTGATTAAATCCCATCCTAACTACCCAAACCTACGCTCCTACGGCATCATAGCCCCTTAATTCTGTCCGAACCATTGTTAATGAACATCTGCCCACCAATAAGGTAGGCAGATGAGTGCTAATTATGAAGCCATATGTAGATCAAAGGTCACCAACTCTAAGGAGGGTGGGGTAGGAATGGCAACAATTTCAGACTTGGAGGATGAACGTCTGTAGCAAACTTCAAGGGTCTCGGAGATGATCCGATACGGGGTTACAGATTCAGAAATTTGGGAGGGTAGAGATGCCGGATAGGAGTCAAGTACGGATAAGCAAAACTTTGGTGGGGACATAGATTTTTTCCTTTTGTAAATTGACTAGGCTTCCAGTAGATATAGAAACCTAATGTGAGTGTAGATCTCAAATTATCGACTGTCAAGCCAATCCAACGATCTTGATCTTCTTCGGCACGCCGCTGTCTCGCATTTCGGTGATTTCCACTTGTACCTGCTGATTGACAGATAGTTTGACCGCATTCTTCGGTTCTTTTTGGGTGAGTCGGATGCCCCCTGCCAAACCATAAGTCACTTTGTTGCCATCTTTATTCTCGATCGTTGCTTCCACCACCTGCCCTTCTGCAAATCCAACGGCTGCTGCTGCTTGCACTTGCTCTTGCTTGACAGACTTTGTTTCCACTTCCATGATCCTATCTGTTAATTCTGCAATCGGGGCTTCCTTGTAATAGGGAATCAATCGCCCAGCCCAGCCCAAAATCTCCAACATCACCGCTGGACTATCCTGCAATGGCTTCAAATACCTCACACAAGCCTCATTCAGCCCACGATAATATTCCACGGTCTTCTTGCTGTGACCAATGCGATCGCCGCCTCCCACCAAATTACCCAAATACTTAAAAAATCTCGCTCCACCATCCGGTACATTTGTACAGGTTCGCAGGTACGCCATTGCCTTCTTTAGCTCATCTGCCTTTGCTCCATTCTGCACGATTTTTTGCGCGATCGCGTGGGCAATTTTCCATTGATTATCGGTTAACTCGCTCATGATTAATACATTCCCTCCGGTGGTTCATGATCTCCAGGATATTTGAGAATTCTCGACAACTGCTGCCACTGTTCTTTTTCCAACAATTTTGAACGATGGGCTGCACTGATTTGTATTTGTATGAACTTCTGCATTGCCGTATCCGTCAGTTTTGCCTGATCGATCTTGTAATTACGGTAGCGATCGGTGATATCCTGGGATTGCTCAATAGCCCGAATGGTTGTAGTCATCGTCCCCATGCCGATCGGTTTACCACCACCGACTTTGAGGGCAATGGGAGATTTTTGATCCTGCCCTAAAATCAACAACACAATCCCCAATTCTTCTGGCAACAGATTTTTGTAATGAATCACCGTTTCAAAGGTGTATTGCTGATTTGCCTGCTGTACTGGGATACCTCGATTTTCACCCTGATTAATCACCCTGGTCATATTGTAATAAAACTTGCGCCCCGCTGCCTGACCTCGCTGTTTGTAGTTTGAACTATCTGGATGCGGACTGTACAGCGATGGCATAAATCCCGTGCTCAGATCCCGCCCTTTATACTTTGCATCCTGAAACTCTACCAATCCCTGCCAATCCATTGCCCCAAAGACCCGACTTGCAGGACAGAGCTTTCCTTTATCACGACAAGGTAACCGTTCTGGCGGGATCGTATTTTTGTATCGAGACGTAATCACTGCTAGAGTGCTATTGGTAATTGCTTCATACACCGATCGCAGGCATCCCTTCAACGAACTCCCCTGCAACACAAGCTGATTGTCCGTCGTCGTCATTGTTTTAATTAACGGCAATCGACTGCCCACATCGCTGCCCAATGCCGTAATTCCAGTCGAAATATGCAGCGCTGTTTGTACAGTTAGCGTCAGATACAATGCCCCATGGAAGCGATCGCCATGGTAGCGATCGTGCCCAATGGGAGCTACCAGAATCGGTTTAGTCTGTGGAAAGGACACAAAATCATAGGGCTTCGGTGAGCTGGGTTGATTACGGTTCATCAGATTGGACCTCCGATTGCGCTAACGTCAGAGCCACAAAATGTACAGTGCCTGTCTGTTGATTTTGGAAATATCGCTGTTGTAGTTTCAGGCGATCGGGATAAATAAACGGCTTTGGGAATCTTGTATCTTGCCGATCGTCTGCTTTTGCCTGTAGTGCTCCTTTGGGATGCAAATGCGCGTCTAATGGCTCAGAAGTCACCCAATCCGCA
Organism: Synechococcales cyanobacterium; assembly: GCA_035285565.1. GTDB lineage: Bacteria > Cyanobacteriota > Cyanobacteriia > Leptolyngbyales > Leptolyngbyaceae > JAYKGX01. The sequence continues at coordinate 2,298 of JAYKGX010000313.1, forward strand.
GCGATCGCTTGAAATCCCCAAGCCTCATCCACTTTATCTACACAGAGCAACAGCAAATCGTACCCCTGCTTTGTCTGCTGCCAACGCACTTCAAAATTGGGCGTATGCATGGTTCCTTCTGGGCTGGGAAACTCTTTCGGCTCTGCCTCAAACCCACTTACCCGATGTACCCACCGCAGAAAGTAATAGCGAGACGGCGCAGTCAAGCTTTGCAAGAATTCTTTCAGACTTGCTGCATCAATCGATTTTGTCCCAACAAATGCTGGATTCATGCTGCTGCTCCTTGCAATAATTTACTCCAGGACTGCACCGATCGCATCAACAAGTCTTCAACCTGTGCCCCTGACCAAACCAGCTCTACCCCAAACCCATAGCTCATCATTTCTGCTGCAACCGGCAAGTCTGTTTGGCGATCGTCTGCTGGAAATCCATAGTTCTCCCGCTCATCGGCGGTCAGAAACATTCCCACCCCTAGTAGGGTCGATCGCTCCCAGGTTTGTCCTGCCCCCAGTTGTTTAATCCGGTCATTTTCGAGGATGCAGCCAGGGTATTGTACGGTTGCTTTGTCGTATTGGATTGCTACGGTTCCAAGGCCACGTGATTTAGCAAAACCCAACCCAAACCAGCCATCATTTAAGTCCCGCAGCACCAAACCTAATAACCCCAACTGAGGCAGGGTGAAGTTTTTGAGATGAATTTTGGTTTTGAATTCACCTTTGGTACAAACTTGATAATTAAAGGGCCCGACTGCAACCGAGCCGAAAACTCGATCGATCGCCACCCCATTCCGTTCTTCCAGCTTGACTTCTCCCGTTGGATAGGCATCTTCAATCCGCAGCCGACTCGCGATCGAGGTATTGCCAAACAGTTGACCAATGAAGCAAGACTGTTGATATATCTGCTGCGAATCCGTCACTTTCTGGGCTTGGAAATATTTTTCTGCATCATCGCGCATGGGATCACTGGCCCAAATTTGTTGACTATTCGTTGGACGACTGCTTCCGCCCACAGTGCGGACAATCCGCTCGGCATGGGCACGAAGCGCCCCTTTCAAACTACTGCCAGGAAGATAAATCGTTTTTCCCCGTTCATGATAGGTTTCCACAAATTCCATGTCGGGCTTCGTCGGGTCTGCACCTTCTTTCCCAGACTTAATCAAGATAGGGCCATCGGGGATGATGGTAAGGTGGATAGTACAGTGGTTAACCAATCGTTTGTGCATAGTGTTGGTCTATATCTTAGAGCAGAGTCGAGTAGAGAGAAAAGAATTAGACTGCGACAAGGGTATTCAGTTGGATTTCACATTGCTGAAAAATGTAGTTAACAGCCGCAAAAAGTTTATCGAGATCTTGGATGGTGTAGAAGGTACTATTTAAGGTAAAAGATAGACCTTCTAGTTTGCCAAACTGCCAGCGATCGCCATTTGAGGTAATACCGAACACCACAATGTTTAAGCCGTCATTGAGTCGCTGAGCGGCAATCATTTCTGCAAGACATTGTCCCCAAGCGGCATCAAATTTGTCCTGCTTGGCTTCTACCAAAATGAAGTAAGGTTTATCGAATACGACGGTACCGAGGGGCGATCGCCGTGCCAAGACATATTCTGGAAATCCCGATAAATTGGCATCACAGTTGAGATACTGTTGAGTCCACAACAAGAAATGAGTGCGGTAACATTTCCAAACTTCTTTGAGCACCGGATAAATCAAATTTTGACAAATCGCAAATTCTGAATTATCCACGACACCTTCTTCCATCATCAATTTCAAATCCTGTCGGAAGTAGTCAGAGATGGAGAAAGCTACTTCCTCAACAAAGTTGGTCTTTGTGTAGTGAATCTGAAATTCTTTAACTGTTTCGCCTAAATTTTTGTAGCTACTGAAAGACATCGCTCCCTCCTGCGTCGATCGACGTTATAGACAGTTGGCTAACTAGGTATCGTTGATGCCATCAAATCTTCGATCAGCGCCAGCGACCAATTGGCTTTATGCACTGCGACCTCCTGCTGATTAAAAATATACGACTGCATTTCACCCGTTACTAAGTTTTGCATATATTCTAATCGTTGATCGTGATCGGTAGGATTGACCCAGAGCATTTCTTGAATGTCGAGCCGAACTACCCCCAACCCGCGCGATCGCCCGCCGCCCAAGGGAATCATCTCATTCTCAAACTGCGTTAGACCCAGCATTAACAAGCCAAGTTCTGCCTCTTCTAGATTTTCCGCCGCTGCTTTGAAGTCAAAAATTGTCCCCGCAGGCACTACCTGAAAGTCGTATTTGCGTTGATCCACCGCTGTTTCAGTATCTCGATCGATCGTCACACCATCCCGATTTTGATACTGGCCAAACCAATTCTTCGGTTGAACGGTTAGATCGCGAATTTGCAGCTTCCCCGCCAGCCAAGGAGAGCCAAATAATCGTGAGGCTTTGTCGGTCTTGTCTTTTAGTTGATCAGTCAGATAAATATCCCGCTCCCGATCATTTTTAATTGTTTTAGCTGCCTCTTTAATATCTTTAACTTGCTTCATCCAAAAGTAACTGGTTAACTCACTGGGATCGTTCGCAAAGCGAGGATCGATGCCACGCAGGAAACTTTCGAGGCGCGATCGTAGTGCCCCTTTGAAACTCGAACCCGGAATCAGTGGATTACCCAAGGCATCTTTGATCACCGGTACATCGGGATCAGTAACTTCAATCGATCGACCTGCGCCAATTTTCAGGGCTGTAACCGTGGTCAGCGTGCCAGTCAGTTCGAGTCGGTTTTTGAAAACGTCAAACATCGGGAATCACCTTCCTAAAATTGCATGAATGTTATTTATTACGGGGTTTGAGAAAGGTGAGATGGCGTTTGCCATAGCCTAAGTAACGCCGAATCAATTCCAGATGCACAACATTTGCTTGACTCGGATCGCCTGCGATTTGCGCAATTTCATCGGACTGTTTTTTTAGATCCCCTTGAATATGGACAATAATCGCTTCAGCAAGAGATCCGTTTCCCCGTCCCCATTTCGTATCGCGTCCCACTTGATAGCGCAAAAAATTTTTAATCACTTCTGAACTTTCGGTACTCAAAGCCACTTGGACTAAGTTCTGATACTGAGAGGGATCGAGTTGGCCATATTGATTCTTGAACGCCTCTTCGATCTTCTGGACTAAGATGTCTTCGTACTCTCGAATTCCTTTCTGAATTTTTAGTGAAATTTGCAGCTCACTCATTTCGCATCCTCCCGCAAGACATTATGAAACTCATCGCACACTCGCACCTGACCAAATCCTTCAGCCGTCGCACTACCGATTCCCCAGATTTCTAACGCTGCCAGCTTGGGCAACCACGCTTCTCGATCAGCGGCATCAATGCTGAACAAAAAGACAGAACCGCTGGTAGTCATCAACTGGTTATCCTTGGGTAAACCCCAAGCGGTATTCCAGCCCGATCGCTGCCCGTAACTACTATAGGCTTGATGAAGTCTTAAGTCACCCTCTTTTAAACCTACAGCTTGCATCAGCATTGATTCAGAAATCACCATTGTGCGTTGCCAGTTCTCCGTGAGAATCGCATCTGATTGTAAGTCGAGGGTGAAAAAGTAACGATCTTCAATCGATTCTGTCGGTATATCTCCAAAGATTTGCCAACGTTTCCAGCGTGTTTTCAGTGTTTTATTGAAGGTGATGATGCGATGCTTGATCGTGCAAGGCAATTCGATTGATTCTGGCTTTAGTTTCACTTTTCCCAAACCCCGCGACGCAGAACCGCCCAGCCGACATTGTCCACCTTGTCCTGCCAGGTAATCTCTCAAGCTTTCCGCCAGTGCATCACACACCCAAATATTGCCAACAAAGACGGTATTCACTTCATCATCTTGGTGTTGTTTCATTTCATTCAGGACTTGAACACTGTACAAAACCTGATCTTCCGCAGTTGCCCGACGACGGTTGATTCCCACACGAGTTAGTAACCGAGTTGTTGCCGAATGAATCTGATACTGCCTATCATCAACACTATATAATCCCTTAAAAGCATCGACGCGATCGCCATCCGTTGGGCAGTTAGGATCATAAATCCGACCGTAGGCATCCGCACAAAAGCGATCGATTAGCGTATCAAAGACCCCATTCTTCTTAGGTTTGAAGCCTGATTTGTTTTTTGAGCTAAGGGCAGTACTCGGCATCACTCGAATGGTTGAGCAGATTTTGAGATCTTCAGTCAAGGCTGGATAGGCATTCTGAAAAATCGCTTGATTATCAATAAACAGCGTTTTGAAATCACAATCGGCTTCCTGACTAAAATCTCGCCCTTCTGCTTGACCTTGGCGCAGCATCAGACCTGCGATCGTACCGCGCACTGTAGTACCCT
>JAYKGX010000314.1:0-15060 GCA_035285565.1 Synechococcales cyanobacterium
TTTTTATATCTGCATATGGGGATTTGGTTATTTGGTTTCTTGGTGCCTCCCCCCCTCCCCCCCTCCCCCCCTCTCCCCCTTCAACCTGTGTTGCACCCAACTAAAAATTGCTGTAGAAAAAGCCGATCGCCCCTCCTGTGAAGTGCGATCGACGTTTGGTTAACGGTGAATCAAGAGTGGTGGATCAGTTGATGACTAGCTCATGCTAAAAGCAACCTCCCAATTGGGATCTCCAAGACCAGGCACTAGACTCACGCGTCTTCCTGAACCACTGAGGCGAGAGGGACGAATGATATGGGCAAAGCTGTTGCTGCGATCGAACCAGAGCTGATCGATGTTGCCATCATTATCAAAATCATTGACATCCTCTAGAATCTGGGTCGTCCCAGGGATAGCAGGGCTAACGGTGCTGGAACTGTCCAGGGTGAAGTCGCTCTTGAGATACCAAACAGAAGCTTCTCCTGTGCTGGGATTGCGCCAAACGATGTCGTGTTGATTATCGTTGTTGTAGCGCGTTGCCGTTAGGATTTCCCAACCTTGGGGCACTCCTTGATGGAGGATTTGGTGAAACTGGATGCTGCTGCCATTTAAAGTCCAAATTGCCACATCCCCAGTCACAGCATTGTGCCAGAGCACTTCAATCTTGCCATCACCATTGAAATCTTTGGCTAATTTTACGTTCCAGGATGCACCCGGTAAGATGCGACTGCCCATGAATTGAACAAAATCACCCCGACTGACTTGGTATTGTTGATTGAGTTGCCAAAGTGCTAATTCTCCCGTACTGGAATCTTGCCAGAGTAAACTCTTGGGACTATTGACTCCGTTAAATTGATCGGCTGCGATAATGTTCCAGTTTGCCCCTGTCTTGATGGTATTCCCTGCAGCATCAGTCACGTTGGCAACACTGTTGATCACTTCATTTTGCATGAACCAGATGACGACTTGATCGGTTCCTTGACGTTTCCAAACATAGTCTGGATGCCCATCTGCATTGAAATCAGCAAAGGTGCGCAATTGCCACTCACGCCCAGGGATGACCGCTTGTCCTAGGAAGGTAATGGGTTTGTCAATATCGACGGTGTATCCAACATCTTGCAGACCCTTGAGTTGCCAGAGTCGGAGTGCGTTGGTTTGGCTGTTTTGCCAGAGAATGCTGGTGAGGGGGCGTTCAGCGATCGTCAGGCTGGCTTGCTTCTGGGTATTGTCTAGGAAGTAATCGCCATTGAGTAAATTCAGAGCGATCGTCTCGTTCGGGTCAAATACATCATCTCTGACGGTCTGGAGGGCGATCGTGGCTGTTAGAGATCCAGCGTTCCAGGTGAGCTGATTATTGGTCAAGTTCAGGATTTGCTCGCTCCTGTCTAGGCTAAGTTGGTAGTCTTGCCCCAAAGTGGCGGTTCCCTGTAATTGGAAGTTGACAGTGAAGCCTTCTGGAGCAGGGCGATCGAGGGTCAGCCGGAATTTAGCGATCTCGCCTTCTGTGGGGTTGGTGAGGGCTTCAACCTTCAACCGAGGCATATCATTCAACCGTACAGAAACTAGCCCAGAATCTGAACTCGTCATGAAATCCAGCTTGCCATCTCGATTAAAGTCTCCCAGGTTGAGACTGCCGGGATTGGCTCCCACCCCTACGGTTATTCCACCTGCAAAATTGCCTCTGCCATCCCCTAACACGATCGACACATCATTAGAGACATTATTGGAAGTCACAATATCCAACATCCCATCCCCATTCATATCACCTAAGCTGATCTGGCTGGGTCGGTTGCCAATGGCGATGGTGGTAGGAGCCGAGAAATTACCTCCGCCAGTTCCCAAGAGCACAGAAACGTTATTGGATACATTAGCCGTTAATATATCCAGCTTGCCATTGCCATCCACATCCCCAAGGGCGATCATAGAGGGGGCAGTGCCCATTGGGATAGGAGCCTGAGCGGTAAAGTTACCGTTGCCGTCGCCTAGATGGATCAAAATGTTGTTTGCAGTAGGACTGGTGGTGACAAAATCGAGCTTGTTATCTTGGTTGAAATCTCCGACTGCTAAGTCCAATGGATCAGGTCCCACTTGATATTGAGTTATACCTACATTGCGTAGCCAAACATAGACATTTTGTCGGTTAAAATTGACGGTCAAGATATTAAGTTTTCCATCATTATCAACATCAGCCAACCGCAGGCTTCTTGGGGAGGCGGATATGGAAGAGGCAGACTCTTGAACGGTGCTAAAGCCCCCTGCACCATCCCCAGCGTGAACTTCGACGAAGTGAAATGGACTGCCAGGAAGCGACCGAGTGGTGACCAAGTCGAGCTTGTCATCCCCAGTCATTTCTCCAACCCTAATATTGCTTAAACCACTTGAGGCCAGAATGAGGGGTGAGTTGGTGGGCGTAAATCCGCCTGCCCCATCGCCCAAATAGGTCACGATCGTTGAGACAGTCGTCCCATTCACCGTCTGACTACTCGCTTGAATGAAATCCAGCTTGTTATCTCTATTCACATCTTCAACTACACTCAACCAACTGCCGGAAGTCGAAAAATCCTGACTGGAGAAGCTCAGTAAGGTGTGTTGATAGTCGATCGCTTGCAATGCCACTGCTTCGATCGCCCCGGTTTGGAATTCTAAGTTCCAGTTCCCCCCCAAGGATGCATTTCCTGTCAGGTCATCGGAAGCAGCTACATCTGCCCCTGTCGATTGGGCCAGTAAATTTACAAACGTCTGACCTGTATTGCCCTCCGCCACTTGGCAGCCATACAGAAATACATCGGCATTCTCTGTGAATGCATTGCCCCAGCTCTGAAGTTGGGCGCTGTAGTTAGATAAGGTTTCGGCAGCCAGCCAACTTTGCCCCAATTGCAACCCACCCGATCGCCCATGGGAGACCAGATGAAGACTGTCAATGCCCTGCCGACCTTGGAGAATTTGCGTGATTTGAGCGATCGCATCTTGATCAGCTTGTAGGAAATGAACTTCGGTGTCTACAGCGTGAGCTTGTGTGAGTTTCAACGCTAGAGTGTGCGCATCGGAAACACTAGAGTCAATAAAAAGTAGCGATCGACTCAATCCAATCATTGAATGATTTAAGGAATAGCTGATGGGGTTCAATAGAGAATCAGAAGCGATTGTAGAGCTAAACAGTGATGCACTGGTATTCGTAGATCGCCAAGAAGAATGGGGGGACACTTTTGGAATGGTATTCATAGCAGACCTATCCTATTAGTTAATTTTAGGCGAGCAAATTTGGCGATCGCTATAAAGCCGATCGCTGAGTGACTTCATGCATGACTGTTGAGAGCTGCATTCAGAAAATTTTGTATCCAATTTATCTAATCACACTTATCCGGAACAATACGTAGTAATAGACGAAAAATTTACAGTTTAATTGACAAATTCACACAAAAATCACATGCTTGAGCCTGACAACCGAAAAAAGTAAGTATTTACCAAGATATATCTCTATTTTCCTGCGATTTTTGAGCAAATAATCATGATTAAAGTCACTGAATACCTGTGATCTCCATCAGGTTGGCACAAGTCCTTCGAGTCAGCCCCATCACGAGCCATGGTTCTTGGAGAACTTGAATGACTTCACACCCTTTTTTCTCATCTATTTGCGCTCAAGGTAAATAAATCATACAGCCGTTTTTAGATCAATTCAGCCACATCCCCCTCCCCCCCTCTCCTCCTGCACCCAACTAAAAATTGCTGTAAGTCCTCCTAAAAGATGTGAGTTAAACTATGAGGTACCAAGATGAAATAACAAAAGCCCGTTCCTGTAGTTTACTGCTTCCTTATCTCTTATTTTCCCCATGTTGTGATGAACGATGCGATCGCCCAACTCATTCCTCCGGATGTTTTTAAACTTTGCCTCGTCCTATTTCTTTCGTTTTTAATTGGGCTAGAGCGAGAAGAACAGAAATCTGAAGTGGGACGCTATGTGTTTGGGGGAGTGCGCACCTATCCCTTGATTGGACTGATTGGCTATAGCTTGGCATTCCTAGCGCAAAAAGACTTGCTCCCTGTGGCGATCGGTCTTTTGGTCATTGGCGGCTTGATGGCATTATCCTACTGGCATAAAATGCGATCGTCCTACGATGCCGGGTTGACAACTGAAATGGCAGGTCTAGCCACTTACCTAGTTGGGCCTTTGGTCTATCACGAAGCCTACTGGGTTGCTTCAACGTTAGTGATTACTAGTTTGATGCTGCTAGAACTCAAATCTGCTTTGGAAGGTCTCGTGCATCGTTTTGCCCCCGCCGACATTCTCACCCTTGCCAAGTTTCTGTTTCTGACGATCGTCATACTCCCCATTTTACCCAATCAACCCTTCGGTCCTTTTCAAATTAATCCCTTTAAAACCTGGTTGGTGGTGGTTGCCGTTAGCACCCTTTCCTATGGTAGTTTTTTGCTACAACGCAGTCGCCAAGGTCAGGGAGGGTTGCTCTTAATTGCCCTTTTAGGGGGAGCCTATTCTTCCACCGTCACCACAGTCTCTCTCGCCAAAGCCGCCGCCCAGGATTGTCGTCCCCATCGCTATGCGGGAGCTATTTTAATTGCCTCTGGGATGATGTATGTCCGTCTAGGCTTACTGGTCAATTTATTCAATCATCAACTAGCACAGTACCTCACGTTTCCCTTAGCTTGTTTAGCAGCAATGGCTTTCCTGATGGGATTACTGTGGTTTCGTCGTCCCGATCGCACCCTAGTCACCTGTACAATGTCGTCCCCTTCGTCCGATCGCAATCCCCTGGAACTCCGGGCGGCGATCGCGTTTGCCTTGCTATTTGTGGTGATTTTGGCAGCCACTCACTACACTGCTAAATTTTTGGGCGATCGCGGTCTCTATGCCCTGGCAACGATTTTGGGAATTGCTGATGTGGATCCATTTATTTTAGGACTGACTCAATCAGCAGGAACTTCCACTGAAGTCACAGTGGCCAGCATTGCGATTTTGATTGCTGCAGCCAGTAATAATTGTGCCAAGGGGTTCTATGCCCTCAGTTTTGCCGATCGCACGACCGGACGGCAAAGTCTGTTTCTGCTGCTGCTGCTGGCGGGCTTGGGGGTCATGCCTGTGATTTGGCTGTTGCAATAGACGGACCAGCAAGCTCCACGAGATAATGGGGCAAACGATCGTCGTAATGAGGACTAACCCGTGACTGAATCCTTGCAACGGACTCCCCTGTTTGATCTGATGGGGAATGCGCGGACAATTGGCTTTTCTGGCTGGGAAATGGCGGTGCAGTTTAGTGGCATCACCCAGGAACATCAGGCGGTTCGGACTGGGGCAGGCATGTTTGATATTTCCCACATGGGCAAATTTACACTGCTTGGCAATGTGTTGGAACAGGTGCAAGCTTTGGTCCCGTCGGATCTGAGTCGGCTAAACCCCGGACAGGCACAATATACCGTGCTGCTGAATGAACAAGGGGGAATTATTGATGATTTGATTTTCTATTACCAAGAAGGCACCGGAAACAATCAGCGCTGGGTCGTAATTGTGAATGCTGCCACAATGGAAAAAGATCTCAATTGGATGGTCAGTCATCTGGATGCGAGTCAAGTGGAATTGATCAATCGTTCCGCTGAACAAGTTTTAATTGCTGTGCAAGGTCCCCAGGCGATCGCCCTGCTCCAGCCCTTAGTGGCGGCCGATCTGTCAGGGGTAAAAGCCTTTGGGCATCTGGAATCCACCGTACTCGGTCACCCTGCATTTTTAGCCAGAACAGGCTACACCGGAGAAGATGGCTTTGAAGTGATGGTTGATCCAGAAACGGGCAAGGCGCTTTGGACGGCACTGTTGGCAGCAGGGGTCATGCCCTGTGGGTTGGGAGCTAGAGATACCCTACGGTTGGAAGCATCGATGTGTCTGTATGGGCAGGATATCACGGATCACACCACGCCTTTGGAAGCGGGATTGGGTTGGTTGGTGCATTGGGATAAGTCAGCCGATTTTATCGCTCGCGAGATTCTGACCCAGCAAAAAGCAGAAGGGGTGAAGCGGCGATTAGTGGGTTTAACGCTGGAAGGTCGTAATATTGCCCGCCATGATTATCCTGTGATGGATTCAGGTGAACCCGTTGGAACAGTCACCAGTGGAACCTTATCACCAACATTGGGATATCCGATCGCCCTTGCCTATGTACCCACTTCTTTGGCAACGCTAGGGACAACGGTGCAAGTCAGCATTCGGGGTAAGAATTATCCGGCAACGGTGGTGAAGAAACCCTTCTATAAACGCTAGAAACACAACGAGAAACAACCAGATTAATCCTATCTGAAATGGATAGCCCGATCGATCGGGCTATTTTTATTTCTAGAAATCATAGAATCATTCTATTTTCATACACAATTGGCGGGTGATGCTTAATTTTATTTCTAAAAAATATAGAATCATTCTACTATTTAACTGAATTATTTTTTAAATGAAGATAATTCAAGGATCTCTATAACCCTGATGCAGCAAGAGTTTCATGCGATCGCACTAGTGGCAATTAAATGATAACGAGAATAGTAATCGAAGAGATCATGAGAAAAATCGTCGTAGCATTTTACAGATTTTTTATTTCCGCTAAATAACTGGTTAAGCTTTTGTAAAGTCATCCTCCTTTCGATGTACCTCTTATAGCGGATTTGTTATTGTTTTTCGTCATGGGAGTCCTGGAATACACCGAGATTTCCAGAAAGACAGAATTTGCAACTCCAGTAGAAACGCTGAACTCAAGGTGAAAATACTGGGTTTAGACGGGATTTTGGTTCTGTATTTTCTCAATTCACCCAAGTCAGTGTGCAGCCTGCCAAATGTTCTTCTATGACATGCGAGGCTGAAAATGAACGCTTTAAAAATGCTAGTTACGATTAGTTTCTCCGCGATCGCAACTGCAGGGACAATCCTGGGAGTCAGTCCTCTCTCAGCTCAAGCAGCCACTTTTACGGAACAACCGGATGAAGCGGGAGAACTGTTAGGCAATGCCCTGCTGGTTCAAGATAACCTGCTGATTCCCTTTGTACCCACTGACATTAATGGCAAACTACAGGAGCCTCGGGGCAGCCAACCTGACGATCGGGCTGACCTGTTCAAAATCATCTTTCCGCAAAGTGGCTTTTTGACAGCATTCACTGGAAATAGTAGTGGCGGCGCAGGAAGTCTCAACGATGCTCAGTTGTTCTTATTTAATGCGCTGGGGCAAGGTGTCTTGGCGAATGATGATGATGGTACAGGATTGGCAGCTAGGATCGAAGGATTTATCACAGCAGGTACTTACTATCTCGGCATTTCTGGATACGACTATGATCCTCGTGACGCAGGTGGTAATTTGATTTTTCCCTCCTTCCCCTTCACACCTATTTATGGCCCGAATCCAGGAGTGGGTCCCTTAGCAAGTTGGGGTGGGGGAAGTGGGTATGGAACTTACAAAATTGACCTAGACTTCCAACCCGCTGCCATTCCAACCCCTGCCTTGTTGCCTGGGTTAGTGGGATTCGGGGCAACTGTGCTACGCAAGCGCCGAAAGCTGGCAGCCATGGGCTAATTTCTCTCTTGACCTAGCGATCGGGGTGCGCTTCCCTGGGTGCATTTACCGTGCAATTTCTAAGGTAAACGATCGGCAGTGGGATGGCATATCCTGCTGCCTTTTTCTATTGTGATTCTCACTTTGCTATCTCTATATCCCATACCTTGCTATACAGACGTTCTGGTGGAATGTCTCTACTCCTCCTATCCCTTCAAGAGACGTTCCGGCGGAGCGTCTCTACCCCACCTGTCCCGCCGTCGCCTTGTCAGATCGATCGCCCCCTCTCGGAAATCTTATGTAACAATAGGAAATATAAACAAATGTAAAAAGGTCTCTAAGGTTCGAGGGCACTATGCGAATTATCCTCATGACAGGCAAAGGTGGCGTAGGCAAAACTTCCGTCGCGGCTGCAACTGGGCTACGCTGTGCCGAACTGGGCTATCGCACCCTGGTGCTGAGTACCGATCCGGCCCACTCCTTGGCAGATAGCTTTGATATGGAACTGGGACATGATCCTCGCCTGGTGCGACCCAACCTCTGGGGGGCAGAACTGGATGCCTTAGCAGAGTTGGAAGGCAACTGGGGAGCCGTCAAACGCTACATCACCCAAGTTCTGCAAGCGCGGGGGCTAGAGGGCGTACAGGCAGAAGAACTCGCCATCCTTCCCGGTATGGATGAAATCTTTGGCTTGGTCCGGATGAAACGCCACTACGACGAAAATGGTTATGATGTCCTGATTATCGACTCTGCCCCTACAGGCACTGCCCTACGCCTGCTGAGCCTGCCAGAGGTGGGTGGCTGGTATATGCGCCGCTTCTACAAACCCTTCCAAGGCATGTCCATGGCACTCCGACCCCTGGTGGAACCCCTCTTCCGCCCGATCGCCGGATTCTCGCTCCCGGATAAAGAAGTCATGGATGCCCCCTACGAGTTCTACGAGCAGATCGAAGCCTTAGAAAAGGTTCTCACCGATCCCACCCAAACCTCCGTGCGCTTGGTGATGAACCCAGAAAAAATGGTAATCAAGGAATCTCTGCGGGCCCATGCTTACCTCAGCCTCTACAACGTTGCCACAGACATGGTCATCGCCAACCGCATCATTCCAGAAAGTGTTACGGATCCATTTTTTAAGCGTTGGAAAGAAAATCAGCAGCAGTACAAGCAGGAGATTCACGACAACTTCCGACCCCTGCCCATCAAAGAAGTCCCGCTCTATTCTGAAGAAATGTGTGGTCTGGAAGCTCTCGATCGCTTAAAAGACACCCTCTTCCACGGCACTGAGGATCCTGCCCAGGTCTACTACAAGGAAACCACCCTGCGCGTTGTCCAAACGGAAGGGCAATACAGTCTGGAAATGTACCTTCCTGGTATCGAAAAATCCCAGATTGAACTGAGCAAGACAGGCGATGAACTCAACGTGCGGATTGGCAATCACCGCCGCAACCTAGTTCTGCCCCAAGCTCTAGCCGCCCTCCAACCTGCTGGAGCCAAGATGGAAGAGGATTATCTCAAAATTCGGTTCAGCGCATAATGGCATGGGGTAGAGACGTTGCGGCAGAACGTCTCTACGGGGGCATGGGTAACGAATCTGGCTTTTCCTCCTAATTCTTCATTCTTAATTCTCCATTCTTCGATCCCTGCGGTAGACTGTAGACCAAGTTGTGGGATATAACGCTAGGGATAGTGTTTTCTCAATCTGCCGCTCACAAGGATTCGTTAGCGCCATGGCTGGACAAGAGTATTGGGAATTTCTGCTACAGCAGGAGGGCGATCGCACCTGGTTACCGCTGGAGTCTCCGGCCGTGGAGATTCTGGAGGGTCGCTATCGGGTGATGGCGCGATCGAACTATCTAAATACCGAATTAGAAATTCACATTACCCACGAAGCTACAGAGGAAGTGCCACCCAAACGACGCACTCAACGACGAGCCAATCGCACGAACCGCGAGGGGTTGCTGGTGGTGATTCCCTTTACGATGCTACGACCTGGGGTTTGGGAACTCGCTTGCACCAGTGGTGTGATGACGGAACTGATGGGAACGAGCTGCCACTATTCCGTACACCTCCATGTGTTGCCGAAGGAATTAGACACTGTAGGAGATTGGGATCCTGATTGGCAAGCCCCTCAACCGCTTGCAACTGCGGCACCCCAGCTCGAATTAGTCTCGCAGGAACCCTCTGAACCAGAGCCAGCAGAAATCTTGACAGCCACGATCGCCGCTTCTGCAACAGACTTGCATGAATTGCAGCCCCAGGATGCTGTTCTAGCTGCCGATCTCTCAGCTACTTTGGATGATCTGGAATTAGAACATGCCTTTGATGCGGATTTAACCGATCAAGAAGATCAGTGGATTGATGGGCTACAGGAGTCGCAACCTAGGTTAGCTGAACAAGAGGATCACTGGATTGGTGAGTTGCAAAATGCAGAAGGCGAACATTTGACGGAAGGGTTGACGGCAGAATCTGCCCCGGATACGATCGCCAATTTAGCGTCATTCAGCCATGCAAATATAATCATTGGTGAACCCATTGCAGATTCATGGTCAGATTCATTAGATGTGCAATTGGGAAATCGATTAAACGATCGGGTTGATGATCAGATTAGTCAGTCATTAGAGAGTCAATTTGATGATCGATCGATCGACTACAGCCGGGAAACGATCATAGAAGACTGTTCAGAGGAGTTGACAGACGCTCAGTCAACAGATCTGCAAACCTTACCCCCCTTAACGTTGAACCTGCGATCGGATAGCTATGAAGTACAGCCAGAGATAGCATTGTCCATTTATGGAGAAATTCAGGCAGAGCAGCCTTGTGTGTTATCTGATGCAGATTTACGCGCCATCGTTCGCGATCCTCAAACTGGAACCATCATCTTACAGCAGGAACAGCGCTGGCAATTGCGATCGCTCCCGGAGTTTTTCCAAATCAGTTTGCGGTTGCCCGATCCATTGCCTGCCCAATTGATGTTGGGTGAAGTAGAACTGTGCGATCGTGCTTCCCAAGTGGTGCTGACCCGTCATGCCTTTACCTTAACAGCCAATTTAGAAGATCTTCTGGCAAACATGACTCTGCAGCCCATGGAAGCTTTGGAGCTAGGAATAGATGCACCTCAGCCAGAAGTATCCTCTACACAACTCGATGCTGCCTTTGCTAATTTTATCCAAACACCGCCCCCCGCTTCTGCCACACCGACTTTCCAGGTTAGTTCTGCCTCCCAACTCCCCCCACAGATCTATACGCCTGATCCTGATCGGGAAGAAAAGCGATCGATTGACTTGCCTAGCTTTGTCAAACCCGCCCCGCCCCAACCCATGGATAATGTGGGTGATCTCTTCAATGAGACTGAGGCAAGCGATGCAGAGACACTGGATTTGTCTGACTTTCCCATGAGATTCCCGGATCAGGAAAGCCCTATGGTCTCCGAGGAGGATTTGCTAGCAGAATTGCCGTTATTAGAAGAAGAATTGTTAGGGGAAACGCTAGAAGAAGCATTACATGAAGATTTATTTACATCTGATGCTAGTTCTGCTGCTGCCAGTTCTACAGACAACTCTGGGTCAGATAGTGAACTGAATGATGCGGACCTCTTAAATGAAAATTTGTTTGACACAGAGGCGATTGCCTCTGATGAGAGTGATGCTGAAGATGAATCCGTTCAAACGATTGATGTGACTGCCACTCCCCTGCCAGATGGATTGGAGGCACGCAACCTAGGCGATCGGTTTATGAATCGGTTGAATTCCTTTGCCCAGGATACCCGCGCTGAAATTCAAGCCGCAACACCGCAGGAACCCGCCTTGCCAATCAATCCCTTTGCTGCGCCCACGGGACAACATCAGTCGGGTCAGCAAGAGATCGTCTTGGAAGATTTCAATCCTTTTTCCCCCCTGCCCAATGTGGGCAATCATGGCGAAAGTTCTGGAGACACTCTCCATCAGCAACCTAATCCCTTCAAAATTTCAGATGACCAAGCCATTCCCACTCCCCAACTGGAGATTGAAACAGTTCATGAAGTGGTTGCAGGACAGTCTTTGCTGGTGAAAGTTAAACTGCCGAATTTATTGCCTAAGCTCTACGTGAAGCTATGGATTAACGATCGCCAAACTCGCACCCTATTAGATGGACCCCGCTACCTAGTGGATTTTGTACCCAACGGTCATGATGAATTAGAAACCATTACCCAGCTAACTGTGCCCATGGGGAGTTTAGAAATTCAGCTAGAGGCGATCGCGATCGAAACATTCACAAAGCGAGAAAGCTACAAAGCCATCGCCACAATTCCCGTGGTGCCGCCCAATTTCTCGGAAGTGTCGATCGACGATTTGAACTTTTAATTTTCTGCTTCGCCGATTTACAGCCGTTTTTAGATCAATAAGCCACGTCCCCCCTCTCCCCCTCTCCTAATCCAAACTGTGTTTTACCCAACTAAAAATCGCTGTAAATATGGATTCCGTTGGGAATGACTGAGTTGTATGGGTGTTGTATAGGTGTTGTTGTGCTACATCTCTTCTAGGGCTTAGTCGGTGATGGTTTTAGCGATCTAGTGCTGGGTGGCAGGGCAAGATAGATGGCAGGTTCTGTCCGGTTCAAGGTTAATTCAATGCCAAATTCCTGACAAAAATCAGCAACTAATACGTGAACAGATCCGTTCAATAAAATACCTTGCATTACTGGACGGGTGGGAAACTTGCGATCGTGGATAGTATTGCCAGCCACATCTTCTGGGCGGTTGAAGTAAATATCAATCACAGGATACCCGGAGGTTAAATTGGGATTGTCTAAATACTTGGGTTTAAGGGTGCCACCTCGGAGATTGACAAAGCGCTGCGGATTATTCCAAGTGGCTTCCATCCCATAGGCTGTTGCTAGATCCGCAATTTTGGCATAACAACGATTATCTGCCAGCATTCTACCAACGGTCAACGGGTGGCTGCCTTGATAGATTTTTAGGGGATTGGTGGGTTGGGCAGCCTTGGGAGCTTGATGAATCAACTGCTGTAAATGACGTTGAATTTTTTCCCGCAGGATTATTCCCCCTTCTCCCGGAAGATCGCTCTGCTTTAATTGCCACAAATCCCAGCGTTCACAAAATCCACCCGGCCAGCCATCAAACCACTCGGTCGGTCCATAATTTTCGTGGGGCAGTCCAATGGCTCTGGCTTTGTCCTCATAGGCTTTCACTTGTGGGGTAGAACAGGGTGCGGTGAATTCCGACACTTTGCGCACTTGTTCTAGGGGAAAGTCCCGATTGGCAGCAGCCTCTGCATGGGTCATCACACGGGCGATCGTAATATCCTGGGGTTGCCAATCCAGCCGAAAGGCTAACTGAGCCGTTTCTTTGCAGAGGCTGTCAATCTGTTGTTGGGTGGGTGGATAATCTAACCAAGGGCGCTCTCCCATACAGGCGATCGCGATCGCGACCGATTCTTCATTGCGTCTAGCGGTGTGTTCTCCAAGGGCTTGGTCATAGCCTGTCAACCGTTTAACGGTACCATCGCCTAAAATGACGGTGTGATAGTGCCCAGACTCTGCCCATTGATAATCTGTTGCAGTCCAATGTAAATAAATTTTCTTAATCGTTTGTGCCATTGTTGTTGAGTTCTGATTTGCTTGATTTTAAATTGATAACTATTCATGCTCAATTTATGCTCAATTTATGCTCAATTCAAAGTACTTTTCTTCTTGATTCTACACTTCGCTGTGGCAAATGACGATCGCTGCCACGGATGCAATTCCTTCCCGTTCCCTTTATGACGGCAGACCCAATGGCGTGCTCTGCCGATGGGCGAGGGCGAACCCCGGAAAATTCGGATCCGCAAATCAGAGGGCGAGCGAGCCTGATAGCACTTTCAGCAGCCTTTTGATACCCAATCAAAAAATCAATGCCACAAATCCTGCCGAACCGCCCCCAGGTGGAGAAAATACGTCCTAAAGCGGTTGAAAATCAAGCTGGTATGGGGCAATGATCGCGGAAGTAACGGGACTACTGCAAACTCAGAAGAATGGTATTGCATAGCTTCAAGTTTCCGTGCGGTATCAATCCCTGGGTTGCCTGACCCGGCTTGGTGCCCCGATCGCCAATCTAGGTCAAGTCCTTTAGCCTGAAAATCTCATGCTCGCTAGGTATTATGGTGTTCAAATTTTTACAACAAGCTTCTCCATCTCCTACTTCGTTCTCCGTGGCCCAGGCGCGAGCAAACCTCCGTTGGCGGATTTGGGCGATCGTCTATCTCTCCGTCTTTTTGTTGATTATGTTGCTGGCCTATCTGGGCAAATTGCCCCCAGAACTAACTCAAAACGATAAATTTGGACATCTCTTTCTCTACGGTATGGCCACCTTTTTGGGTCATCGGTTATTCAACTATCGCTCCATGCGTCTTCGAGGGCGATCGCTCCCCCTCTTTCCGGTGCTGTTTAGTCTGTTCACCACGGTAGAAGAAGTCTGTCAGGGGTTATCGCCCAATCGATCGCTGGATTGGCTCGATCTGATCGCTAGTTTTGTGGGCATTGCGATCGGTTATGGGTTAGCAACTTGGTTCAAACCCCGCGAAAGACCTGGCGCATAAAGGGTTGGAATGCTTGAGATAGATACTTTGTACTGAAATTCCGCTCTGGTTAAATCAATTGAAAGTTGGAGTGATTGCTTCTGCGCTAGGAGGTAGAATAAGGAGTTGGTGCGTTATCACATATGGTCGGAATGAGCAGCAAGTCTTGGCAAGAGATGATTCAGATCATCGCAAACCGTTATAACCAGGAATATCAAGGAAAGGCATTTTCACTACCACCTGAGGTAGAAGCAATGTCAATCTTTCCGGACTGGGCAGCGGGAAAATTGCAGGGCAGGCTTGCTTCACCGTTTTGGGAGCTGGCAAAACCCCAAAAGAACCAGCATTGTTTGGATCTCGGTTGTGGTATCAGCTTTTTGGTCTATCCCTGGCGAGATTGGGGTGCCTATTTCTATGGTCAGGAGATCAGCTCGGTTGCCCGTGATATTCTGAACTCCCGTGCGCCCCAGCTCAATTCCAAGTTGTTTAAGGGTGTTTACCTAGGGGGTGCCCACCAACTGCCCCACGAAGATCCGCAATTTGATCTGGCGATCGCGACGGGCTGGAGTTGCTATTACAGTTTAGATTATTGGGATTCCGTCTGTCGGGAAGTGAAGCGGGTGCTGAAACCCAATGGCAGTTTTGTGTTTGATATTTTGAACCCGGAGCATGAGTTGGCAGAAAACTGGGCAATTTTGGAAACCTACCTGGGGGCAGAAATTACCCTGGAGCCTTTAGACTACTGGCAAGATTGTTTGAAGGCGGTTGGGGCAAAAATTGTCAAAACCCTGCCTGGTGAGGCCTTTGATCTCTATCAGGTTACTTTTTCCTAGTGTTCTGTGATGTCTATTTTATGAAAAATTCTGGTGATAAAGTCAGGCTTCCTCGCTGCTTTAATCCTGCGTTATACTCAGACCAGTTGCGGATGGTGCGTTTCATTGCTGTGAAAGTTTTTAGGTGGTACTTCAAACTTATCACGTTGCACCGCCGCAACCCCG
>JAYKGX010000315.1:0-5876 GCA_035285565.1 Synechococcales cyanobacterium
ACCGATTTCCCAATCCATCTAGGCGATCGCATCTTTCTCAATGATATCATCCAAGCAACCAATGCTAATTTGATCAGTCTCGTACAATCTGATTTACACCAGACGCGATCGCTCGGAAAATCCCAAATTAAAACTTACCAAGTTGATCAAGCGGAAATTAACCTATTGCTAGAAGTAATCCACCCTCCGATTAGCTTGCTGATCTTTGGGGCAGGACATGATGCAATCCCCTTGGTGGAACAGGCAAAATGGTTGGGCTGGACAGTAACCCTCTGTGACCATCGTCCCGGTTATACGAATCGCGATCGCTTTCCTGGAGCAGATCACATCATTTTTTGTGAGCCAGAACAGGTCGCACAATATCAACTCGCTCTCACGCCCCAAACCGCTGCAGTTGTAATGACCCATGCCTATCTGCGCGATCAGTTTTTGCTAAAAACGCTGCTACCCTCTGTAGTGCCCTACATCGGTCTCCTAGGGCCTAAACGACGATCGCAACAAATCCTGCAGGAATTACAACAGTCAGGGCTATTCTTTACAAATCAACAATTACAGCGCCTTCATAGTCCGATCGGGTTAGATCTAGGAGCGGAAACACCGCAGGAAATTGCCCTGGCGATCGTAGCAGAAATTCAAGCCGTGTTTGCACAACGGTCTGGCGGCTGGCTGCGCGATCGGTCTGCTCCGATTCATACAACCGATAGAGGACTTATGATCTAAACACCCTTATAATCAAACAGATGTTTTCATGCATGGGCATTCAAGGTGGGTGTTGGGTATGGTGAGTCTCAATCGTTCCATTGCGCTGATCCTTCTGGCAGCGGGGGGTTCCCAGCGAATGGGCTATCCAAAGCAACTCCTACCCGTCCAGGGGCGATCGCTCCTCCGGTACATCGCAAATCGGGTCTGTGAAGCCCCAGGAGAAGCAAAATTCGTCGTGTTGGGGGCTTATCATGAAGTGTTAAGCTTAGAATTAATTGATTTGCCGCTGGAAATCCTGATTAACGACGATTGGGATCTGGGCATGAGCAGCTCGCTGCAGACTGGAATTGCCGCCCTGCCGAATTCGATCGCCGCCGCCATGATCCTCCTGTGCGATCAGCCCCATGTTTCCGTGGAACTAATTGAGCAACTGATTCAGCAATACCAGCAAACCCAAGCCCCGATCGTCGCCTGTGCCTATGGGGAAACCGTGGGAGTACCTGCCTTGTTCGATCGCAGCCTTTTTGGAGAATTACAACAGCTCACCGCTGATGAAGGCGCAAGGTCAGTGATTCAAGCCCATCGCGATCGTCTGGTCACCATTCCCTTTCCCCAGGGGGCGATCGATTTAGATACTTTGGAAGATTGGGAAGCCTTTTTGATGGAGTCGCCGTTGGAGCAAGCGTAGCGTTGCAAGTTTGTTGGAGTGGAGTTTTGGGAGGGGGGGAGTGGGAGAGGGGGGGCGATCGCTGGTTCTGGTCTGCCGAGTTCAGCCACAGGAAGGAGAAAATCGTGGCACAATAAGCTAGTAGCATCCTTGCTAGCAGTCCTTCTGAAACTCAGGCGGAATTTTCATGTCTCGCATTTGCATCCTTGGTGGCGGTTTTGGGGGATTATACACAGCGCTGCGGCTGAGTCAATTGCCTTGGATCGGTCATCCCAAACCAGAAATTGTTTTGATTGATCAGCGCGATCGCTTTGTATTTGCGCCTTTGTTGTATGAGCTGCTGACTCAGGAAATGCAAAGTTGGGAAATTGCTCCAGCCTATGTGGAAATTTTAGCCAATACGGGGGTTCGGTTTATTCAAACCCAGGTGGAAGCGATCGATATCACCCAGGGTCAGGTGCAGCTTGCCGGACAACCCAGTTTGACCTACGATCGCCTCGTGTTGGCAATGGGCGGAGAAACTCCCATGGATTGGGTGCCCGGTGCGGCAGAGTTTGCCATTCCCTTTCGCACGTTGGAAGATGCATACCGCTTGCAGGAACGGTTAGGAGTCTTGGAACAGACCCAACACGATCGCATCCGGGTGGCGATTATTGGCGGGGGCTACAGTGGTGTGGAATTGGCTTGTAAGCTGGCAGAACGGTTGGGCGATCGCGGACGACTGCGGCTGGTGGAACTGGGCGATCGCATTTTGCGCAATTCTCCTCCCTTTAATCGCAAAGCGGCGGAACAAGCGTTGAGCGATCGGGGGGTTTTTCTGGATTTGGAAACGGGGGTGGAGCAAATTACCGCTGAGAGTTTGACCTTGCGGTATCAGGATACGGTAGAAACGTTGGCAGTGGATTTGGTGCTGTGGACGGTGGGCACCCAGGTGGCAGAAGTGGTACGGCCCCTGCCCTTGGAAAAAAATGCCCGAGGTCAAATCCGCATTACTCCCACCCTGCAAGTGATCAACCATCCAGAGATCTTTGCCCTAGGCGATCTCGCCGATGGTCTGGATGCAGAAGGTCAAATCGTGCCCCCTACCGCTCAATCCGCGTTTCAACAATCAGACTATGCGGGGTGGAACCTTTGGGCTTCGTTAACCCATCGCCCCCTGCTACCGTTTAAATATCAACACTTGGGCGAAATGATGACCCTGGGAACCGAAAATGCAACCCTGGCAGGCCTGGGACTGCAACTGAATGGCTTACCCGCCCACCTCGCACGACGCTTAATTTACCTGATCCGGATGCCCACCCTCGATCATCAAATTAAAGTCGGTCTCAGTTGGCTCACCCGTCCGTTGGAACAGTTACTGACGGCAGCGGGCGATCGCCCTTCCAACTAACCCGAATAAAATGCTATCTGGAATTGTGATATGTCTCAACCCCAAGTAATATTTTTTGATGCGGTCGGCACCTTATTTGGTGTAAAAGGCAGTGTGGGCAGCATTTACGCAGAAATCGCCGATCGCCATGGGGTGGAAGTTGCCCCTCAAACGTTAGACTCCACTTTCTATGCTGCGTTCAAAAAAGCTGGAGCACCTGCCTTTCCTGGATACCCCATTACCGCCGTTGCTGCCCAGGAATTTGCTTGGTGGAAAGGGATTGTGCAATCGACCTTTGATCAAGCTGGGGTTTTAATTCAGTTTGAGGACTTCGATGCCTTCTTTGCGGAATTGTACAGCCACTTTGCCACCGCCGCACCCTGGGAGCTTTATCAGGACACGATCGTCACACTAAAACGGTTTCATGATCTCAAGATTCCGTTAGGGATTTTATCCAATTTTGATTCCCGCATTTATTCCGTTTTGAAATCATTGCAACTGATCGATTATTTTCAATCCATTACCATTTCCACTGAAATTGGTGCTGCCAAACCTGACACTCATATTTTCCGGATGGCGTTGTTAAAACATAATTGTCCGCCTCAGCAAGCATGGCACATTGGCGATAGTTTAGAAGAAGATTACCGAGCTGCCCGTGCGGTGGGAATACGCGGTATTTGGCTAAATCGATCGAAGCAGTGAGCGATCGCCCCCCTTCTCTTAACCATCAGCTCCACCTAGCTCCGTAACCGCTAATCGCCTTGTCACCAAAATTTACTACAAAAAACTTGCTACAATCAGTCACATCCCTTCATCCATCTGGGAACCTTTGCCATGGTTTCAACGCCACTCCCATGGACCACCCGTGACCTGACAGTTATGTCGGATGATGACGGCTGGAAGCGCTATGAAATTATTGACGGAGAACTCTACGTGACACGCGCCCCCCACATCCGCCATCAAGGTGTCGCCAGTCAACTGAATATTCGCTTAGGCATTTGGTCTGAGCAAACGGGTTTAGGCAAAATCTTTCAAACGCCGGGAGTCATTTTTACACCGATCGATGCGGTGATTCCAGATCTGGTATGGGTGAGCCACGATCGCCTTGAAACGGGCATTGATGAGGCAGGACATCTAACCGTTGCGCCGGAACTGGTGGTGGAAATCCTCTCCCCAGGTGAGCAAAACCATCAGCGCGATAAGGAAGTGAAACTCAAACTCTATTCCCGACATGGCGTGCAAGAATATTGGATTGTGAATTGGCAACTTAAAACGATCGAGCTGTATCGTCACCAGGATGGCATCCTGCAATTAGTCTGTACGCTATTGTCGTCCGATACGTTAACTTCACCCCTCCTACCTGGGTTGAGTGTGGCGATCGAAACTTTATTTGATTCCAGACGTTGACCACTTCTGATAGGGCGATCGTCAGCTCAGTCATGCGCAGGAAGTCTCCAATCGAAACTGCCTTCCATTATAGCAAGAATGGATTAGGGCAAGTCTAGTACAATTGCGATCGCGCTAGCATGAGAGAATCCAGGCTATTCACGATCCATCATCTGCTTTGACATAACGATGTTTTGACATAACGATCGATCGCTTTCTTCCACAGTGGGATTGTGCTGTAAATAGCCCCGCAGCCAAGTACAGCCCTGTGCCAGCAATCCATCAAGCTGATTGAGATGTTGCAAATCCCATAAAATTACCGTATTGTCAGCGCTAGCGGAGGAAAGCGTTTTACCATCGGGGCTAAAATGCAGACCGTGGATCGTATCCCCATGGCCCCGCAGTGTGGCGATCGCATTGCCATGAATCCCCCAGAGCCGTACTGTGCGATCGGTGCTGGAAGAAGCTAGGATCTGGCTATCTGGACTGAAAGTAATCCCGAGTACTTTATCGGTATGACCTTCCAAGGTGCGCAACAGCTTTCCCTCTAAATCCCATAGTTTGACCGTGCGATCGTGGCTGGCAGAGGCAATCATTTTCCCATCCGGACTAAAGGTCACCGCATGAACCCAATTAGTATGTCCCTTAAAAATTTTCAATAATCCTCCTTCCCGGCTCCACAGACGCAGTGTTTTATCATGGCTGGCGGAGACCATGGATTGCCCATCAGGACTGAAACTGACATTGTGAACCACATCTTTATGCCCCCGCAAAGTATTGAGCAATTTGCCCTGCTGATCCCAAATTTTAATCGTGCCATCGCCGCTGCTAGTCACCACGATCGCCCCATCTGGACTAAAACTCACGCCATAGACCTGTCCTGTATGCCCCGTCAATGTATTGATTAATTTCCCCTCGCGGCTCCAGAGTTTCGTACTGCCATCCCAACTGGCAGAAGCCAACACCTGCCCATCGGGACTGAAGGCCAGACCATGAACTAAACCCTTGTGCCCCGTCAGCGTTTGCCACCGTTTACCATCCCGTTGCCATACTTGAATCAGATTGTCTGCACCTGCCGTAACGATCCTTTGTCCATCCGGGCTAAATAGACTGGCATACACATCTCCCTGATGCCCCTGCAAGGTTTGCAACGCTATCCCATCCCGCCGCCACAAGCGCACCGTTCCATCCGCACTGGCAGAAGCGATCGTTTGTCCATCGGAACTAAAGCTCAGGTCATAGACTCCATTTTGATGCCCTTGCAGGAGGTTCAGCACGGTGCCATCTGGATTCCACAGTTTAACGATCGTATCGCCTCCCACCGAAGCCAGGGTCTGACCATCGGGGCTAAATTTAGCTTGATGGAGGAGATTTCCCTCAAATAAGCGTTTGATGGGCGTGCCATTGATTTGCCACAAGCGCATCGTCCCATCCTCACTCGTGGCAACTAACTGTTGACCATCGGGACTGAAGTTGACACTGAGAACCGGACGGCGATAGTCTGCGATCGTGTTCAGTAATTTGCCATTGCGACTCCAGAGTTGAATCCTATTGCCAGTTGCAGCAGCGAGAGTCTGACCATCGGGGCTAAAGCTGACATAGCGCACGCCCATCACCGATTCCATTCCATGGGGATTAACTTGGGGATTAACTTGGGGATTAACTTGGGGATTGACTTGGGGATTGAATTGGGAATTGACTTGGGAATTGACTTGAGGATTAGATTGGAAATTCCCTGAACGATCGCCTGCC
>JAYKGX010000316.1:0-11417 GCA_035285565.1 Synechococcales cyanobacterium
ACCTACTCCCCGCAAGGGGATTGAAACCTCAGTACCCACATGTGACTTTCTCCTTTTCGTTAACTCTTTCATCACCTACTCCCCGCAAGGGGATTGAAACTTTAAACAAATTCGTTCCAATGCCGTTTTCGTTACCGAGTCAAATTCAAGGGTGCAGCGATCGTTGTTGGTCTCATTCCCGTTTGCTGTTGAGTTTGAAGTCCCCTCCGATATCTTGGGCGATCCCCCTAGCCCCCTTGATAAGGGGGAACCGAGCCAAATTCAAGGGTGCAGCGATCGTTGTTCGATTCATTCTCGTTTGTTTTTTGGTTTGAAGTCCCCCTTTTTAAGGGGGATTTAGGGGGATCGAATCTCCGCAATCACTGGAAAATCTCAGGCTAAATCACTCCCAACGCAGTGGCCGCCACTCCTAGCCAAGGGGCGATCGCTTTCAACACTTCCCCACCGGTTTGCCACAAATTTTTGCCCGCTTCCGTCGTTTCTTGTAGGTTTTTCATCACCTCGCCCGATAATCAACTTAAACTAGATCTCGTATCTCCATTCATGCTGCACCCATGACTCAACCGGAAACGCTGCGATCGCTCCTGCAAGCCGTTGCAACAGGACAACTTCATCCCGATGCTGCCTTTAGCCAACTCAAAGACTTAGCCTACGAATCCGTAGGAACCTTTGCCCATGTCGATCACCATCGTGCCCTACGTACAGGCTTCCCAGAAGTGATTTGGGGCCCCGGCAAAACCCCCGAACAAATTGCAGCCATTATGAACTCCATGCGCGATCGGAGTGCCGTAGTAATGGCAACGCGAATTGAACCAGAGGTCTATGAATGGATTCGGCAAATGTTACCAGAGGTTGAGTATTTTGCCCAAGCCCGCATTTGTGCCCTGCGATCGGGAGCGGGATGGGGAGAAAAAAGAGTGGGGGCGATCGCGCTACTGTCGGCAGGGACGGCAGATTTACCCGTAGCAGAGGAGGCGGCAGTCACCGCAGAGTTAGCAGGATTTACAGTAAAACGTCTCTGGGATGTGGGTGTAGCGGGAATTCATCGCTTGCTGAGCAATGTTCAAGTATTAGCCGATGCCGATGTGATTATTGTTGTAGCAGGAATGGAGGGTGCGTTGCCTAGTGTGGTGGGAGGCTTAGTCGATTGTCCTGTCATTGCTGTTCCCACAAGCGTAGGCTATGGTGCTAGTTTTAATGGTTTAGCAGCGTTGTTGGGAATGTTGAATTCTTGTTCGGCTGGTATTGGTGTTGTCAATATCGATAATGGGTTTGGGGCAGCCCGGTTGGCTTGTCAAATTTTGCGATCGGCGGCGAAATATCATCGGGGTTGATTCATGGTTTTTGGCGGCGGGGTAGAGACGTTCCGCCGGAACGTCTCTACCGAAATATCACAATTACAATGACATGATTACGATGCCACATCCGATCGCTTGAACGGCGACTGGTAATAGATCTTGGAACCTTCATCCGCAATGAAATGACAAGCGAAATAGGACTTCCAAAACGCTTTCCAAATCGACTCATCAGACTTGCGATAGTAATCTCCCAATAAGGGCTTAATCGCTTCCGTCGCTGTCTTCAAACGGTAATGAGGCATGTTGGAAAAAATATGATGCGCAACATGGGTGCCAATATCATGGTGAATCCAATTGATAAATCCATAATCGCGATCGATCGTAGACAGCGCACCTTTCAGGAAATACCAATCATTCCCACGATACCAAGGAATATCATCCTCTGTGTGATGCAAGAAGGTCACCAAATCCAACCACATCACAAACACAATGTAGCCACCGAGATAATACTTCAACAGAAACGCAAATCCAAACTCAACCGTCAGCGCTACTAACACACCAACCATTAAGCTCCAGCAGACCGTGCTGACCAAAACATCATTGCGTTCCGAAGGCTTAAATAAAGGGCTACTCGGGAGAAAGTGCGATCCCTTTTTGCCAGGAGAGCGCCGGAATAGATAAATAGGATAGGCCAGCAGTGGGAGATAGAAGCGAATCAATTTCTCAGGCCAGCTCATCTCGTCGTACTTTTTCTCAACGATCGGGTACCAGCTTTCATCGGTTTCAATGTTCCCGGTGTTGGAATGGTGTGTCCGGTGACTGATGCGCCAGCCATGGTAGGGCACCAAAATCGGTGAATGGGAAAGGTGACCAACCAGGTTATTCAGCCACTTATGCTTGGAAAACGAGCCATGCCCGCAATCATGCCCGACCACAAACAAAGCCCAGAACATCGTGCCCTGAGCCAACCAGAAAATGGGAAAGAACCACCAGGAATCTAGCGTCGCTGCGATCGCATATAGCCCCGCCAGCACTCCTAGATCCCAAAAAAAATACGCCAACGATCGCCAAGTAGAGGGTTGAAAACATTCATCAGGAATCGCGGCGCGGACATCAGCAAGGGTAAAGGGAAGATCCTGCGATCGAGTTGCAGAAGAAGGATTGGGTAGAGTTTGCACGTAACACCGTTAAAATCAAACAACCCCGCTATCTTATCGTGCTCAGCCCTGCCAGTCACGCGTATGGTTAGAATTTCTTGGCAATCGGGAAAGTTGACATGAGTGCGAGGGGAAGTTGGTATGATAGTGCTCTACTGTTCCCCTTACGCTATCGTCAGCAGAGAAACTATGTTCAAAGTTGTCACTCGCGGGTTTTCCCAGGAATTTGAGCGCTGGACAGAAGCCCTAGACACCGCGAACGGACTCATTCCCAAATGCCGAGGTTGGTTTGATGAATTGCGGATTTTAGAAAAAGGGCAAGTCGTCTGGGTCTACACCCGCTGGCATAAGTATCCCCAGTATGTGGGTCCTGGCACCTACAACCGCCTTGCTCAGCGCTTCCTGCTGGAAAATGCGATCGATCCTGCTACTATCCCAGAGGACTGAGTGGATCAAGTTCAGGAGTGGGAGAATGAGACTTGATAACACCCGCTACCTAACCCCTCAATCCTCCCTCACCCGATGCCTCCTGCCAGCAAGATTCACGCACTTCTAGAAGCCATCCCTCTTATATATTTAAGGAATCTCGCTTGAAGGAATCAATTGACGGTAACTGTAAGAATCGCTCAAAGAACTGTCAGCTATAAGGAAGACTCTGTGACCTCAACTTCTGTAACCTCAACTGCTGTAAACCCAACTGCTGTAAACCCAACTGCTGTCAATGATACTGTGGCGATCCAATCGATCGCGCTCTCCCAAAACCGCCTCGTCCATCGTAGCCAACTCCCCAATGGCATTGTCATTCTGGTTACAGAAAACCCAGCGGCGGATATCATCTCCACAAGATTGTTCCTGCGAGGAGGGCAGCGGGTAGAATCCAGCGCAAAAGCAGGACTGGTGCATCTCGTTGCCGCAGTTTTGACCAAAGGCACCGCCACGAAAACCTCCATGCAGCTTGCTGAACAGGTGGAATCGGTGGGAGCCAGCTTGGGCATCGATGCAGCTCCCGATTATTTTCTGATTAGTTTAAAAACGGTTTCGGATGACTTTCTCGCGATTCTGACCCTGGCGGCTGAAATGTTGCGATCGCCTAGTTTCCCAGAAGCCGAGTTTGAGCTGGAGCGCCGCCTCACCCTACAAGCCCTGCGCACGCAACAGGAGCAACCTTTCACGGTTGCTATGGACTATCTCCGCCGCGCCTTTTATGGTCACCATCCCTATGCCGATGGGGGACTGGGAACTGCGGAAACCCTTATCAGTCTGACCCGCGAAGATTTAGTGACCTATCACAAAACTTGGTTTCGTCCTGATAATCTGATTATTAGCTTGGCGGGTCGGGTGGAAGCTGCCCAGGTCATCACACAAATTGCAGGCGTATTGGGAGATTGGCAAGCACCATCAACCCCGTTACCCACCGTACAAACCCCAGAAGTTGTCTTGGATCCTCAGCAGATTCTCATCCCGCAGGATACCCAACAATCGATCGTCATGGTGGGATATTTAGCGCCCGCGATCGCTCCCAATCTCAAAAGTATCCAAGACTTTGCCGCGCTAAAACTCTTGAATACTTACCTGGGGAATGGATTATCCAGTCGGTTATTTGTGGAATTGCGAGAGAAACAGGGGCTAGCCTATGAAGTTTCCACCTTTTACCCGACTCGATTGGATCCTTCGCACTTTGTCGCCTATATGGGCACAGCACCGGAAAACACTGCGATCGCCCTGGAAGGACTGCAAACCGAGTTAGAACGTTTGAAAGATCAGCCCCTCAGCGAAACAGAGTTGCAAACCACCCAAAGAAAGTTGCTCGGTCAATATGCGTTGGGTAAACAAACCAATGCTCAAATTGCTCAAATTTTCGGGTGGTATGAGCTGTTGGGGGCGGGAGTGGAATTTGATCTGCAATTTCAGGAGACGATCGCCGCTTTGAGTAGTTCTGAGATCCAAGCAACCGCACAACGCCATTTTGATCAATCCTATTATTCGATTCTAGGTCCCGCTGATTTTATTCAATTAGACGAGGATGATGAAATTTAGCATCATCGCAATATCATCGCAATGGCTTAGAACATTGGGAACGATCGCCACCCCTGTCGAAAAGGCGATCGCCCCAGCCACGAAATCGATCGCCGCCCCGTCTCTTCTCTCAATTTTTGGATCCAGAGGCATGAGGAGAAATGGAACTTGCGGCAATCGAAGCCTGGAATCTATTGTTTGGCAGGAGCTTTACGGGTCGCAGTGTTACTGTCAGCCATTGCACCAGGAACAGGATCACAAACATCGGGTTATTGATTAAATAGCGTTTCCACAGTCGCCTCGGTTCTGTCCACAGCCGATAGAGCCACTCCAGACTCCAACGCATCATCCAGCGGGGGGCTTGTTGTACTTCGCCACTGTGGAAACTAAACGCTGCTCCCACCCCAATCATCACCGCATTCAAAAGTCCCTGCTGCCGGGCCATCCATTCTTCCTGCTTCGGGCAACCTAAACTGACAAAAACGGCTCCTGCTCCAGATTGGTGGATGCGATCGCGATCGGTCGCTTCTTCTGTAGCCGTTAAAGGTCGAAATGGCGGAGCATGAGTTCCGGCAATGATTAACTGGGGAAAGCGTTGGTGGAGGGTCTGACTCAGTTTGGCTAAAGTCGCCTCAGTGGAACCGTAGAGGTAGATGGGGGTGCCCTGGTGTGCCAAGCGATCGCACAGCGCCAGCATCAGATCGGGACCGTAGACCCGCTGTTGAGTTGGCTGAGCCAGGAGTCTTAAGGCAATCACGAGGGGCATCCCATCGGGAGTGACCAAAGCAGCTTGGTTGATCACTGTTTGAAACCGAGGCTTCCAGATCGCCGTCATCACCACATGCACATTCGCCGCAATGACGTAGCAGGACAGTCTCCGCTCGATCCAGCCTTGAATGCGATCGCAAGCTGCTTCATAACTAGTGCAATCCAACCGACTGCCTAGGATCAAGGAACTGTGCTGGAATCTGCGAAGATGCTTCATAAATAGGTCACTATAGGAACGCCACAATGGGGAGTTCACTGGGATGCCACCGAGGGAATCTCAACGTCTCGCCGCAGGTATTTTTGCAACAGCCGCCACAAGAAGCGCAGAAGATGTATCAGACCGCCATAGCGCCAGACCACCTGAACCATTTCTCGCAGCCGTCGTTGTTTACCTGTTGTTGTTAAGTTTTCCCCAGTAACGCGATAACCTGCCAGGTAATAGGGAACTCGTATAAATTCGTATTGTTGCGAGACTCGAATCCAATAGTCCCAATCGAAGACATAGCGATAGTGAATATTCAGCAACCCCACCTGCTCAAAAACCTCCCGGCGCAAAAATGTGGCAGGTTGGGTAATGAAATCGTGGGAGAGCAAGTTTTGAGGAGAATAGTCCCGAATGTTGGTGACGGGTTTGAGGACTTGATCCCATTCATCCAAATACACCGCTTCCCCATAGAGTGCCATGACTTCGGGATGGGTTTGGAAATAGTCTGCCACTTGGGTCAGTGCGGATTCTAGATACACATCATCCGCATTCAGCCAAGCTAAGATCTCCCCCTGCCCCTGGAGCCAGCCGTTGTTGATGGCATCCGCCTGGGAGCGATCGCGCCTGCGAAAAATACGAACTTGGGGAAGAGACTCGTACTGGCGTAAAACATCCTCCGTCTGATCGGTAGAACAGTTATCCAAAATCAGGTAATCCAGTTCTACCGCGCTGTCCTCCTGGGTCAGGACGCTTTGAATCGTCCGATCGATAAATGCCCCTTTGTTGTAGGAAGGGGTAACGATCGTAAATTTCATAGGACCCGGTCTCCATCAATTTGCAGGTTTGGCAGGTGCCGGCTTGCTCGTGCCAAAATAGGCCTTGTACATCTCATGGGCGATCGGCACGGCAGATTCCGCCCCATACCCGCCATTTTCCACCACCACGGCCAGGGCAATTTGAGGATTTTTAACCGGACCATAGCCAACATATAGAGCATTATTGGCTCCCGTGGTCACCTCGGCTGTTCCAGTTTTGCCTGCTGTGAGCGGAATGGAACCGTCATTTAGCCTGCGCCCTGTTCCCTCCTTCACCACAGCAACAAGTCCCTGCTGGATCGTGGCGATCGTCTCCTGCTTCATGCCCGTGGCTTCGGGTCGAAATTCCGGGAGATTCGTTTGGCTCATGTAGAGATGGGGTTTGACCCGTTGACCCCCATTGCCGAGCGCAGCAATCATGACCGCTAGTTCCAAAGGAGTCACCTGAACCAGCCCCTGCCCGATCGCCATCGTCACCGTATCTCCTGTATACCAAGTTTCTTTATAGAGTTTTTCCTTGATTGCTGGAGTCGGGATCACCCCCTGGGTCTCGCCATCTAGCTTCAGATGCGTTTCCCCAATTCCCAGTTTATGGCCCCATTGATAAATCGGATCTGGACCGATCGCCACACCCAGTTGGTAATAGAAGGTGTTACTGCTAAAAGCTAAGGCATCCCGGAAGCCAATCACGCCATAGCCACCCCCGCCATGTTCATGGAACCACACGCCACCAATATTCACAGCCCCAGAGGTGGCAATTGTCGAATCGGGTGAAAACTTGCCGGACTCCATCGCCGCCACACTAGAGACTATTTTGAAGGTACTAGCAGGTGGATAGCCCTGTAATGCCCGGTTCAAAAAGGGTTTGTCCTTGGCTTGCAAGGTATCCCATTCCTGTTGGGTCATCGGGCGGGTAAACAGGTTGGGATCAAAGGAGGGACCACTTGCCAAAGCTAACACTTCCCCTGTCTTGAGGTTTAAAGCCACCGCCGCCCCCCGACGATTCCCCAAAGCCTGTTCCGCTGCTTTTTGCAGTTTCAGATCTAGGGTCAGTTGTAGCCCGTCTCCTGCGACAGGCTTTTGGATCCCCAACATCTTCAGTTCCTGACCTGCCGCATCTACTTCCAGCAGCCGACTGCCCCAACGCCCTCGTAATTGCTGATCGGCAATGCGCTCAATCCCCATTTGACCCACAATCATTCCCATGGGGAGTTCGGGATTCGCCTTCAGTTCTTCGGAGGTGGCTTCCCCCACATAGCCCAAAATATGAGCGGCGATCGCCCCGTTTGGGTAATAGCGGTTGGACTCGGGTTGAATTTCCAGCCCCGGAATCTTTTCACCTTCCGCTAGGGCTACAAAGGCTTGGGGTTGGAGATTTTTGGCAATGCGAACGGGGATCGCCGAGTTGTAGCCCGCCTTTTCCAGTTTCTCTAAAAGGTGTTGGGGAGGAATGTTGAGAATTGCTCCCAACCGATCGGCGGTTTTCTGCCACTGCTCTTTAGACTGCTCACGCGGATAGAGATAGACCGCACGGGTTAACAGGCTGCTGGCGAGAGCTTTGCCATGGCGATCGATAATATTGCCCCGGTCAGCCACCAAGGGAAGCGGGCGAATGCGGTTATGCTCAGCGACCTGACGATGATAAGCGCCCTGAACCAGTTGTAACTGGGCTAGCCGGAAGAGTGGAATACTGAATAAAATACTTGAAAGAAGAAATAAATTAACGGCTCGTTGCGATCGTGGTAAACGCGTAATAATACGGAGAGGCTTTTGTGATTTTTTGCCTCCGAAAGACAGCCCTGTTGCCATATTGCCCCTAACCTAACAATCCCATGGTTCTTCCCTGCACTGTTCTCTATGAGTGTAGCGTTATCCGGAGAATTATGCCCAGGTCTTTTAGTTCGTTGCCTCTAGGAAATGCTTGACCCGAGCCAAGGAAGTCATCAATCGTTCCAATAAATGGGTGCCTTGCGATAGCTCCGCCTGACGAGCCTGTTGCTCTAAACTGGCAGCAGCATTCCACATATCCTGAAAGCCCAAGTTACCACTGGCTCCCTTAATCTGATGTGCTAAATATTGCAGGGTCTGACAGTCCTGGCTAGCAATGGCTCTAGAGGCAAGCTGTAAGCGATTGTCTGTCTCTACAAAGAAAATCTTCAATAGTTCTAATTCAAACTCTTCATTCCCATCGGATAGTTGGTGTAGTTGGTGCCAATTGATGGGTAGATCAGCGTAGCGTAGCTTCAGGACTTGGCTCATAAATTTAGGGGCAGCAAAGAATGAATTGACAGAATTAGAAATCTTGATGGAAAAATACTAGGGAGAATACTTTGGGGAGCGCTAATCACATCTCACTTCTCTCTCCAGTATGCCCAATGACAGATAAAATAACCTATTTGCTCACGAACCAGCTTCCTAATAAGAGAAAAATGACCCAGCTCCAACCCGGTAGGGTTCCCAAATGAGTCAGCAGTTGTAGGGGCTTGATAATCAAGACCTCAACCCAACTGACCCCCAGGATTGCGAGTGCAAAGATCACAATGATCGCCATCGGAATTGCCATATATCACTACCAGAGTCATAACAAGGAAAATTGCTACGCAGCGCTTGCCAAAGCAGAGACATCCGAGATCCCACCCACCAGACCCATACCACTCAACAGACTAACAGAGATGACTCAGCGGGGATGACTAGCGACACACTGCATAAGTTCATCAGATCAGGAATTATCTGGTTGACTAGAGGAGATGCCTACAAGACTAACATCTTCTATTTTGATCTCATTAGCAAGTATTGTGAAAATGGTAACTATTGTGAAAATGGTAACTATTGTGAAATTCTCGGAACCTCGATTTCCAAACAGCCGTCTTCTCTAGTGGTAGTGGCGATCGCACTAACCCGTGACAAGCAAAATCGTCAGAGAAGAAACCATAAGCGCAACCCCAAGAGAAGAGAAGTTGCAAGCGAAGCAGTCGTGGCAAATGGGTGATAGGATATGTTACAGAAAGATCAAATGACCGCCAAGTTGTTGTGTTTTAGCAGCATTTTGCTCAGTGGCCTTTCCTTCTGGGTTTTTTTGCCGCAGCCCAGTCGGGCACAGGATTCTAATTTTGGTCAGGTGGGGGTGGAACCTGGTAAACGAGCCGTCGTTAAGGGATCAACCGGGGGAACCACTTCTCTGCCAGCGGTGGTTGGCAATGTCGATCGCGATCGCAATAAATGCCTGGGCTTTGGCGACCCGAAACCAGACCATATCGTGCAATTGAAGGGTCAATTTTCCACCATCACCTTCAAAGTGGAGAGTAATGGTCAAGATACAACCCTGGTGGTCATGGCACCGAATGGGGATCTGCGATGTGGAGATGATACAGGTAGCAAAAAGGATGCCGTGATTCGTGACAGCGATTTGAAGGCAGGTTCCTACAAAGTTTGGGTCGGTTCAGCAGAGCCAGGTGCCCAAATTAACTATCGCCTGATGATTCAGGGCAATTAGCTGTCACGCTCCGCCCGCTGCTAGCCCACGAACGCAGACTGGCTAGCAGCCTCTCAGCCGCAATCAAGCAGTGAATGCTGAAAAGATGCCTTAGACTGAACTTAGACTAACTTTTGTTTAGACTAATTTTAAGCAGAATCATCTGCCTATTGTGAGGAGAACAATCTACCCCTATGGCCATTCAACTGCAACAAGCGATCGCGATCGGTTCCTACCTCGTTAAACAACGACTGGCGGGTCGGAAGCGCTTCCCCCTCGTTCTGATGCTAGAACCTCTGTTCCGCTGCAACCTGGCTTGTACGGGCTGTGGCAAAATTCAGCATCCCCCCCACATCCTCAAACAACATCTGTCTCCTGAGGAATGCTTTGCAGCAGCGGAAGAATGTGGTGCCCCGGTGATTTCGATTCCTGGGGGAGAGCCATTGATGCATCCCCAAATTGACGAAATTGTTCGGGGTCTGGTGGCGCGCAAAAAGTTCGTCTATATGTGTACCAACGGGCTGTTGCTAGAGAAAAGTCTATCCAAGTTCGAGCCATCCCTCTACTTTACCATCATGGTTCACCTCGATGGGATGCGGGAACACCACGATCGCTGTGTCGATCGCGAAGGGGTGTTTGACAAAGCAGTGAGTGCTATTAAAGCCGCAAAGGCAGCCGGTTTCCGGGTCAATACCAATACCACCGTCTTTGAGGGCACCGATCCCGAGGAAATGCAGCAATTCTTTGATTTCCTCATGGATTTAGGGGTGGATGGTATGACGATCTCTCCAGGTTACAGCTATGAATGGGCACCCGATCAAGACAGCTTCCTCAAGCGGGAGCAAACTCGGGCGCTATTCCGGCAAATCTTGGCTCCCTACCAAACAGGGAAGAAACCAAAATGGGAGTTCAACCACAATCCCCTCTTTTTGGATTTCCTCACGGGTGAAAAGGACTACGAATGCACTCCCTGGGGCAGCCCAAGCTACAGTGTCCTGGGTTGGCAAAAGCCCTGCTATTTGTTAAATGAAGGGCATTACAAAACCTTTAAGGAATTGCTGGAAGATACACCATGGGAAAACTATGGTCGCAAGAGTGGCAATCCTAAATGCCAAGATTGTATGGTGCATTGTGGCTATGAACCCACGGCAGCAATGGATGCGATGCAACCGAGTAATGTGGGACGAGCGATCGGCGCGCTATTTGGCTAATCCTCCCAATCTGATGGGCATGTACCTTACTTCAAGGAGAATGCCAGCTCAAGCGCAATGAAAAAAGCGGTAGAAGTGTTCTCTAGGAATTCTCTCTACCGCTTTTGCTCGGGTTGATCCCAGTAATGCAAAATTGCAAGGTGCTCTGGTTCTTAAACTTCTGCCTGAACTGGGGCGATCGAGGGGCGCTCTAGGTTGGGTAGGCCTCTATGGGGCACCTCCATGCTAGACAGTTCCATGCGATCGGTCAGAATAGAAGTTTGATTTAGAACACCCCCAAACTTTTCTAGCTCATACAATTTCACCCCAATCTGATACTCATACTGGCTGAGTAAACAAGCATAGGTGAAACCCGCTTTGCCATCCAAAAAGCCGAGCCGGATGAAATAGAATAGTATAAAGCGCAGCAGTGGTTTACAGGGTAAGTAAACCCAAAGACCTTTGAGAAATCGTTTCCGCTGGACAGCATCTCCGA
>JAYKGX010000317.1:0-9709 GCA_035285565.1 Synechococcales cyanobacterium
CTCTAAATGATGGTGTAAATTAATGCCATGAATTGAAAGTAAATCGACATAATCCAATTGCAAAAATTGCAGGGATTGCTCAAACGTTTGCAAAAATTCCTTAGCACTGGCTGGGGGAACGACCTTGGTTTGCACAATCAACCGATCGCGGGGCAGTTGGGGCAGAATCCGTCCCAGTTGCATTTCCGAAGTGCCATAGCCACGGGCAGTCTCAATATGGGAAATGCCCAGATCAAAGGCACGACGAATCGTTGCCTCTAAATTGGCTTGGTTGTCAGCGGGAATTTCTGATGGAGATAGGTCAGTCCATTTATATTGATATCTCATGCCACCGCAAGAGAATACGGGCATTTGCAAGTTAGTGCGACCAAAACGACGATACTGCATGGATCACCGCAAAAATTGTCAAGTAAAGAAGTTCAAGAAAGAGTAGGCACAAGAGACAGGACAAGGTACAGTAGGTAGTTACTAGCGATTACGCCATCACTGCGATCGCCGGTAGTAGAGTCACCCACAAGAAACCGCTGCTTGTTACCCTGAGTCTCTCCATTTAATGAGTTCCATTATCGTTCTAAAGGCTCAGCATCCCGAAGTCCGGCATCCACTAGTTCTAATGTAACGAATCTAGATTAAAATTGGTTTCTCTACTCCTTTCGGGTGAGGTTGATGAACCCAAAAAGTCATTCATGCCCTTCCTGTAAGCTATCTAGAGTTGGCTAAAGTAAGTATCAGTAACCCC
Organism: Synechococcales cyanobacterium; assembly: GCA_035285565.1. GTDB lineage: Bacteria > Cyanobacteriota > Cyanobacteriia > Leptolyngbyales > Leptolyngbyaceae > JAYKGX01. The sequence continues at coordinate 740 of JAYKGX010000317.1, forward strand.
TTCCTCCCATCCCCTATTTAGGTTCCCTATGAATTTTGCGCATCTAGACCAATTGGAAGCTTCCGTCACCGCCCTTGTTGCAGAAGCAGAAGAAGAATTAGAACGAAAAAGGCTATATCGGCAACGCTTGGAAAGATTAGAGCAACGACGGGGTGAAATTGAACTGCGGTTAAAAGGTCTGTTAGAACGTATTGAGCTGGCAATCTCTGCTTTTTCCAGTGAAGAAATTACCGAAAGTGAGAAGTATCAAGAACTCAAAGGTCAAGCCGATCAAGTGCGGGAGCATCTCGGAAATCTAGATGCCCTAGCGGAAGCGGCGGTAGAAGAAGAACTAGAACAAGAACTGATCGATGCCGAAGAGCGCCGTCTGGATGAACGCCTCACAACCGAGCTATCCCAATGGCGGCAGGAACTCAAGGAAGATTTATTAGAACTAATCCAAGAACAAGAAGATTTTTACGACGCAACGGACACGGCTATTACCATCTACAGCTATCGCCATGATCTCAAAGCGGTTCCTGGAGCCTTAGAAGAAGTGGTAGAGTCCCTAGTCAAGCAGATCAATATCTGGAGCGATCGCGGTCCTGTTGCCCGCATCCAAGGTAGCCATGAGAGTGCCCTCAAGTTTATTTACGATCGCGCCTGGGATAACCGCAGCAACCGACCCCGCAGTAGTGATTTACAACCCCAAGTCCGGCACCGCCGCAGCGAAAAACGCCCCAATCCCTACACCGATCTAGCGGGCAAAGTGGTGATTTTTGGGGGTCATGATCGCCTTGCCAGTGCCGTGCGCAATCGCCTGCGAGATTCCGATGTGGAACTGGTTTGGTGTACCACCCAGGAAGGCTTAAACCGCGCCGAACAGCTAGAAGCCCACATCCCCAGCGCCGATCTTGTACTGATTATCACCGGATATGCCAGTCACAAGCTCACCGAAAAGGCCAAGCAAGCTGCCCAAAAATCCGGCAAATCCCCCGAAATGGTCAACACCACCGGACTCGTCACCGTCCTAGAAGCGATCGCCTGTGGTCTCAAGATCAAAAACTGGGTCAAGCGAAGATAAGAGAACTGAAGAAGTCAGAATAGAGAAAATCACCATCCTCCTTCTTCATGCCTCATGACTGATTCCCTAAAACAATTGCGGGGTTGTGACGGGCGCTGGCGTAGGTTTGGGCATGTCGGTTCTGGGAGCAGGTAAACTGGGACTGGTGGGAATGGAGCCACTAGGAGTAATCACTTGATCCAGTGGAATGAGTTGTAGATCCTTAGGTCGATCGCTGGCATCAATGCAAATGCCTAGACCCTCTTTAGTCGCAACTTTTAAGGGTTGCCGATTTAGCCCCACAACGCATTCCCCAAAGCGATCGGGCAGCAGGCTGCGGCGACAGGAGTCGAGAACCTCTGGCATGGGGGCTTTGACATCCTGGGCGGCAATCTCGGTCACACATTTTGCTAGCTCGATCGGACGGCGGACACGACGACAAGCCTCCACAGTTGGATCCGCATCTAACTTTTTCGCCACAATCCGTTCCACACAAAGCCCCACAATCTTGGGATGGAGGGCTTCGGCACAGACTTTGGCAACCACATCATCCGCGACTTTGGCGGCCTTCAGCTTAGCCGTGCAGGTTTGATAATCATTGGCTTGGGCTGGCAGCACGGGAAGTAGCACCGTCATCAACCCCACTAGCAAGCTACCCTGGAAGGCATGGGCGGGGCGGGGACAACGATTATTGGTTTGAATCTTCAGCATAGGCTTTTATCCGATCGCAACGGTCTCCAAAACAGTCTCCACAAGCGGGGGTGAAAGTGGCTTATCCCCAGGTTTCATGGGCTAAACACCGGGATAACCCTAGATAACCTTCAGCAGAAGGCTGTACTCTCAACCTCTAACTTAAGACAGATAAGAGGCACTGACATCTTTGCACATCTTCACCAAAATGGCTCGAACCATTGAGAAATGCATCAAGTCAGGCAAAATGCCCCCATTAGATGAACTAAAGTTAATTAAGGTAACGTCACTGAATCTAGCCTTCACCTCTAGCTTCAATGGCTGACCCTGCCCTCACCCAACATCAAGGATCAAGCGCCCATAATCAAGGATCTGCAATCCAACATCCAGAATCCATCATTAGCCATTACAGCTAAACAGACAATATCAAACTTTTCTAGAGAAAAACCAAGGATACCCCATGCATCTGAGTGAATTGACCCATCCTAACCAGTTGCACGGTCTGTCGATTAAAGAGCTGCAGGATATTGCTCGGCAGATCCGTGAAAAGCATCTGCAAACCGTTGCGGCAACGGGTGGCCACCTCGGGCCTGGACTCGGTGTGGTAGAACTGACGATCGCCCTCTATCAAACCCTGGACCTCGATCGAGATAAAGTCGTTTGGGATGTGGGGCACCAGGCCTACCCCCATAAATTGCTGACCGGGCGTTACCATGACTTCCACACCCTGCGGCAGAAGGATGGCGTGGCGGGCTACCTCAAACGCTGTGAAAGTAAATTCGATCACTTTGGGGCAGGGCACGCTTCCACCAGTATTTCTGCTGCACTGGGGATGGCACTGGCACGGGATGCCAAGGGTGAAGACTACAAATGTGTTGCCATTATTGGGGATGGATCGTTGACGGGGGGTATGGCCCTGGAAGCGATCAACCATGCGGGACACCTACCCAAAACCAAGCTGTTGGTGGTGCTGAACGACAACGAAATGTCGATTTCCCCCAATGTGGGTGCCATTCCCCGCTACTTGAATAAAATTCGCCTCAGCCCACCTCTGCAATTCCTCAGCGACAACCTAGAGGAGCAATTCAGAAATCTGCCTTTCTCGCCAGAAATTAATCGGGTGAAAGAGGGGATGAAGCGGCTGGCGGTGCCAAAAGTGGGGGCGGTGTTTGAGGAACTGGGCTTTACCTACATTGGGCCAGTAGATGGACACAATCTGGAAGAGCTGATTGCCACCTTTAAAGAAGCTCATAAGCATCCGGGTCCCGTGCTCCTCCATGTGGCGACAACCAAGGGCAAAGGCTATGCGATCGCCGAGAAGGACCAAGTGGGATACCATGCCCAAAATCCCTTTAACCTAGCCACTGGCAAAGCCATTCCTTCTAGCAAGCCTAAACCCCCCAGCTATTCCAAAGTCTTTGGCGAAACCCTCTCCACCCTGGCGGAAAATGACCCCCGCATTATTGGGATTACGGCAGCCATGGCAACGGGCACTGGGTTAGATATCTTCCAGAAGCGGGTGCCCAAGCAATATGTGGATGTGGGGATTGCTGAGCAACATGCGGTTACCCTGGCTGCTGGATTAGCCTGTGAAGGGATGCGTCCTGTGGCGACGATCTATTCCACCTTCCTGCAGCGTGCCTTTGACCAGATCATTCATGATGTCTGCATTCAGAATTTACCCGTCTTTTTCTGTATGGATCGGGCGGGCATTGTCGGCGCAGATGGTCCCACGCACCAGGGCATGTATGATATTTCCTACCTGCGTTGCATCCCCAATATGGTGTTGATGGCTCCCAAGGATGAAGCTGAGCTACAACGGATGTTGGTGACTGGAATACAGCACACCAGTGGACCGATCGCCATGCGCTATCCTCGGGGGAATGGCCATGGGGCTGCCCTGATGGAAGAGGGATGGGAAGCTCTGCCGATCGGCAAGGGTGAAATTCTGCGGAATGGGGATGATTTGTTGATCTGCGCCTACGGGTCTATGGTGTACCCAGCCATGCAAACGGCAGAAATCCTCCGGGAACATGGGATTGATGCCACGGTGGTGAATGCTCGCTTTGCCAAGCCCCTGGATGAAGCCCTGATTTTGCCGTTAGCTCAGCGGATTGGTCGGGTGGTGACGATGGAGGAAGGCTGTCTGCCGGGTGGGTTTGGCAGTGCGATCGTGGAAGCGTTGGCAGATGCCGATATTGGTGTACCTGTTACGCGAATTGGGGTGCCGGACAAGTTGGTGGATCATGCAACTCCGGATCAATCGAAGGCGGATCTGGGATTAATGCCTGCCCAAATGGCGGAACGGATTGTCAAATTATTTGCCCGTCAACCGATCGGCGTTTAAATTGAACCGCGATCCCCGTAGAGACGCGATTAATCGCGTCTCTACCCGTTTTGCGACATTAATCGCGTCTCTACGCCCATTTTGCGATCGATCGAATCTAACCCTCGATCGGTTCAAACCGCAACGACACGCCATTCATGCAATACCGTAATCCCGTCGGGGCGGGTCCATCGTTAAACACATGACCCAAATGACCGCCACACTTGGCACAATGAACCTCGGTCCGCACCATGAAGAAACTCCGATCGACGGTGGTTGCGATCGCGCCTTCAATCGGTGCATAGAAGCTGGGCCAACCGGTACCACTATTAAATTTTGATGTAGAGGAAAATAAAGGACTGCCACAGCCTGCACAGAAGTAGTTGCCTGGTTGGTAGTTTTTATCTAATGGACTGGTTCCAGCGCGCTCAGTTCCATGCTGTCGCAAGACGCGGAATGCTTCTGGACTGAGAGTTTCTTTCCATTCGTCATCCGTTTTTTGAATCTCAAACACTTCATTGCTCTTTGCCATATTGGTCTTTGCCATGATGATTTTTAGAATCCGTGATCGGACGAATCTGCGATCTATATTCAGTGTAACGAAAGGGACATGGATTATCAATTTTTGTAAAACTCATGGGATGACCCTTCCCTGACAACTCAGCAATCCCTGCTCTGAGCGAGTTCCTCCCCATTTCCTCTCCTCAGGAGAACTGTCACGGCAACCTGCGCGGATGGGACCCGTTATGGGCTATGATCCAAACCCGAACGTAAATCGTCCGTCGAAGCTCCTGTCATTCATCGTTTAGGCATCGTCTATTGGATGGTTTCAGCAGATCGATTGCCCTTATTGCTCACCCGGTATTCAGAATGTTAAATTTGCGTCGCCCTCGCACCTCCCTGTCTAGTAACAGCTACTATAGCTCTCGCAAGAAAAAAAACAACCTTCCCAAGCCAGTCCTCCTAGCAGCCATTCCCGCTACATTCCTATTGGCAGAGTTAGGTCTCCGAGTTTTTGCAGGGGTGACAGGACAAAGTGCAGAGTTAGATGCCTACGTTGGCGAACCCGCGATCGTCAACGCCTATCAACTGAAGCCCCTGAGTGAGTCGGGTAAACCCATTCAAGGGATGCCAGGGCAGGGTAAATTAGCCGTGGTGGACAGTCCGCTCACCGGTTACCGTTTGCTCCCCAACCAAACCAACAAAATGTTGCAGATTAATGGGCAAGGGTTTCGGGCAACTCAGGATTTAACGCTAGAAAAGCCGCAAAATGAAGTCAGAATTTTCGTCCTCGGTGGCTCAACTGCCTTTGGAAAAATGGTTTCCAGTAATGCCACCACTTTTACGCAACAGTTGGAAACTCGTCTGAACCAACAGGTGCAGAACCAAAAACAAAATCTCAAACAGTTTCGCCCCGATGTGTTGCCTTACTTTGCCGATGAACTGGAGAAAGCACTCCGGCTTCCCCCCAAAATTCGAGATGCCCAGTATCGGGTGATCAACGCAGCCGTGCCGGGATATAGCTCTGGGAATTCGCTCTCGCAACTGACGGCGCAAATTTTGCAATATCAACCGGATATGATTGTGTTGGTGAATGGTTATGATGACCTACTGCTCCCGAGTGATCAGGAAGCGGGCAGTTTGGGTATCAGCAATGCGATCGCCGAAAATGCCACAGGACGGTTCGTATCTCACTTGACGGGTGGTATTCAGAGATTTTTCTGGAACTTCTATTTAATCAAGAGCATTCCCTATTGGATTACTAAGCCTGAGCCAACCGTCGAAGCCATTGTGGATCACCATAATCACTCAAATCAAGCACTGCGCGATCGCATTCCGGAAGATAAAGAATTAGAACGGCGGGTCAAACAATATCAGCAGAACCTCCAGAAAGTTGCCCGGATCAGTCAGGCTGCCAAAATCCCTCTCCTGGTTTCACTACAGCCAGAATTGAGTCAGCGCAGCAATTTAAGTGAGAATGAGAAACGCATTCTACAATCTTTGGGCGATCAGTACAAACAACGGATTCAAACAGCGTATCAAACAATGTCTAAAGCGCTAGAGAGTCTGAAAAAAAGTAGTCCAGGACTCTTGATAGTTAAACTAACAGATAGCTATAACAAGTTACCCGGTGATGCATTTCAAGATACCATTCACCTCACTGACGAAGCACAACAGGTGATGGGCGATCGATTGTATGAGGTGATCGCGCCCCGCTTGCAAGTTCAGCCTAAGCCGTTTAATGGGAATGCTCCGGTCTAATCACCCGTCAATCACCCATCTCATCGTTCAGACTGAGAACTGCATATCCCCCTGATCTCGTGGTATTAAGTATTCATAAATGAATGAATACCCCTCTCAGTCTATGCATTATTCATCTTCCCACCCGGTTACATTGCCGCTGTTGAGGCTAAAGTTGCTGCTTGTCCCTCTGAGTCTCCTGTCTACCATGCTAGTAGGCGGACTCAGCCTAGCCCCCCATTCTGCGATCGCCAATTCAGTAGCAGTCAATGCCAAGCTCAGTTCTAGTCAAGTGCGGGAGTTGCGCTCCCTAGGCATTGAGATTTTAGTACCGACGGATATTGGCCGCGACTTTCGAGTGGTCAAGCTGGATCTGAGTCGAGATTCTCGCTTTGGCCCCGGCTATGACATTCTCTACAAAAACTCTCAAAATGTTTGCTTTACCATGAGCAGTACCAAGGGTGGGATTGGGGGACCCGCCTTCGAGTTTAGCCGCCAGGTTAAGAATGAACGGTTGGGAGCAACCTCCATACTATTTGGGGATGCGGTGGTCAATGCACCCAGAAAGCCCAGCGACAAAGAGTTAGATCGCACCTACACAACACTCTACACCGCCTGGATTCGTCCGATTGGTCAAACCAGTGGCAACTTTTATAGTTTCGCGTCCTTTGTCAATCCCAAATTAGGCTGTCAGTCTAGTGTCACCCCTCGGCGGGCGATCGGCTACTTTCAGTCCATTCGATCGCTATAGAAATACCCCTGATCCTAAACTTGGGATCAGGGGGGACAGGGCAAAATAACGACTCGATCGCCGATTGACTTAAATTCACGATCTTAAGCAATCAGAACCTCAGCAATCAGACCCTAAACAATCAAGACCTAAACAATCAATTCATCAATCATCTTAATCTGCCACTGCTTGCCAAGAACCGGTAAATTCTCCATCTGACCAACGGTGGCAAAGGTGTTGGCGATCGTCTCCAAGGTCAGTTTTCCGGTTTCTAAGTTGTACCAGACTAACTCCATTTGACCATCCCCATTCACATCCTGAATCCCAGTGAGACGATCGCTACGGCTCAACACACTACTGCGCACCGTCGTACTGTTCACTGTCAGAGCAGCAACAATCGACACAGCAATCTCATTGGTCGTTGTATTTTGCCAGAGTAATTCCGGTGAGCCATTGCGATTCACATCGCCGATCGCTGCGAACTGCCAGCCAGCACCGGACGGAGGTGTCAGAATTGTCGTTGAGACCACAACAGAACCATCCATCTTACCCAGCACAATCACTCCAAAAGAGCGATCGTTCCAAATGAGATCGGCCTTCCCATCATTATCCACATCTTGGCAACTGATTAATTCCCACTGACTACCGGGCACAAGCGGATTACCGCCAATGGTGATAGGACCACTCAAGTTGGGGTTGACCGCAGTTCCCGTCAAGCCCCACAACACGATCGCGCCATTAGTGCTATCCCGCCAGACCAGCCGCATTCCACTGGGTTCATTCGTAAAATTCTCCAGCCCCTTGAGTTCCCAGTTAGACCCTGGCTTCAGAATTTCCCCCGTATTGGAGCCAAGCCGAATCTCTTGCGAAGACTTAATTGCATTCCCATTCATCAACCAAATGAACGTGGCATCTTGCTCACGATTGCGCCAGAGCCAATCTTCTTTGCCATCCCCATCAAAGTCATGGAGACCATGCATTTTCCAGCCAGCACCCGTAAAGATCGGTGTACCATTGCTGGTGACGGGAGACCGTTGGGCATAGGACAGCCCATTCAATTGCCAAAGAACCAATTCCCCAGTTTGCTGATCCTGCCAGATCACCTCTAGGTTGCGAGGGATGGGCGATAGCTTTGACAGGAAGAAGTTCAGCGTTGTCCCACCTTCCAACAGTGCCGTTTGGTTACCCGGATCAAAATCAGCGCTGCCTCGGAAATACCCGACGGTATAGACACTGCCAACATTATCCAATGCTAAACTCGTCGCCACATCATTGGCATTGCCACCCATGCCCTTGACCCAGAGTAGATTGCCATCTCCGCTCAACTTGGCAACAAAGACATCGCCTTGCCCAGCACCGGTGAGCGATCGAATTCCCTGGTTTGGATCAAAATCAACTGTGCCTGTGAAAAGACCCGTCAGATACAATTGACTTGCCGCATCAACCCGCAGATCAACGGCTGCATCTGCGCCTGAATTCCCAATCTGCTTGACCCAAACAAAATTGCCCGTGGCATCCAGTTTGGTAATAAAGATATCTTCGCTAAAGTCTTTGGCGGTCAGCGTTGCAACTCCAACACTTGAGTCAAAGTCTGCCGTCCCAAAAAACGATCCAGCCGTATAAACATTATCCGCACTATCCACTTGGATGGCGTAGGAAAAGACGCGACTGCTGCCGATCGCCTGCCCTGTGCCACCCATCTGCTTCGCCCAAACGAAATTCCCAGATCCATCCAACTTCAGCACAAACGCCGCAGACCCAAAACTCCCTGCATCAAGATTGACAACCGCAGCACCTGGATCAAAGTCCGCCAGATCTTCAAAATTCCCTGTAATATAAACGTTCCCCGATTGATCGAGCGTTAGCGCCTTGACGCTGTCCGAGAAATTCCCACCCACCCCCTTTGCCCATTGGTAATTCCCATTCGAGTCCAACTTACTG
>JAYKGX010000318.1:0-6281 GCA_035285565.1 Synechococcales cyanobacterium
GAGTCGATCGATTCAGCCACTAATTCAATCTCCCCTGTAGAGGTTTTAACTAACCCTTGGGCTTCTACTGCAGGATGCGGCTGTTTTGGCAGTGCAACTGGAGAAGAAGGCACAGGTGATGCGACAGAATCTGAACTGCTGACTGGAACACCCAACTCACTTTGCACATCCCTCAGCGAGACATTACTTTCAGGTCCCAACGCTAGCCCCCCGCGTCCAGAATGAACAAATTTTCCACCTTGCCCGATCGGTAGACTTTCACAGCGTCGATCGCGTTTTGGTGAATTGACTGTTTGCGGTAGCGCCGTTAACCCTCGACTGGGATCTAGCCCTAGGGTATTCAGATTCACAACTCCATTTAATTGAGGGCTGGCTTGCGAGATAGCAGTGATATCATTGGTTGTAAGGCGGTTAGGATCAAGTTCTAATGGATTGTCCGTTTTGAGCAATTGACGTAAATCATCGCGACTTCGAGGTTCTAACCAAAAGATTGCATAAGCATTAATATTAACATTGCCCCCTCGACCTGAAAAAGCATTTGCTTTGATGTCACTGTTTTCCTGAGGAAATGAGAGAATGAAGGAAGCAGTGATATTAATATTACCACCATTGCCATTGCCCTTAGCGGTGGTTGAAATTTCGCTCTGGTTTCTGAGACGTAAAAGCGGTGAGTAGGTACGGCTTAAATCGGGAACCACCTGTAGATTAATATTCCCGCCCTCCCCAGAGCTGGTAATTGCTGAAATAATTCCTTGATTCAACCCGATCGATTTAGCACTTACGTTGAGATTTCCAGCATCACCCGATCGCACAGATTCTGAAAATTCGAGATCAGGGAAAACTTTTACACCCCGACTTCGCAAGGATTTGACAAAATCGAGTCCTTCACTCACTAATTTTAATACATTCACCGTGTCTGGAGAGTTCGTATCACTATCGACTGTAATCTTTGCCCCTCCTAATAATTCTAACTTACCTGTTGTCAAATCAATTGAGCCTGCATTGCCAGCCCCAAAGGATTGAGCATAAATGCCACTGCGAATGTTCTTTTCAGCCAGTTTGCCACTGATCTGCACTGAGTCTTGGGCATTGATGAGAATATCGCCACCAGTTCCTTGATTAAAGGTAGAGGCTGAGATCAGACCTCCGTTTTGCACGACAATGCGATCGCTATTAATTGTTAAACGTCCAGCATCACCAATTCCATTTAGATCAAATAAAGTATCTACCGATATAAAACTGGGACCCAATTTATCTGCATCCGACGAACCGATAATCTCTACTAAATCAGCATTGATATTAACATTACCGGCCTGACCCCCATCTTTGCCCGTTGCAGCCGTGATCAGACCGCTATCTTGTACCCTCAACCAAGGCGTTTGAATCTGGATATTGCCACCCTTTGCTGAACTGATACTGCCACTGAGAATGGCTCCAGAAAAGCGTCCCTCACCACTCAACCAAATGCGATCGCGGGCATTAATATTTAATTGTCCCCCAATACCAGTTGCTGCAGTTGCATCCGTTGAGGTGGATATTGCCGATTCTCCCTGAAGAAATAGGCGATCGCTATGAATCGTTAAATCTCCTGTGGGTTGGGCACTTCGGTTCTGCGTTGCCAGATAACTCCGATTGGTCAAAGTGACATCCGATGCATTGACCCAAATATTTCCCGCAGGTTGTTGACTGTTTCTACCTGCCTCAGAGATAATCATACTTTGATTGAGAAAGAGCGATCGCCCCGTCAGATAAAAGTCTCCTCCCCCCCGACCATCCATAATACTGAGAATATAACTATTGTCCACATTGATCGTGTCACGACTCATAATCTTTAGGCTACCGCCTTGACCATTCACGCTCGTAGATAAATTGATTGCAGTCTCTTTCAGTTGAATCGCTTGGTGGGCTTCTAAGCTAATATCACCACTTTTACTGCTCGTTAAAGGTAATATGTTGATGTTATTACTTTTCAAAACCTTATCAATGTTTAAGTTAGAAAACTCTAAAATTCTTGGGTTCAGAACTCCCGTGTTTAAAATGCCATTTGTAGTGATGCCGCCTTGAGTGCTGCGGATGCTAAGGTTGCCAGATGACTGTTCCCCCAGGGTATTAATTGTTCCCACCTGAATCGAGTCTGCTGCATTTAATGTAACATTTCCTCCTTGTTGTACCGCTGCAATTTTTAGGTTGATACCGATGAAAGACAATGTGTCTTTTAAATTAGCAGGTAAGTTGATCAAACTCGATATATCCGTCAAAAAAATACCCGTATTCAAGATACCTGAAGTGGTATTAATCGTTCCCATTTGACTGGATATTTGGAGATTGCCACCCGTTGAATGGATATCATTCACGTTGATATGGTTTAGTGCTGCGATCGCGATCGGCGATCCTTGACCGGTTGTGGAGAGAGACAGAACTTTTTCTTGTAAATTCACTGAGCCTGAACTGCTGGTGATTTTGATCGCTCCACCATTGCCAACCGTAGAAAAAGAAGCAATATCTCCTTGCGACAAGATGTTGCCTGTGGCACTTAATTCAATATCGCCACCTTTAGTAGAAGGCGTTAGACCGACTAATTGTAAGAAGGGACTGTCTAAGGCGATCGTTGCAATATTCCCTTGAACCGTGATTTTGCCTGTTGGTGACTCTGCTGTGTTTCTAAATGGGGTCTGGAAGGTTGGGAAAATTCCGAGTTCCCGAGGTAAGCGATCGCCCGTTCCCGTAAAAGGTGAAATGCCTGCCCTTAAAATCAGCGCTGGACTGGTAGTCAATGCCAAATAATCTGGATCAGACAATGGAATCGATGAGCCGCCTGGGTTCTGAGGATTCGTACTCGGCAGACGATCGGGGCCCAGAATCGTGATATTCCCAGTTGTAATATTGCCGCCCGCTTCTACCTTTAACGCAGTACCCAGGTAGTCACCAAAGGTCACATTGCCATTCGATCGAATAATTGGATCAAACAGGCTCACAAATTGTCCAGGATCCCCTGAAAGCTGACGGATTGAAAAATCACCTTGACTGCTAAAATGGGCATCAGCAGAAACATTGCCATTACTGAATAAATGAATCGCCCCGCCACTTTGAAAGGCAGTGTGCCCCGGTTGTAAGGCTAAAATATCGATCGAACGATCGCCCTGAAGCGTCATCTGGCTGCCAGCGATCGCCAAAAAAGGAAGCGCAGCACTCTCTCGGATTTGCAGATCTTGTGCCTGAAGAAGGAGATTTTGTCCTGCGGTAACCTGACCTTGCAACTTGAGTTGATCTGCCTGTAATATCAAATCCTGCCCAGTTCTAAGAATTCCCTGCGTTTGAATCAGGCTCCCTGGCATCGGCTTGCCATATTGGATTCCAGGAGTTACGCTCAGGGTCAGGATTGGAGTCACATCATTGGGTTGCTGCGATCGAAACTCGAATCCATCTTCAAAAACAAGACTGGGAGCGGTAGTGGCAACGAAACTGCCAGCAATATTGAATCTTGCATGGGGACCGAAGAGAATGCCGTTAGGATTCACTAAAACTAAATTCGTATTCCCCTGGGTTTGAATCACTCCATCAATTTCGGACATTGCCTGCCCCGTCACTCGGCTAAAAATAGACCGAATTGCGGGAATAGAATGAAACTGGACCGTCTGGTGGGTGGGAATCGAAAACTGGGTGAAACTGTGAAAGAGTGAACTGCCGCGCTGGGTTCCTCCTGTGATGGTAGTCGTGCTGCCAGCCGTCTGTGCGATCGAAGGATGGGTCAGGCTCGTATCGGGAATCACCTGGGCAAAACTAGGATGGACGGCTGGAATTGCAACCCCGAACAGGGCGATCGCTCCCCCTAGCAGACGAGACCGCAGATGACGCGTCCGAGGGAACGTGAATCGACTTGGCTTGTTAGGACCGGTAGGACGACACCCAGCAGCAACTTGTACTAGCATCAGAGAATTCAAAATGCTTACATATGCCTTCAGAGTGCCCAAAATGAGGAATAGAATTGAACTTGCAAAAATTCACCAGCAAATGAAACTTTCTATGAGTCTTGCCTCAGATCAGAGGTGTCTCTTGATCGGTTTCTCCTAGCGTCGATCGACCGCCACAAAATCTGAGGTCATTTGGTAGGTTTGTTCTCCAACCCGATATTGCACGATCGCTTGCACAGGGTTTGCCGGATTCAGACCTTGGGGCAAGCTGAGGCGAATTTCTTCAACGGTATTTTCTAGGGATTGTAGAGCGATCGCCTGCTTCGGTTGAGCCACGAAAACAGCTTGGGCAGCCTGTTGCGTTTGAATCGTGATTTGTTCAATCAGTAGAGTTTGCCGATCGGTAGTGGGGTTTTGCACCTGTAGGAGTAGATGAACCGTGGCGGGGGCAGTTGGGCGGATCCCTTGACCGGAACCCCAGTTTTCACGATGATCCTGAGCGATGATTTGAATGCGAGTCAGACTCGGTTGGGATTGAGTAGCGGTCTTGGAGTTCATAGCGTTGGTATTCATAATCCTGACAGTGGGGGAATAGGGTTGTAGAAACCGTTGGGAACGGGCGATCGCGCTCATACTACAAAGGATCAGCGTGAGAGGAATAGCGATCGCAAGTTGAAAGCGGCGGGAATAGAAAAATCGAGGAGGAAACTGAGTCGTGAGCATAGGATGCCGTAGGGGGATAGGGTAGAGACGTTCCGCCAGAACGTCAGCAGAGGATGCGGGGTAGAGACGTTCCGCCGGAACGTCTGTACGGGGATTGAGAAGAAAGGCAGGGATACAGCCGAAACCATATCCCTGATGAGCGGTGAATTAAGCAGTGACCCGTGAATTAAGCTGCGAATTTGATTTTGGCTCAATTCCCCCTGAATCAGGGAACCAGGGGGGGGATTGGAACTGTGATTAGACTGTGCGGCTCCAGTAACCGAAGTTAGCTTGGATCTCATCCCAGGTTAGCTCTAGAATGCCGGGATTGGCAGCACCGCTATCGGTTCCCCAAGGATTGAAGAGCTTGAACCGACCCGTAGTGGAGTTGTAGCCTACGAGGGAATATTCGTGATCCGCTACCACTCGGGAATCAGCTAGATCGAAGTCTAACGTGCCCATCGTGATTTTCGCACCCGCATTCAAGCTGTTGATCAACACCACTCGCTCGATGAGATCGCCCGCCCACCAATCGGTGGGAATCCCGCGTCCTTGGGTGGTTTGTCCGGTGATTTCCCGCATAGCATTGCCGCCATTGCCCCAACCGATGCTGGTATAGCTATTTTCGGACACACTACGACCTAACCAACCAGACTCATTGACCTGCGCATAAGCTTTCTCTGCCAAGGCAACCCACAGTTCATTATTGGTTTCTGTATAGCTGCCGCCGCCCCAACCTGCATAGACGCGATTGCCTCCTGCTGTAGTTGGTAGATAGCGATCGACCGTCACGTAATCTGCAACGCCATTATTGAAGAACCGCACGGTGAAGGTGCCATCGCCATTGTCCGTAAACATGTTTTGAATCATGCTGGGCGATTGATAAGCCGTTGAACCTAAGGCTGCTAGGAAATAGCAATCCCCGACGGAACCCTGATCAATATCCGTGTAGCTGATGCCACCTTGGAAGAGAGAACCACTCGCATAGCGATAGGTCCCTGATGCATCGGGGCGATCGGTGCCTAAGAACCATTTACCGATCAGGTTTTCCATTTGAGTTGCACTGCTGCCTGAAAACAGGTTGCCAATGCCCGATCGTCCGTTGGCTAAATCCCCATTGAGCAACTTATTCGACAACACCCGCACGGATTCTGGCATGATGCTACCTTTGCCGCTGAGCAGGGTGCGCAGATCGGTCAATTCAGTTCCGGAAATGGAACCACCATCTTTCGCTTCCCGCAGAATGTTGATCATGTCATTGCGGCTAATGCCACCGTAGTAGTCAGCATAGCGGGCTTCGCCAATGATTCCCGCATCGCTGAGATTGCTGCTGTACCAGTCACCTGTGGAAACGCTGAGGTGATAGTTAGAATTGGCGCTGCCAAATTGATTGACTTGAAGGAAATAATTTCCAGTGCCAAGCGTGCGGCTCATCCATTCGGCTGTATTGCTGCCGTAGCTTGAACTGGTTAACACATCACCGGAATCGACAATCCCGTTGCTATTAGCATCTTTGATCAAGCGAATGTCTAAATCACCTGACATCCCGCTCAAGGTGATGTTTACTGTGCGAGGAACTGAAATAAAGCCGAAATCTAAATCGGTAACACTAAAACGATACACATCTGAAGTATCTAGATTATTAATAATACCACTATAGACAACGGT
>JAYKGX010000319.1:0-12705 GCA_035285565.1 Synechococcales cyanobacterium
GTCGAATCATTCTTTAAAGACCTCGCTTTCGATCCCAATCCACCATTCCCCCAAGTTCATCAAATCCTGGTGGATATCAGCAAGTGTCCTGGTATACTCTTCTGCCGAGATTTGATCGCGGTGTTCCTTAAGTTTTGCTAAGCGCAACTGTACCAAGAGCCAAGGTTTACTCAGCCCCTCCTGGGTTTCGATATATTTTGCTAAATCATGACTATCCATATCTTTAAATCTTGCTAGTTCTTGCTGATGGCTCTATCTTACTAAGGATCTTTGCCCATAAAAAAGCAGTCGCGATCGCGACTGCCGCAAAAGTCACATTTCTAGTCATTGCAGAGACACGATCGAACTAAATCTTGTCTCTGAAGGGGGGATAACCCGATGGGCGATCGTAACCCCTTATATAGAACTTTAAGCGCTTCTTCCAATTCTGCGCTAGAAAAAATTATGCACCTGCCAAATTTGCTACCACGAAGTCCCAGTTGACTAATTTGTCGAGGAAGTTAGCAATGTAGCCGGGGCGGGCATTGCGGAAGTCAATGTAGTAGGCATGTTCCCACACATCGAGGGTCAATAGAGGCTTTTGACCTTTGGTGAGGGGGTTATCGGCATTGCTGGTTTTGGTGATTTTGAGGGTACCTGCTTCTTCTACCAACCAAGCCCAGCCACTGCCAAATTGGGTGGTTGCGGCGGTGGTGAATTCCGTTTTGAAATTGTCATAGCTGCCAAAGGCTGCTTCAATCTTTGCCAGCACTTCTCCGGTGGGCGCACCGCCACCCCCAGCTTTGAGGCTATTCCAGAAGAAGGTGTGGTTCCAAACTTGGGCGGCATTGTTGAAGATACCTGCCTTCGAGTCATCGCCTGCGCTCATGCGGATGATGTCTTCAAGCGATTTGCCTTCGTATTCAGCTTTTCCGTCGATCAGCTTATTGAGGTTATCAACGTAGGCTTTGTGATGCTTGCCGTAGTGATACTCAAAGGTTTCGGCCTTCATGCCGGAGGCTTCCAGCGCATCAGGAGTAAAGGGGAGTGGGGCTTGTTCAAATGCCATGGTGATAGGTTCTCTCTACGTTCTGAGTCTCTACGTTTTGATATTGTCGCATTAAGTGATGCCCAGGGATGGTAGTGGCTTTAAGACGTAGCCATATCTAGTTCGAGTTAATGCGTTGATCTCGATATTAGCAGTTGAAATCCCCCACTGGGTGCCTTGCCGATGCCTGGAAAAAATTTTGGGATGCCCGGAAAAAAATTTGGGATGCCGCGAAGATCGTCGTAGAGACGTTCCGGCGGAACGTCTCTACGACGGGGCGGCAAATGGGGATGGGATGGGAAATGGGCGATCGCCCGCAAAATCTAGGTGGGGCAAAAAATTGCAGGGGATTCAGAAAAATTGCGATCGCGCTCCGATCGCCCTTCATGATTCGTTATGATGTTCTCCTAAAGTTTAGATGAGTTAGCTGGTTCGCGCTGGCTGGCAAATTTCCTTGCTGTTCGCTGTAATTCTTGTCCTTGAGTTTTCTCACCTTCTGAGGTGTGTTAGGAGCCTGACCCCATGAGCACGAATCCTTTGATGAAGCCTTCGGGAGCCAAATTGGTGTTGATTGTGTCGGCGTTGGCAGTGGCAGTGGCTGGGGCGGGAACCTATGCCTACGTGCTGACGAGCGGAGCGGGAACCTCCAAAACTACGGCAGCGACCAGTGAGGTGGTTGCAGAGGATAAAAAGAGTGCGGTGGGGGCTTTAGGCAAGCTGGAGCCTGTGGGAGAAGTCTATAAAATTGCGCCGCCTGCGGTGGGGTTTAGTTCACGGGTGTTGCAATTGCGAGTCAAAGAAGGCGATCGCGTCCGGAAGGGTCAGGTGATTGCGGTGATGGATACGGCGGAAACTCTGCAGGCGACTGGAATGCAGGCAGAAGCCCAGGTGCGGGAAGCCCAGGTGCGGTTAGCCCGAGCCAAAGCCTCGCAAGTGTCGGATGTGAATGCTCAAGGATCCAGTGCTCTAGCTCAAGGTGCGGAGGTGGATCAAGCTCAGGCTCGGTTAGCGGCGGCGGCGGCGGATTATGAAGCTGCTTTGGCGGGAGAATCTGCGGCGATCGCGGCGATGGAGAAAGCGGAAGCGGAGCGGAGTAAGGCGGAAATTGACCTGAAGCGGTATGATGCTCTGCGCAAAGAAGGGGCGATCGCTGAGGCCCAGTTGGATAGTTGGAAATTAACCTTTGTCCAAAAGGATAAGGAATTTCAACAACGGCAGCGGGAATTGGTGGCGGCGCGTAAGGTAGTGGCGCAGCGGTTGGCGGCGGGAAACCAGGCAAAACAGGCGATCGCAGCAGCAGCAGCCAGGGCGAGGGAAGCAGGGTTTCGGCTAGATAGCATGAAAACGACGAAAACCACGGGGATTGCGGAGGCAGAAGCCCAATTAGCGGTGGCGATGGCAAATTTGCGCAAAGCGGAAGTGGATTTTCAAAATTCGCTAGTTAAATCGCCGATCGATGGTCAGGTGCTGAAAATTCATGCCAAAAATGCTGAACCGGTGAGCACGGACAACGGCATTATGGAAATTGGGCAAACCAGCCAAATGTATGCCAGAGCTGAGGTGGATGAAAACTTCATTGGTAAGGTGCAGGTGGGGCAAAAAGCCACGATCAAAAGTGATGCCTTTGAAGGAGAAGTGACGGGTACGGTGGAAAGTATTGGGTCACAAATTCGCAAAAATAGTGTGACCAGTAGTGATCCAGCGGATCAGCAAGATACGCGGGTGGTGGAAGTGCGAATTCGCTTAGATGACAGTGCGAAGGTCTCTCGATTCACCAATCTACAGGTGAAAGTGGCAATTCAAACTGGAGAAGGGTAGATGTTTGCAATTCCGCTGGCGTGGTTTCAACTCAAACGGGAAAAAATTCGCTTATTGGTGGCGATCGCAGGCATTAGTTTTGCTGTGATTCTGATGTTTCTGCAATTGGGATTTCAGGATGCGTTGTTTGAAAGTGCGATCACGTTTCATAAAAATCTCAAGGGCGATGTGTTTATCATTAGTGCCCAATCGACTTCGCTGATTTCGATGGAGAATTTTCCGGAACGCCGCATGTATCAAGCCCTGGGTGCGCCGGGAGTGCAGAATATCAGTCCGCTGTATATTGGCTTTGGCACTTGGAAAAATCCTGTTTGGGAGCGAGGATCGTCGAAATCCCAGACCCGGCAGTTAATGGTTTTAGGGATTGATCCGAGTGATGATGTGCTGACCGTGCCGGGTTTATCGGGTCAAAGTCGGGATTTGATTCGTTTAGAAGATCGGCTGCTGTTTGATAGCAAGTCGCGGGAAGAATTTGGTCCGATTGGGCAGAAGTTCCCAGATTACGAGCAACGGGGGGAACAGATTCAGACGGAAATTTCCGATCGCCGAGTGAAAGTTGCTGGACTGTTTGAACTGGGGGCTTCCTTTGGGGCAGATGGCAACGTGGTCACGAGTGAGACTAATTTTCGGCGCATTTTTGATAAACGGAACAAGGGGGATATTAATGTTGGAATTATCCAGCTCAAACCAGGTGAAGATCCCCTCCAGACGCTGAAATTTCTCAAAGACAATATTCCAGGGGAATTGCGAGTTAAGAAGGATCTCAAACCAGAGCAGGCAGCGGAAGACTTCATTATTGGCGATGTGAGACTGCTGTCTAAGCAAGCTTTTATTAACTTTGAGCGCAAATACTGGGAAGAGGGAACAGCGATCGGCTTTATTTTTGGCTTAGGCGTGGCGATCGGCTTCATTGTGGGAATTGTGATTGTGTATCAGATTCTCTATACCGACGTGACGGATCACTTAGCAGAATATGCAACGCTGAAGGCAATGGGATATCGCAATCGCTATCTGTTAACGGTGGTGTTTCAGGAAGCGTTAATTTTGGCGGTGATGGGCTATATTCCGGGTTATTTATTCAGCAGTGGCATGTATGTATTAACGAAAAATGCGACGGCGTTGCCCGTGGAAATGACCAGCAGTCGCGGGGTGTTTGTTTTTTGTCTGGCGATCATTATGTGCATGGTTTCTGGGATTATTGCGGTGCGTAAGGTGCAGGATGCCGATCCGGCCGATATTTTCTAGGTCGCTCTTTTTGGGGTGAACTCCATAGGTTCCCGCGATCGAGCGAGAGAGTGGCACAATTGGCTTATAGATCTGAAAATCCATGGGTCATGCCCATAAACTGCCCAAGAGCGCCCGCTCCCCAGAAAACTATGTGGTACCATCGCAAATCTGCTTGGATCCTGACGATCGCCCTGCTCCCGCTGTTGACTGGAGACCCTGCTGCTGCCAATTCCCTGCCCCCGGTGCTGCCTGCCAGTCCAGCAAAAACGATGGGAGTTTCAGCCGATTTGTCGCTAGCTGAGCAGTTGCAGATCGCGACCCAACAGTTGCGGGCGGCAGATTATCGATCGGCGGAAAAAACCTTGCAGCGGGCGATCGCTCAGGCTCGTGAACAAGGCGATCGCGCCAGTGAAGCCCAGGGGTTGACCCAACTGAGTCAGGTGCGGGTGTGGATGGGGAAATATCAGCAGGGGTTGGAAACTGCCGATGTTGCGATTCAACGGTGGCAGGAATTGGGCGATGTCTTGGGTGAAGCTGAAGTCTTGACCTGGAAAGCAGAAGCGCAAGATGGATTAGACGATCGCACTTCTGTGAGCACCATTCAGCAAGCGTTGGCAAAATTTCGGCAAACTCCAGATCCATCCTCGAAAAATGCACCCACTGTCAGGCGCAGACAACAGATCGGAGAAGGCACAGCCCTCTTGAGCCTAGGCGCTTTTTTATTCAAACAGGATCAAGCTCAGAAAGCGCTAGAAACCCTGAAGGAATCGCAACAGAAATTACAAGCCGCAGACGATCGCTTCACAGAAAGTCTTGTGATCACTTGGATTGGCTGGGTGCAGTGGAATCAAAATCCGCAACCAGAGCAACTCACGACCTTGGAAGCAGGCTCACAGCAAAGTCAAGCAACGGGAAATCGAGCCAGTGAATTTGTCGCACAGTTTTTCATCGCGACGACTGATTTTCGGCAAGGCAATTATTCAGAAGCTAAGCGGCGCTATCAACAAATTTTACCGATCGTGCAAACCGCCGGCAGCCAGAATAGTGAAGCTTGGACTTGGTTGCAAATTGCCAAATGCGATCGCGCCCTCAAACAGTACGATCAAGCCATCTCAGCCTTTCAGCAAGCCTTGCAAATTGGCAGACAGGCAGATCAGACAGAGCAACTCATTCGGGAGGCGTTGATTGCTTTATCGGTGCTGTATCAAGTGCATACCCAGCAGCCCCAACTGGCGGAAAAAGCCCTCCAGGAAGCGATCGCCGCCTTTCCAGCACCCGATCCTAAACTTTCACCCATGCAGCGATCGCAACGGCAAATGGTGCAAAAAGCAATAGTTTTATTGGCGATCGGTCAGGATTATGGCACGGTGGGCGAACGCCTGCGGGGCTTGGACTTGATTCGGCAAGCGCTGCAACTGCGGCAAGCCCTAACAGACCCTGCGTTGGAAGATCTGCTCAAAACTCAGAATGTGAGGCTGATCTATGTCAACTATATTTGGGCAACTGGACAATTTTTCCATCGGAAAGGGGATTACGAGCGGGCGATCGCCTACCACCGGGAAGCCTATGCCTTTGCTGAAAGGATGGGGGAGGAATTTTATGATTACACCAAGGCGAACTTTCAAGCAGAAATCCTACGGGGGATTGCCTTAGCCTATTTTGGACAAGGGAAAATAGCGGAGGCAGTGGCTCAAGAAGAACAAGCGATCAAACGGCTGGAAGCTGATACTCAACCTAAAAACGATTACAATATTAAGCTTAAAAAACAAATCCTTGAAAGTCTTGCAGTTAACTATCGTGTATTGGGTGAGCAACATCGGGAAAAACGAGAATTTAAACAGGCAATCCTAAAATTTCAGAAGGCGCGTGAAATTGCTAAACAGATTGACTATGCAACGGGTGAAATACTAGCACTGCTCGTCACGGCAAACGTGTATCGAGACTTGCAGGAATATCGTAAAGCCCTACCTTTTGTGGAAGAGGCAAGAGCGATCGCCCAGCGGAGCCAGGAGGAAAGCCTAGGCAATACAGCAACATTGACCCAAGCAAGGATTCACCAACAATTAGCCGACTATCCCCAAGCGCTGGCGTTATTCAACCAAGTTTTGCAGTATGCGCAGACCAGCCAAGATGGGGTTCACGCTGCCAGAATTCAGGGAGAAATTGGCTCCATTTACCTTGATCAAGGACAGGTTCGTCTTGCGGTCGATCGCTATGAAAAAGCCCTGCAAACCTATCGCCAAGCCCAGACCCTCTATCAGGTTCCCCTCACCACTGCGAATTTTGAAACCGTTTGCGCCCAGCCTGAACAATTTGCCGAGAGTGGATCGCTCAGGTTGTTAAAGAATGGCTGTAACCAATCCAATCGCAATCTACGCGGTAGCCAATCGCAAGTTGAAAGCTTACAAAGAAACCGAAGTCATTCTGCTAAATTGCTCAAGGAATCAGAAGCAACAGTGCTGAATGCTTTGGCGATCGCCTTGCAAGATTTAGGGGAATACGATCGGGCTTTGCAGGCAAATCAAACGGCACTGGAAATCACGCGATCGTTCGACGACCCAGCCACAGAAGCACTGTATCAAAATAACTTAGGCGTGTTGTATGCCCGCATTGGCGACTATCCCAAGGCAGCGGTGAATTATGAAAAAGCATTGAAATTAGCCACTCAGTTGGGCGATCGTAATGTCATGGCGGTGAGTTTGGCACAATTAGGTAGCCTGTATCAAACGCGGGGAAATTATGCCAAAGCGTTGGAATCCATGTTGCGTGCTTTAGAGTTAACCCGTGCCCTGGAAGATAAAACCTCAGAAGCCTTGCGTTTAAATAACCTGGGAGGTATCTATCAGGAAATGGGGAATTATGCCCAAGCGGAACAAGCCTTTCAACAGGCCCTGACCTTGCAGCGATCGCTGGGATTGAAGGGCTTGGAAAGTACCACGCTGGGGAATCTGGCTGAGCTAGCGCAGAAGGAAGGGAAGGATGAACAAGCGTTGCAACTGCATCAGCAATCCTTACAACTAGCGCAGGAAATTGGCAATGCCAGTAAAGAAGCCACTGCCCGGTTTGGGATTGCAGGGGTGTATAGCAGTCAAGCCCAGTATGCCAAGGCATTTGCTGAATATGAGCAAAGTTTAAAAGTCATTCGCCGCACGGGGGAAAAGGAATCGGAAGCCAATCTGTTGGCGGCAATGGGTGGATTGCATGAATCCTTGGGGCAATATGGGCAGGCGGAACAAACCTATCGTCAGGCTCTACAACTGGCGCTGCAAATGGAAACGCCCGTCTTAGCAACGGCGATCGAACGGCGGATTGCGGATGCCTTGTGGTGGCAAAACAAATACAAAGAAGCCTTGGCAATTTACGATCGCACCTTGGCAAAATCCCAAGCGATTAATAATCCGGTGGGTACGCTCAATAGTTGGTATGGAATTGCTGGCAGTTATCGACAATTAAAGCAATTCGAACCCGCTAAAGCCGCCTATGAGAAAGGATTAGAAATTGCTAGAAGGCTTGAATTACCAGCTTCTCAAGCTAACTTGCTGAGTGGACTGGGGCAAGTGTATCTTCTACAAAATCAACCGGAACAAGCTGAGATCGCGCTCCGCCAAGCCCTCACCTTTGCCCAGGTGATTCATAAACCAGAGACTACGGCCAAAATTCTCCACCGCTTTGGAGATCTCTACCGCCAACAACAAAAACCTCAGGTGGCGATCGCCTTTTATAAACAGTCGGTGCAACAGTATGAGGAAATTCGTCAAAATATTCGCAGCTTACCCCGCGAGCAACAACAGGCTTATACCGATACGATCGCAGAAACCTATCGCAGTTTGGCAGATGTGCTGATTGCAGAAGCTCGGCTGGCGGAAGCTGCGCAGGTGCTGGAACGCTTGAAACTCCAGGAAATTAAAGACTATGCACCTCCAACCCGCAGCCAAGCCCAAAATAAGCCCCTCTTGCTCAATACCGTGGAACAGGAAGTGATCAACAAACATGGCACGCTGATTGCCTTTGGACAAAAGTTGCAAGGCTGCGACGGGCAGACAACTGATACTTGCAGCCAACTGCGCAAAGAGCAACGTAATCTGACCCGAGCGTTTAATGAATTTGCAGATTCTTTAACTCCACAGATCCAAAAACGCTGTCTCGACAATAATGATGTCAACTGCATTCAGCCTAACGATCAATTTACAACTGCTGCCAAAAAGCTGATTGAAGCCCAACCCAATACGCTGATTGTGTCGCCGCTGGTGTTGGAGGATAAAGTCTGGATTCTGGTTGCTTCACAAGGAGGTGTTCTCAGCCGCTATGAAAGTAAGGTCGATCGCAACACCTTGGGCAATAAAGTTCTGGAACTTCGTTACTACTTGCAAGACCGCAATTCTGATCCTGCTAAACTCCAAGCTGCTAGTAAACAACTGTATGATTGGTTAATTAAACCGATCGAACCTGCATTGAAAGCCAGTCAAAAAACTCAAAATCTCGTGTTTGCCCTCGATCGCGTGACTCGTTACATTCCCATGGCAGTGCTGTATGATGGTCAGCGATATCTGGTGCAACGCTATACCATTTCTACGGTGTTGTCCTTAGAAACTACCAAACTGCAAAAAAGTACGATCGGCAATGTGGTGAATTCTCCTGTTTTAGCATTAGGCTTATCGCAGGCGACAACTGACTATGCAGCATTGCCCAATGTTGAATCAGAACTGGATGCGATCGTTCAAACCACAGGGATCTATCCCGGTCGTAAGTTTCTCAATCAGCAGTTTACATTGGATGCGATCGCCGATCATCTTGACCGTCATAAAATCTTGCATCTGGCGACCCACGGTCAGTTTGTGCCCAACCAAAAAAATGGCTCCTATTTGGTGTTAGGCAATGGTGAAAAAATGCCGATCGCCGATATTCGCACGTTGGATTTTGGTGATATTGAATTGGTGGTGTTGTCTGCCTGTGAAACGGCGTTGGGCAGTCCTGAGCAAGAAGGGGTGGAAATTCCTGGCTTGAGTTCGTTCTTCCTCAGCAAAGGGGCGGGGGCGGTGATGGCTTCCCTATGGGCAGTGGATGATAGCAGTACGGCGTTGATGATGCAGCAGTTTTACCAACACCTGGCTTCTGGCAAAATGACCAAAGCGCAGGCCCTGCAAAAAGTTCAACAGGATTTGATTACTGGAAAACTCACCTTTAATGACATTCCCCGATCGGCAAAGACCCCTGTCCCTTCAAAACCCGCGATCGGGCGATCGGCTACCCCTTCCCAGCCAACCCCCTCATCGTTCTACGCCCATCCCTACTACTGGGCCCCCTTTATCCTGATCGGGAATGGGATTTATTAGATGGTTCTCCTCTTCCAAAGTGGGTTGAGATTCTCCCCTCCCCTAAATTTCCCCCCCCGGTACTAAGCGTTGCAGTTCTTTGATATCAATATCGATTCCTTGACGCTTTAAGTACTGGCTCAGATTGATCTGGATGAATAGATCTTTGAGTTCTTCTGCAATCTCTGGAGGCGGATTACCAGATAATGCCATTGCAATCAGGCGTTCTGCGGCTCGTAATTCACTACATTCGATCGCTAAAGACGCAGCACTACGATAAAGGACGGATCGAGTGGGTTCGGCATCAAGAACGCCAGCAATTAAATTAGCAGCTTGAGCTTCTCGTTCAAAGGCTTGGCGTGTTAACTGTGCCGCCTGTTCGATCTCACCGCTTAACCGAGCAACTGCCGCTGCTTCGGCTAAGTCCATTGCTTGTTGGTGGAGCATTTTAATCTGGTTCATTGGAGTAAGGCTCCTTTGGGGTTCGATTTTGTGCTGACGATAGAAATCGGGCGGCTGAACTCTACTCCAGTGCCCTTACGCGATCGCTCAATCACCGTTAGATCGGTCAATTGCAGAATCAGTAGAAATGCAATGCCATAAGCTGCTTGCAATGACAGGCGCGATCGAACAGAAGTTGAACAGAAGTTGAATTTTGCAAAAGTTCAACTTCTCGAACCCCGATAGGGTTGACGGGAAGGTACGATCGCAGCTAAAGTTCTATGATTAAGCAGTAGATGATTCTCTAATTTTCTTCGGCTTAGCCCAAAAACCTGGCGCGATCGCCTTGAGATTCCAGCCTCAAGACGATCGCTAAGCCCCCAAGCTGTTCGCGGCAGCATGGTGACCTGGATTGCATTTTAGCATTCCACGCCGCCCTGTTTTGTCATGCCAGACAACGGGGCGGCTAGTTTTTTGGGTTCTCCTCGTCCAAGTTATTCATGTTTGAGGAAACCCAATGAAACGTCAAACCAAACGCATCCAACTGCAACTGGTTGGTGAGGCCGATGCTGTCGAAGCGGCGATCGGACTTTTGCATATTCTCAACTTTATCAGCGCCCACGAATGGAGCCAACCCGTTCGTAGAAGGGACGAACCCACCGTCATCCGCGTCGCAGCCCGAGAGATCATGCTAGAAACCGATTAGAGACGGCAGGCGCGATCGGTGTTCGAGAAGTTGAACTTTTGCAAAAGTTCAACTTCTCGACGTGCCACGCTTTCGGTGTAAAAAGACCTGTCCTGATTGCCAAGCTTGGTTAAAGTTGCCCTGCATCAGTCCTGCGATCGCATTCAGACCTTGGAATTCTGGCTGGTTGGCGTTCTGAGCGAGGGCTGTGTCAAGGGCAGGTTGGGCCGCCTTACCCCGAAAATCGTAGAGATTGACAAAAGCCAGGTAGGCATGGGCATTGGGATTTTTCGGATCTAGTTGAGTCACGCGTTGAAAGGAAGCGATCGCCCCCTCCACTTGCCGCTGCAACACTTGGGTTAAAGCATGGGCATAGGCAAGTTGCACATTGCGCGGTTCCTGTTGTAAACGGTACTCTAAAGCAGTTTGGGCTTGAATCAGATAGTCCTGGGTGGGGTCGTAAAGATTGAGTTGTCCCACTTGCTCGAAGACTTTTTCCAGCGTGGGCAGACCCTTGGGTAATTGAGTGGCGAGTAACCGTAATTTCGTCACCGCATCCACCTCGGGAGCCGCGATCGCCTTAGCCTTAGCGCGAATTTGCAGCAGGGTGGGTGGGGTGGCGATCGCGTAACTGGCACCCGTTTGACGATTCACATAGACCGCAGTCAACCGATAGGTACCCTCAGTATTGGCAGGGGGTAGCATAGCCAGCCGTTCCGTCACTTGAAACAAGCCACTGTTTAAACTAGTTTGTGTCGTGGGTGTCGCTTCTACTAAATTCCCCAAACCAATCCCGTGATCATGAAACCAGCGATCGGCAAAAGCCTTTTCTGTCTTCTCAATCGTATTAGCATTTGTATTGACTGAAATTTCATCCTTATTATCATTACCATTATTTTTATTGTTAGAAATCTCAGCACCCAGAGTCGCCGGATCAACCCAAGTCCAAGTGAGAACCACCACCCCCGATCGCAGTTCTGACCAAGATCCTTGCCATTCATACTGCACCGGAACCGGGCGATCGGGCAGGGCAACTTTAGGGACTTTGACCCGCAACAGTTTGACTAAGGGATCTGGATTGGGATCGGGGGCATCGGTGCTGCGGGGAGTCACCGAAATCGGCATTTCCATCCGGCGATACAGCTTAATATCACTGCCATCCGGCAACGACAGCACTTTTTTAAGTTGAAACTCTGGATTCTCTTCGATCGCCCGCGTCATATTTGCCAGCGCCTGCGGTTTGCGAATCGAACCCTGGTTACCCGTTTTAGTGATATACCAATTCAGCGATCGCGCATCTTGCCACACCTTACTTTCCCGCGTCCCCACTTGCCTTGCATACACTTGAAACTGGCGCAAACTACCCATGTAATTCACATTATGTTGATTCAACTCCGCAATCGATGGCAGCACCCCAACGGTATGACGTAAATAGGGATTCGCCGCAATCATCTCATCCACCAACTCCGCTTGGTGCCAGGACTTTTGAGTAGTAGTAGCAGCCATCCCCGGCGTACCCGGTAGAATAGGAAATAGATTGAGTAGCATCAACACCCCCAGTAAACCCGCCGTACCCCAGCGAAATTCCCAGAGCGATCGTGGAAACACCATTAACCCTTGGGTCAGCAGAATCGTTAAAATTGGCAACGCTGGAATGAAATAGCGCTCATCCTTATTGATATTCAAACTACATAAGAGATAAGCCCCTCCGATAAACACCAGCAACCATTGGGTCGAGCGCCACCATTGTTGATAGTACTGTTTTCGGATACGACGATCCTGCTGTTCCTGTTCCGCATCTTGGGATACATGATTAATATTTTGCATCACGCGTCGCCCATAGAGCAGAAATCCCACGATCGCCACCAGCAAAAACGGGTAGGACAAATACTCCGGCAACTGCTGCAAATAATAAATCCAAGCTCCAAGTGAATTTAGAGGGGGATCTCCCTCCGCGATCGCCGACTGCACCGTTGCCCGTTCACTCGCCGTCAGAATCAACAACCAATTTGTCCGATACCAGGGATAAGCGATCGCCCCCCCCAGTCCCAGACTACCGAGCAACGAGAGCAGCATCAACCAACGTCGTTGCCACAAAATTACCAGCAACACCCACAACAGCGGCACCAACAGAAACAGCAACACCGTTTGTTTCGTCAGCAGCGCCAACCCCAACGCCAACCCCAACCCCAGCG
>JAYKGX010000320.1:0-6700 GCA_035285565.1 Synechococcales cyanobacterium
ATCGATATTCTGCTGCCACTGCAAGCCATTCATTTGCCAAATTGTATTCGCTCCCCAGGTTTGGTGCCGCCAAAGCATATCCAGATGACCATCCTGGTTGAAATCGGCAACCCCCGCAACTTTCCAAGCCAGATCTGCCATATAGCCCAAATTTGTGGTTGCCTGCAGGGTGGCCCCGTTCATTTCCCAGACAATCAATTCACCGCTGGTTTGATGCTGCCAGAGGAGATCCACTTTGGTGTCTTTGGTGAAGTCTGCCGCCGCAATCACTTGCCAATCTAGCCCGGTAATCACGGGGAGATCGATGACCTGTCCTAGGCTACTGCCATTCATCTGCCAGAGAGAAAGTCGGCTATCTTGGCTGTTGCACCAGAGGAGATCTAAATCGCGATCGCCATCAAAGTCAGCCGTTGCAACCATTTTCCAAACTGCAGACTGGGTACCCAGATCGGTCTGGGTGAAACTATTGTTACCAACCTGCCAGAGTTGAACGGCTCCCGTTTGGCTATTCTGACCAATTAATTCAGCGCTGCTGGAATAGGAGAACGGCAACTGTACGGAAGCTAAAGGTAGATTGGGATTAGGAAAAACAGTCCAGAGTTGAGTGGCTTGGCTGTTCCAAGCAGAGGCAGTAGCAAGAACCATAGGAATAATTGACCTGTGCAGCAAAAGGCATCCATTTCCTGTTGGTTGTAGCCAATTGCGATCGCCCCTGCCGTCAGAGAATCCCCGCAGTCTGATTTAAAGCCTTTACGAGAGAGATAGGACTGCCCGGAAAATTACGCACGGGTCCAAGCATGACAAGTCTCAGCATGACGAGTCTCAGCATGACGGACCCAAGCATAACGAACCCAAGTACAAGGGGGTAGATTACGGACGGGTTAACACATCATTTAGCTTGCCACTCCGGTAGCCTTCCAAATCCAGCGTGACATAGAGAAACCCATAGGTCTTAAAAACGGCAATGAGGCTAGGCAGATCGGTTTGGAGGACAAATTCCCTCACTTGCTCTGGCAACACTTCAATCCGAGCCGTATCTCCCTCCGATCGCACGCGAATATTTTGCCACCCTAATTTGCGCAGATAGATTTCTGCCCGCCCCACCCGCTGCAATTTGGTCAGGGTAATTTCTTCTCCATAGGGAAACCGAGAACTCAAACAGGGCTGAGCGGGTTTATTCCACCAAGGCAAACCAAGATGCTGGGAAATTTGCCGGACTTCTAGTTTAGTCACCCCCGTTTCTGCCAGGGGCGATCGTGCGCCCCGTTCCTTTGCAGCTTGAATCCCAGGGCGATAGTCTTGCAAGTCATCCGCATTCACCCCATCAATCACATAGGGATAGCCCCATTGTAAAGCGAGGGGTTTCAGCGTATCGTGCAGTTCACTTTTGCAAAAATAGCAGCGATTGATGGGATTGGTGGTGTAGTTGGGGTTCTCCATTTCATGGGTTTGGACAATTTTGTGGGGAATGCCGATCGCCGCTGCCTGGGCACAAGCCTCTTCCAAATCTTCCGGCAATAGGGAAGGCGATTCTGCCGTGATGGCTAAGGCGCGATCGCCCAAGACCTCATAGGCAACCTGCGCCACCAAAGTACTATCAATTCCACCGGAATAGGCAATCAAGGCTGCATCCAGTTCAGCAAAAAGCGATCGGAGTTTGGCTAATTTTTCTACCACGCTTGTGATGGAACCCGTTGCTAGCAAGGTTGTTTGAGTTTGAGTTTGAATGTGAGTTTGTGTTGTGTGGGTCATATCCATCATCCTAATCGCACTCCTATCCTACAAGATTGAGACAGGAGTCTTCTGGAAGTGCTGACCTGGAAGTGCTGGTGAGATTGACTAGGGAGATTGACTAGGGAGATTGACTATAGCGTTCCAAAACCTGTGCCAATTGTTTAAGATCGATCGGTTTCGTGACATAGTCGGTAGCCCCAGCTTCCAAACACCGTTCGCGATCGCCCGACATCGCCAGAGCCGTTTGGGCAATGATGGGGAGGGTGCGATAATCTGGCAACTCTCGCAGGCGTTGAATCAGGGTAAAGCCATCTACTTCCGGCAGGTGGATATCCATCAAAATCAACTTGGGATCCGCTTGCTTCAGGGCTTCCCACATCTCTGTATGGTTGCGAGTCCAGGTGATTTCGTAGCCCAGTTTACAGAGGTAAGCCAACATCAATTGGGCATTGTGGGGATTATCTTCCACGAGCAGAATGGGATAGGCACGGGGTCGATCGCGCCGCCGGATTGCAGGGGACGATGGAACGGTCAGGTTAGCAGGCGAAGTGTCTGAGACACTGGTTCGGTGAGAGGGCATTGGTTGGCTGAGCGATCGAGACCCTGCAATCCGCGTAGGAGAACTCTGGGTGGGATAGGTTGATGAACCCTGTATAAGGCTGGGGGGTACTTTGCTGATGGGCGGTTGGAGGGGCAAGAGGATGGTAAATTGAGAACCTTCATCGGGGTGGGATTGCACTTCAATGCTGCCATGGTGCAATTCTGCTAACTTCTGAGTCAGCGCCAGCCCTAACCCCGTGCCCTCAGCTTGCCGATCGGCGGTTTGGGGCAGTTGTCGATAGGGTCGAAAGAGCAAATCTAATTGCTCCGTCGGAATCCCAATCCCCGTATCCCACACCGTAAAGCACATCTGTGTTTCCTTGCAGCTCACCCGCAGCCCTACCGTCCCAGCTTGGGTAAATTTCAAGGCATTCGACAACAGGTTAAACAGCATTTGCTTCAGACGCAGTGGATCGGCAGACAGGATCGGCAAGTTGGGTGCGATCGCCAGTTCCAACTTCAAGCCGCGATCGTTCGCTTTTTCCTGCACTAAAGAGAGCACTGTGCGACAGAGGGCTTCTACCTCCACCTGATCCCAATTTAAGTCCAACTGATTCGCTTCAATTTTTGAGAGATCGAGAATGTCATTAATCAGCGCTAACAGATGCTTGCCACTGGTGAGAATAATGGAGAGATATTCCTGATGGCGGTGACTGCCGGGATTAAACCCCTGCTCCCGCAATAAATGGGTAAAGCCGAGGATCGAACTCAAGGGTGTGCGAATTTCATGGCTGGTATTGGCGAGAAATTCACTCTTGAGCTGGCTCACCTGTTGTAGTTCTTGGTTGCGAACCTGTAGGCTCTGATGGTCTTGGCGCAATTGATAGTGCGATCGGATCTGTTGTTCATGGCGTACCCACAGTGGGGCCACTCTTGTCAGCAATTGCGATCGGGCGGTTCGCAAAACGTCGGTATAAGGCTCCAGATCCATCGGCGAGGGCAGGGCAATGAGCCAACCCAAGCTGATCCGGGGATCTTCTCGTGCTTCCGCCAGATCTACGGTCAAGCCTGCTGCTGAGTTGTGCGGCTCTGGTGGCAAGGTTAATTCCCAAGCAGATTGCCAGGAGCGCTGTTGCAACGATTGCAGCATGGTCAAGGAAAATACCTCACCTTGCACAATCTCCCTAGCTGAGGGATCATCGATTTCAGTCGAGGTTACTGTATGACAGACTGCGATCGTATAGGCTTGAACGGGATGATGGTCATCCGTGGTAGGAATCGAAATCGGAATTGCGATCGCCAAGATCTCGCCCAACAGGCTTTGGCTAAGTTGTTCCAGCCCGACTTGCCAATGCAAGGTTAGGTCTAAAGGAGCAGCCAAGTCTGGCGGATCAGTCAGTGGAAGACGATCCCAACACTCGCGCAGAAGATAAAGTTGCTGATCGCACCAGCGCTGAATAAACTGTGACTGAGTATCCTCTGCCGCAGAAACCAGACAGGTGAGGGATTGCTGAAGGGTCTTGCCCCAATGATCCTTGGGCTGAAAATTCATAGCAGCTTGGGCGTTAGCGGCTTCAGGATTAGCGGCTTCAGGATTAGCGGCTTAGACATGGCGCAGTCTCCAGAGGCGTGATGATTAAAATTCTCTTCTAGAAAAGATGAACGATGCGGTAGTTAGGACGAGAACAATATACAGTAAACCATATCCTACATTTGTCAGAATGGTTTCAATTGGTGGAATTAGGTTGTAGACCAGTTGATTTTTCAGATCCAGTTTGGATAGATCCGGAAGCACATAGTATAGATAACGGGTCACCTGCTCCACCGTGGGATTTTTAGAAGCTCGCCCCAGGGTTACCAGATCATTACTCAAAATCCCCATCAAATAAACCCCAAAGGTCATTAAGGTAGCCAGTAGAGAACTGGTAAACACCCCAAAACCGATGGCGATCGCCGTGACCAGAGACAATTGCAACCACAGCAGTCCGGCGTGCAGCAGTAAATCTTGTCCGACAAAGGCAACCTGTTTGGCTTGCAGGGCGATCGCATAGATCCCCACCATGGCGATGACCAGTACCCCCAACACTGCCGTCAGCCCCAAATGTTTACCCAAGATAAATTCCACTCGGCTAACGGGTTTAGCAATCAGGACGAAGACCGTTCGCTTTTCAATCTCCTTATTGACCAGCCCCGTGCCCACAAAGATGGCTAACAGCACCCCCAACACTTGCATTGCTGCCAATCCCACATCGGGCAAAATTTTATTCTCTGTTGCCGCAGAGATCTCTGGTAACAGCCAAGCTGCCAGCCCCATGATGGCTCCATAAAACAACACCAGATAGAGCACGCGATCGCGAATGACCTCTCGGAACACGTTGGCAGCAACAACCTGGGTTCGTTTAAAAAAACCAAACATGACAGAAAACCAAACCAAAGGGCAGAAAGTGAGTCAGAGGGCAGGGCAGCTTTGGCAAACTCCCCTTAGATCAGGTTTGAATACTATTCGGTGGATCCTTCGGATCCAGGTTTTGTGGCTTACCCACTGGGCTACACTTGAGACGACCCACCACTTGACTGTCGGGGATCGGGGAATTTGCCCTTCTGGTAAAGATGCGCCGGGGGGTGAGTTCGCAGGTTTTGCGCAGGTAGTAGCCTGCCTTCTGGGAACTGGGTCCTTGCCAAACCGCATCCAACTGCAGATTATAAACGGCTCCGGTATCAAATGTATCGCCTTTTACCTGACCTCGTAAGATCCACCAGCGATCTTCCTCTGCCAGCCGCCGATCGCGTAGTTGCCCTTCCACTTGCCCTTCGATATCTTTCACCCATTGCCCTCGCTGATTTTCAAACAACCAGCGCTCAATATCGCCCCAATTGCTCTTTTTCAAGCGATCGGCAAGCGCAGCTTCGGCATTAGAGAGAATATCCTTACCTCGGGAACTGGGGCGCTCAAATTGCACTCTATACACAAAAACACTGCGGCTAAAGTCATCCGCCAGGATACTGGGATAGGCAGTTAACCAGCCCTGCAGCAAGAAATAGAACTGAAACCAGCAGGCAATCAACAGGTGGCCCAGCAGAAATAACACCATTCCCTGGCGAACCTTCACCTCCGGCACAATCAGCTTCGGTGTTTTCAGGCTCCCATCACTGGTGATGAAGTTGCTAGCCAGGGTAACCCCCGCTGAAACGATCGGCCAGACAATCAATGCCGTTGGCACGAGTCTGACCATGCCAAATTGCTGCCCCCAACTACCAAAGACAAACAGGCAAATCAGCGCTCCCACAACCCAGGCTCCTAAAAACACCTTGGTAAAAACGATATTAATCGTCAGCGCTTTTTTGACGGCATCCTGTGCAACGAACCACCAAGTTCCTAGGATGAGGAATATCCAGCCACAGGTCGCAATAATATTTTGGGCCGGGAAGCTGGTGAAAAATGCAATAAATGCAGAAAACAGGCTAAGCAAAATCAAGGTTTGCCAGGAAGCAGGCTGTTTAGGCCAGAGAACGTCGCGAAATTGCTGAAAGAATGCCTTCATAGATGCGGTCTCAAAGGTGCAAGTGCAAGGTCAAAAAAGTGCAAGGTCAAAGGTGCAAGGTCAGTGGCAAAAAACTCTGGCTTAGCGCACGAGCAGTGGCTGATCCACCAGAATGCGAATCGCAATGATGATGCTGATTGCGGCAAAACTAAACGCATTAGCCCACAGTACAGCTAACGGACGACTAACTTCCTTGCCAAACAAATCAGATGTCTGCCGTTTGCGACCCCGAAATTTAATGGGGGCTTCCAAATTTTCTGCCACCTTAGGTTGCTTTTCTAGAAGCATCTCCAACCATTCCATGCCCTGCCACTTGAGGAGAAAGGTGAGCAAGAAGATGATAAAACCAATGATAATCACCGCAATGGGGATGGTGCGTACCCCAAAGAAGACATACTCAATCAGCAATCGCCGTGCTGGCTCTGGTATGAGAGGTTCGGCAATAAAAAAGACCATCCAACCTAGAACGGTGGTAAACAGATTTACTGTGGCGGCATATTGCATACTAGTTTTGCGCCCAAGATCCAAGCGCACATTCAAGACCGCCGCTTCGATTGCGATCGCCATGAGCAAAAATAGCAATTGAAAGGCGATCGCCCGCAGGGGCAAAACATCAGAAAAGAGAGTGACTGTTGGCATGGGAGTGAGTCAGCGGGGAGTGAGTCAAGGGGGGTGGACGGAGCCGAGGTCAGCGATCGTCGCTTCAGCAATTGATCATTGAGCCATCGTCTTTTCAGCAATCCAGCAGGAACCGTACCAGGATTTTATGCGCGTTCTCCCAGTTTGTACCGAAAATTTCGGATAAGATAGGGAGCACATTTTTAGACTTCTCCTTGTAGGCGGCGCAAATCTTATGGTTCGCACGGGTATTGGGATTCGCACAG
>JAYKGX010000321.1:0-3590 GCA_035285565.1 Synechococcales cyanobacterium
ATGGGAAATCGGGTCAGTTCAATCATCTGTTGAATCGACACCGCCTCCACTAGGGTTTGGTTTGCCAAAAGTTCCTGGACAAACTGCTGCCCCCGATCGACATGATAAGGTGCAAGGCTCGCGCAGGTGGCATTGGGAGCGAGTGTGACGGTGGCTCCAGCTTGACCTGTAGTGTAGCAATGCTCTGAAGGCCGATCGGCAGCACAAATGCCTTTGACAAACCCAATATCGTGGCACATCAGCGCCAGAATGAACTGAAGCCAGTCTTGGCAGGAAACGGTGCCTTCCTGACGTTGTTTGCCTTCAATAATTTCTTGGCCCGCTTCCAACACTAGAATCGTATGTTCTAGATTGTGATAGGGCGCATCACTCGTGGCCAGGTGTTCTAGAACGATCGGGGCAAGTTGCTCCAACAAGTCAATATATTCTGGCGATTGCTCACCGTACAGTTGGCGATAGCCATCTCTGAGTGAGGCAATGCAGTTGTAGATGATCATTTTCGTACAATGCGACATGACGATTTTCCTCGTTCACGACCCAGTGACTACCTCCGATTGGGTGGGGGACTGAGAATTCAGAGCCGCTGATGTGAGTAGCAAAATTGACCGACTGCATCAACCGACTCAGGAAGTCTAGAACCTAGCTCTTCAATTCTGGCTTAGGTGATCCCGATTCCCAATGAAGGGTGTCACCCCTCATCTCGTAACTTTGATACTCTTAGTGTGGCCAATAAATTGACTGATTGGAACCAGAAAACCTCAGGCAAGACTGTGATCTTGATCAATCAATAAAATGATTTAAACCATCAAGCTAGACAGCATCGATCACTCGATTAATTTATCCTCTAAAAACCTCACAAAACCTCATTAATCAATCCATACTTGCCGCAAAACCACTCAAGATGAACAACTTCATCTATCCAAGTAATTAAAAAGATCCGTATATTTTGTGATCTCGATCAAGCCATTTGAGTGCAGCTAATCTATAATAAATTTACCTGGAATTCACCTACATTAATAACAATAAAACTAGCCAAATTTTCTCTGGGGAAAATTGGGGGTGAAATTGTGCATAAGTTCTTGAAAATCGTTGGTGCAGTTAAACAAAATGGATGTCAGTCAGGCATTAGAGTTGGTCGATCGCTGGCTCTATGAAGATAGTGGCAAGCGACTGAATGACCTAGAACGTCAAGTGTTTGTTGGGTCTTGGCAGGGGCATACCTATGAGGCAATTTACCCAGACAACCCGGAATATGTCGAGAAGTCTGTGGGGTATAAGCTTTGGCAGAAGTTAACCAAGCTATCGGGCGAAAAGGTAACCAAGAAAACAGTGCATGGGTTTGTGGCGCGGTTGGCCCAGCGGCAGACGAACCACCCATACCAAAAAGCTAGCCTTGTTCTTACTACCACCGATCGGGCTAATTTCCGGAATGTCTTAATTAGTCATCGCCAGGGTCTAGGAGATAGCTTAGTCCAAGCCTTGCACCAAACCCTGACGCAAGCCGGATATCAAGTTACCCACACGAATCCGGATGCTTACCCGGAATTATCTGATCAAGCTTGGTTAGCCCATGTCGCCACAGCGATTCAGCAATGTGATTATTTGATTGTGCTGTTGTCTCCCACAGCGGCTGTGAGTGAGTTGGTGTTGGAGGAATTACAGCAAGTCCATCGCCGATCGCACCCCATGGTTCTGCCGATTCGGGTGCAATGTCCATCTACTCTTTCCCTGAATACAGATCTGTTGACCTATTTGGGCGTGTTGCCTCATGTGTGTTGGGAACAGGAGGCTGATACTCCAGGAGTGTTGCAAGCCGTTTTGGCCCAAATGCAGTCCCCTGACGCAGTGCGAGCCTCCTCAGCTTCACCTCTGGCCGTTGTTACCCCCGATGCGTCTGTCGGGCCGCCCGTACCCACCGCCGATCCCGAACTCCCCCAAGGTCAAGTTCGCTTAGATTCTGCCTTCTACATTGAGCGTCAGCCCGCAGAAGCCCAGTGCTATCGGGCGATTGGGCAACCCGGTACCTTAATTCGGATTAAGGCTCCCCGTCAAATGGGAAAAACCTCCCTGATGTCTCGGATTTTGTCTCAGGCTAGAGAGCAGGGATATCAAACAGTGCCGCTGAGTTTTCAACATGCGGATGCTGATATCTTCGCCAGCTTAAACCAGTTCTTGCAATGGTTTTGTAGTCGCCTTGCCCGTCGCTTACATTTGCTGCAATCCGTAGAGGATTATTGGAGTGATACCTTTGGCAGTAAGGATAACTGCACGGCTTATTTTGAAGATTGTGTTTTATCAGTATTAGAAACACCGTTGGTGGTGGCATTAGATGAAGTGGATCGAATCTTTCAACATCCCACGATCGCGGATGATTTCTTTGGCTTGTTACGCGCTTGGTATGAGGAAGCAGGCTACGGCGATAGTGGTAGCGGTTTGTGGGAAAAGCTCCGACTGGTGATTGTCCATTCCACAGAAGTCTACATTCCATTAGATGTGAATCAGTCACCATTTAATGTGGGTCTCCCGATCGAGTTAACTGAATTTAGTCTGGAGCAAGTGATGGAACTGGCCGATCGCCATCATTTGGCTTGGCAACCTACGGATGGCATGGCCTTAATGCAAATTGTGGGGGGCCATCCCTATCTCGTTCGGTTGGCCCTCTATCATTTGGCGCAGCAGTCGTTGAACTTAACAGACTTATTGGCCACGGCTGCCACCGAATCGGGGATTTATGCCGATCATCTACGTCGCCATTTGTGGAATTTACAACAGCATCCCAGTTTAGCCACAGCCTTCAGTCAAGTGGTGCGAGCTAAGGAGCCGATCGAGCTAGATTCGATTCCCGCCTTTAAGTTGCATAGTTTGGGATTAGTCCAAATGCAAGGCAACCAAGTGGTATCTCGGTTTGAACTCTATCGCCAATATTTCCAAGACCGTCTGCACGAGTCTTAAGTCCTCTACATGTCAATTATTTTGGCTCAGTGTTCTACTATGTCTCATCTACCTGTTTCCAGCGAAGTTTATCGGGTTGGGGGGCACCTGACCTTAAATGCTCCCAGTTATGTGGTGCGGCAAGCCGATCATGACCTCTACGAAGGTCTGCGGGCCGGGGAGTTTTGCTATGTCTTGAATTCCCGTCAAATGGGCAAAACCAGTTTGCGGGTACGGACCCTACATCGTCTACAAGCAGAAGGGTTTGTGGGAACGGCGATCGATCTGAATAAAATTGGCAGTCAGGAAATTACCGTGGATCAATGGTATGCCGGACTAATGCGACGGTTGGTCATGAGTTTTCGGTTACCGATCGATCTGAAAAGCTGGCTGCGAGAGCGGGAATTTATTTCACCCGTCAATCGGTTGAGCGAATTTATTGAACAAGTGTTGTTAGAGCATGTTTCTGAACGCATTGTCATTTTCATTGATGAGATTGATAGTGTGTTGAGTTTAAATTTTCGTACAGAAGATTTCTTTGCCTTAATTCGCGCTTGCCATGATTACGATCGTCTCACCTTTGCTCTCTTAGGAGTCGCGACTCCATCAGATTTAATTCAGGACAAGAATCGAACTCCATTTAATCTTGGGCGAGCGAT
>JAYKGX010000322.1:0-8539 GCA_035285565.1 Synechococcales cyanobacterium
GGATTGACCTTCGCATCCACCCAATTTTTTAAAAAGAATTCCTCAGCGCGGCGAGCATAATTCACATCAAATTGACTCAGGGCTTGCAGGAGCGTCTCCACCCCTGCCTGGTAAGGAATCGCCGGAATCCCACTACTGTCGGTGCCCCAGGGTGCGTAGAGATCGGCTGTGCGAGTTTTTTCCCCTAGGGCTTTACCTTTCAGATGATAGTAGCGTTGGAACAGATCAAAGCGATCGCCCGTGCCCGACATAATGGCGCGAAACACGGGTTCAGACACCTCATCCGCCAGCAACTGTTTCGCCAAGGTGGAAGCATGACCCCGCATCTGATTTTCCAGTTTGTGATCCTGGGCAACGGTGCTGAGAATATAGGCATACAGCGAGTTGTGCTGCTGCATCACCTGACGGATTGACTGATAGGCAGCGGTGCGGGTTTGGCGATCGGGGCTATAGGCCAGGGCACTCAATTCTGCTTCTGTGGCAGCCGTCTGACCCTCGGGAGTCGTCACGGGATCATAGTTTTGCTCGCCAAGGTGAACCGATCGCAACTGAATAAAGGCTTCTCGTCCGGTTAAACTATCCTGGTTGCGGGTTTGTTCCACCGCTTCCGACAGCGCATGGGGGCGATATTTGGCAATTTGCGCCAGATAGTGGCGATAGGGTTGCAGTTCGATCGCCGCTTGCAAGGTTGTAAATTGGGCGGGATCGAGTTGTTTCAATTCCAAATCAAAGAAGAGTAATTGATTTTGAATGGCAGTATAAGCTTCCAGGGCTTTGTCAGTTGCCTGCTTGGCGGCGGTATTCTGGGTATCTGCTGCAAAAATCAGCGAGGGAAAGGCATAGAGATAGCCCAGTTTTTCGTAAATTTCCTCCAATGTGCGTAACCCAAGGGCGATCGTCTCTGCTGCCAAGGTAGAAATTTGCCCCCGATAGCGATCGCGAAATTCTTGGGCAGCTTGCTGTAGAGTTGCCAGATCCTGTTCCCACTGCGGGTCATCAAAGCCTTGGTAGAGATCGCTCAAATCCCACGCAGGAGCAGCCGTTTCAGCAGATGGGGCAGGGGATTGGGTCGCAGGAGCCTGAAAAACTGGGTGCAACATGTTGGATAAATTACTGTGTAGGATCATGGAAGGGTTATGAAGTCAAAGATGCAATCCCGAGTTGATTGGCAACTATTCTAGCAAATTTGTCCTGGGGTTTCACAAGCACCAATGCTGACCCAAGTGCTGGAGCCATCGGCAAAAATTTCCTTTTTCCAAATCGGGGCATTGTGTTTGAGGGTGTCGATCGCAAACTGGCAAGCAGCAAAGGCTTCTCCCCGGTGCGGACAACCTACTGCCACCAATACACTGATTTCCCCAATGGTCAACTTTCCTACCCGATGATGGATGACAACATGGGTCACCTCGGACCAAGTTTGGCGAATTTCCTCGGCAATTTGCTGAAACACCCGGATCGCCATCGGTTCATAGGCTTGGTAATCTAGAGACAGAACGGGACGACCCTCGGTTTTGTTGCGCACCATGCCACTCATCAGCACGATCGCCCCATTCGCCCCATCATCGGCTCGTTGATACACCGTTTCCAGGCAAAGCGGCGCAAAGGTAATGGCAAAGTCATCAGCGCGGTGGAGGGTTGGGGGATGGTTGAGAGACAGCATGGGCATGATTCCGTTTATCAACTAGGATACCGTCATTTTGGATTGTGTGGTGGAGGGCGCGATCGATGAGATCAGAGCCTGCACTACCAGGACGATAGAATAAATTGAAGGTGTCAAAAGGAATAATGCGACCGTCGGGATGGGCAATGTGAATACAGGATCGCTTCACCGATCGCACATCAAAATTATAGGCATCGAGAAACTGAACAATCATCACCCGAAAAATATTTTCGTAGGTTAACCCCTGGGGAACCTGCACTAAGGGTAAGCAACACAGAAGTTGCTTCAGACTACTGAGGGAAGATTGGGGCGAGTGATTGGTGGAAAACAGATGGAATAGCTTCTGCTTCAGGGTTTCATTTTGCTCGTAGAGAACGGAATTAGGCAGCGCGGCGACGAGTTCGTCTGGTTGCAACAATCCCGTTAAGGGAATCACCGCTCCGTTGATTTTTAAGGCATAGGCCATGGCTAAACAATCCGGATGGCAGGGCACGGGCAGCAGGTCTTCCGGTTTAAAATAGGAACTCTGGTGCAAAATCGATCGCCGCACTTCCGTTAAGGTATAGCGATCGCGTTTGGGATCAAAATCGGTCAGCCGTCCTGCTGCTTGAATGGGTTGAAAGGTCACGCCTCGGCAACAGCGCTGTTGTAGGGCATAGTCAATAATTTTGCCAATTTCGTGATCGTTTAAACCTTTTTTCAGCGTCACCACCAGCGTTGTCGAAATGCCAAATTCATTCAAATGAGCGATCGCCCGTTCCCGCACTTCCCGTAAATCCACCCCTCGCAGTGTCTGGAGTGCTGCCGCTTCAAAACTATCAAATTGCAAATAGAGTTCAATTCCTGGCATGTATTGACTTAACCGTCCCACAAAGTCGCGATCGTTGGCAATCCTGACCCCATTGGTGTTAATCATCAAATGCTTGATCGGTTTGGATTTCGCCAGATCCAGAATCTCAAAAAACTGGGGATGAATCGTCGGCTCCCCGCCGCTAATTTGCACAATGTCCGGCTCCCCTTCATTGGCAATGACTTGATCCAGCATGAACTCGATCGTTGCTAAATCTCGATGCTGCTGAGCCGGATGGGGACTGGAATTGGCATAGCAAATCGGACAGGTCAAATTACAGCGATCGCTCACTTCAATTAGGGTTAAACAACTATGCTGCTCATGGTCTGGGCAAAGACCACAATCGTAGGGACATCCCCGGTCGATCGCGGTATTAAATTTCCGGGGCATATCACCTGGTTTGATAAATGCCTGACAGAGCTTGTAATAATCTACGTCATCGGCAATCAGCACCGTTTCCTGACCGTGATGGGGACAATGTTTGAGCAGATAAACACGATCGTCACGAAAAATAATCTTAGCTTCCACCTTCGTGAGGCATTGGGAGCATAGGCTATTGGTTAACCCATAAAACAGATAAGGACGAGTTGGCATAATTCTCAAGCCGTGAAGGTGAAAAGTCAATCCAGGTTGCCTAAAAGGTGCAATCAAGAACGGGATGGAGCAGTTGCCGATCGCAGCAGAAATAATCTGGGAATATGAGAATAATAGATCAGAATTCCCACGATGCAAGCAATTTGAATGGCGCTACAACCAATTAAGATATGGAAATCAGGCTTAATAAAATCAATGCAGAATCTAAACATTAAATAACTAATGACATATATTTTAAATAAATCACCGGATTGATAATCATACCGTCGTCGGAATTTTAAACCCAGCCACAGCAGCCCTAGAAACAGAATTTCATACAATTGCGTTGGATGCCGCAGAATCCCATCCCCAAAATCCACCCCCCAGGGTAACGTCGTCGCAATGCCATAGGTTTTGTCACTCAAGCCCGTCAAAAAACAGCCCATACGCCCGATCGCCGTCCCCAGGATCAAGGGTTCCGCAAAGGCATCCCCCGTCGCCTGAGTCACCCCCAGCTTCACCTTCGTCAGTTCCACCCCAGCGATCGCCCCCAGCAAGCCGCCCACCACCGTTTTTCCCTGTGCCAGCAACCCCAAGAGGGCGATCGGTTCCCCAGTCCATACAAGGTCCAAATGCTGCAGCAACACCAAGATCTTTGCGCCACAGACTCCCCCTAGCAAGCCCCCCACAATCACCCAAGTTCGCTGTTCTGGAGATAGCCCAAGCTGAGCATCTTGCCGAAAATTCCGTAGCGATAACCGCAGGGCCACCGCATAGGCGATCGCTTCCAGAACCGGGTGCGGGTGGAATGAGACAGACCCGAACGAAAGATAAACGGGAAATTGCATTGCGGCAGGCTGGTTGCGTTAATTTGATTTGTACCTGCTTCTGGCGGCGATCGGGAATTTCTTTAGCATTTCCTTAACTCTCGTGAAGTTTCTCACTCGGTTGCAAAATCTGCTCCTACACTGAAAGGCAATGAGTTGTCCGACGAATCTCGATCCCACTCCTATCCAATCGACACCTAATCAACTCGCGATTGCGCCATAATCAACTCGTGATTGCCCCATATCCTGATCCCCCTAAATCCCCCTTAGTAAG
This sequence comes from Synechococcales cyanobacterium, assembly GCA_035285565.1. Classification (GTDB taxonomy): domain Bacteria; phylum Cyanobacteriota; class Cyanobacteriia; order Leptolyngbyales; family Leptolyngbyaceae; genus JAYKGX01. Next base: position 4,185 of record JAYKGX010000322.1, read on the forward strand.
GGGGACTTCAAAATAAGGGGGACTTCAAGCCGGAAAATCGTTCTTAACTAGATTCAGATACTAGACAAGGCAGCCTGTATGACTCATCCTCAAAGTGCCTCCTTCAACCCCAATACCGCACCTCAAGGAAATACCGCGATCGCCGAGGAACAGCGAGGTTTGATTTTGCAACGGGGTGGCGAAGAACTGATCTTGGAAAAAGTAGACGATCGCTTTGTGGTGGTGCCCCATTCCCAGGAAGCCCTGCCCGACCTTGCCAATCGTACTGCGGCTCAGATTAACCCCGCTGCACCGCCCAAGGTGACGGAGTTTGTGGTTAGCCCCCAGGAACGCGATCGCACCATGCAGAATTTGCGCAATGATCCAGCAGTCCAGTACGCCACCCATGTCTACCAGTTTCAAAATTCGCCTGCTTCACGGGTTTATTTAACCAGCCAGATGACGGTGCAGTTTTATCCCCAGGTGAATGCGGGTCAGGTTGCCCAGATCGCCGGGGAAGTGGGATTGCGGCAGGTAAAAGCGATCGAGGGGCTGCCCAATGCCTTTGTGTTTGAACTGACGGAAACTGCCCAGGAAAATCCCGTCAAAATTGCCAATCGTCTGATTCAACGTCCCGATGTGATGGCTGCCGAACCGAACATCATTGTTGGCACTCAGCAGCACTATCGCCCTCGCGATCCGCAATATCCCAAGCAATGGCACTTAAATCATGGCGGCGGGCAGCAGTTGGTGCAGGGATCCCATGTCTCTGCGGAACAGGCGTGGGATATCACCCGAGGGAGTCGATCGGTGATTGTTGCAGTCATGGACGATGCGATCGATGTCCACCATCCCGATTTCCAAGGTCTGGGTAAAATTGTCTCCCCCCGCGATTTTAAAGGTCGAGATTTTCTGCCCCTGCCCGATGAGATGGGAGAAGACCATGGCACCGCCTGTGCTGGAGTTGCTGTGGCGGAGGAAAATGGCATTGGAGCCGTAGGGGTTGCGCCGGGATGTGCCCTCATGCCGATTCGGACGACGGGCTATTTGGATGATGAGACGATCGAGCAATTGTTTGATTGGGCCGTTACCCGAGGGGCAGCGGTGATTTCCTGCAGTTGGGGACCGAGTGCGGTGTATTATGCCCTCTCCCTGCGGCAAAAGGCGGCCCTCACGCGGGCGGCAACCCAAGGTCGTAGGGGCAAAGGCTGTGTGATCGTTTTTGCGTCGGGCAATGCGAATCGCCCCACCGATGGCGTGGTGAATGAAGCAGGCTGGGATGGCAATGCCATTAAGGGACCCACCCGTTGGATGGGGGGATTTACCGTGCATCCGGATGTGATTGCCGTGGCGGCTTCCACCAGTTTGAATCGCAAAGCCGCCTACAGCAACTGGGGTCCGCAAATTTCCGTCTGTGCGCCCAGCAATAATGCGCCGCCGGGAGTGGGTCTGCCGGGATTAGGCTATGTGTTTACGCCGCCCATGGTGAATACCGAGTTAGCCGGATTGGGCATTGCCACCACCGATCGCGTTGGTGCTGCGGGCTATGACCCCACCAGCTACACACCCGATCGCGGTCCGGCTTCCTTTGGGGGAACTTCGAGTGCCTGTCCCTTGGTGGCGGGGGTGGCGGCGTTGGTGTTGTCGGCGAATCCCAATCTGACGGCACGGGAGGTGCGGCAAATTTTAGAACAAACCGCTGATAAAATTGTCGATCCCAATCCCGATCCTCAGTTTGGTTTCCGCAAAGGTACCTATGAAGCCAGTGGGCGCTGTGACTGGTTTGGCTATGGCAAGGTGAATGCCGCAAAAGCAGTCCTGGCAGCGGTGGCCAAACAAGCGGTTCCCCTCACCCCCATTCGGACTCTACAAAGCCAAAATAATGACAGTTTGTCGATTCCCGATGGCGATCCACAGGGGGGACGGAATGGCGTGCAGATTGCAGAGTCAGGGCTGGTGCGCGAAGTTTCGATCGCTCTAGAAGTCCAGCATGATTATCTTGGGGATGTGGAAATTTGGTTGATTTCACCCGCCGGAACCCCAGTTCTCCTACAGGGCAGAACCTTGGGAAATCGCACCCAGTTGCAAATGCTGTACACGATCGCCAATACACCCGCCTTGCAACTGGTGTTGGGAGAAGCCAGCCAGGGACGGTGGCAATTGCAGGTGATCGATCGCATTCCCGGTGATGCCGGTAAACTGAATTGGTGGCAACTGAAACTGGGAATTTAAACGAAATGCGCTCTCAACGGGCAATGGTCTCTCAAGGGGTAATGGTCTCTCAAGGGGTAATGGTTTCTCAAGGGGGAATCGTCTCTCAACGGGCATTGCAACGGCTCGTCCTTCAACCCCAGCAACGCTGCGATCGCACCCTGACGCTGACGGCAGAGCAAACCCATTACCTCACCCGTGTTCTCCGCTTAAAACCGTTGGCGCATTTTATTGCTCTGCTGCCCACTGCACCAGACTCGGGGTTGGAATTGGGGACCGGGGGAGAAACTTGGTTAGCGCAATTAACCGAAACCGGGGCTGAGCTATTAGAGCCGCTGGAGGTGCGATCGGAGTTGCCCATTCCCGTCACCTTACTCTTAGCGCTGCCCAAAGGAAATGGGTTTGATGAGGTGGTGCGGCAGGTCACGGAATTGGGAGTCAGTTGCATTGTTCCCGTCATCAGCGATCGCACCCTGCTCCAACCCAGTGCTAACAAGGTGGAACGCTGGCGCAAAATTGCCCAGGAAGCCACGGAACAGTGCGAACGGCAACAGGTTCCAATGATTCTGGATCCCCTGTCCTGGCAGCAGAGTTTGACCCAGCTAGCCCAGATTGCGGGTAAAGAAGTCTCCAGCGCCCATGCTCAAGGTGAAAGCGCTCAAGGTGAAAGCGCTCAAGGTCAATTTTTCTGTTGGGCGCGAGGTCAATCGCCATCGTTGCTGCAAGTGCTCTCTCAAGCGGTTCACCACAATTCCACCCTGACTTCGATCGCCATTGCCCTAGGTCCAGAGGGGGGATGGAGCGATCGAGAAGTCGCCATGGCGCAGCAAGCTGGGTGGCAAACAGTCTCCCTGGGCAGCCGGGTTCTACGCGCGGTGACGGCTCCCACTGCAGCCATGGCAATTGTCAGCGCCGTTTTGGAAAAATGAAGGCAAAATGAAAGATAGGATCTGCCAATGCTCACGATCGACCCACCGCTAGTGGATTTTCACGCCTGAAATGATGGATACAAGCTGAGGAAGTCGGGATAGAGAAGCTGGGCAGCAGGTTTTAGACGAGTTGGTAGGATATCCCTATGGCTGACAATTCCCAAGCGTTGCTAGAACAGGTTGCCCAAGCCTTTGAGCAAAAGGATTACCGGATGGCGACTCAACTTCTAAAGCAACTGTGGCAAGCCCATCCAGAAAATCCCTGGGTGCAACTCTATCGCGGACGGCTGTACGAAGTGGCGGGCAATTTAGAAACTGCCACGAAGGTCTATAAACATTTGCTCCAGGCGATTAGTATTCCCAAGGTGGTGAGTCAGGCGCGGCAGGGCTTGCAACGGGTGGAAATGCTGGCGCACGAACAACGACAAACCGCGATCGCCAAAGCAACAGCCGCCCCCAATCAAGCAGAACCCGGCGTGCTGGTGCTGGAACCGATCGCCACGGAACAACGGCAAGCCGCCGCCCAGGCGTTTGGCAAAATTATGGAAATTGATGCCTACACGGCTCGAATGCAGTTGCCCAATCGGGGGTGGCGAATTTATCGCTTGGGGGCGATCGGGGAATTAGCCTTCTATGGTCAGCAGTTTCAGGCAGCGGGTATTCCAGCCTTTTGGGTTTCCCTAGAGGGGTTGCGGAATCTGCAAGTGTTTCAGGTGCAATATTTGCGATCGCCGCAAGACTCGCCGCCAGACTCAACACCTGTTTTAGCGTCAGAGGTTCCAGCCGGGGCGATCGTTGCCGTTTGCCAGGATGAGCAGGGTCAGGTGGGGGAAATTGCGTTTCAGGGTACAGAAGTGAGCCAATGGCTAGAAGGCATGTTGCCCATTTTTGAACGGGTGGTAGACACGCCCGACGTGCTGCGCTCCGTCACCCAACGCCAACGCGGGGAAGAAACGCAGGATTATGCCTTGATGTGTGATTTGCATCTACCCCAACGGAATTGCATTTTACGCTTCTGCGATCGCACTTATCAGTTCCAAACTGGAATGAATTTTATCCCCGATCAGCAAGGCAGAGATGAAGGCACATTGCGCATTCATTGGAATCACTTAATTGATTGGTGCAAGCAATGTTTTAGTGAACAACCCCACTACAGTGAATTTTTACCCTTTGCAGAAATAGCGATCGACTTACCACACTTACTCCAACAGATCGATCCACACTTCTATCTCTTGG
>JAYKGX010000323.1:0-3517 GCA_035285565.1 Synechococcales cyanobacterium
GTTTCAAAGTTTTCTGGGTGACCCGGTGTGCGAGAACCCCATTGACGAAATTGCTTGATGTCCTCGATCGTGACGCTATCGTAACCAAACAGGTGGAGCAACGCATATTGCAGCATAGAACCATGTCCAGCCGACAATACAAAGCGATCGCGGTTCACCCATTTAGGATTCTTGGGATTAAATTTCATGAATTTATCCCACAGGGTGAAGGCCATCGGTGCTGCACCCATCGGCAAACCAGGGTGACCAGACTTGGCTTTTTCCACCGCATCGATCGCCAGAAAGCGGATCGAATTGATACACAGGGTTTCGAGTGATTGGGTTGCAACGACCATGATGTTTTTTGGCTACTTTAACGACAGCTAGGCACGGATATCGGTCATAGGGACTAGATTGCAGCAGGATTCACATTGCCAGTTAAAGGGTATACAACTGAACCAGGTCACTCCTGGCAAAACAATGGAATAAATGCTACAGACACACAATGCTACAGAAGCAGGGCTATAGAAACAAGTCAGTCGATCGAAATCGAGCCTCATCGGTGTACACAGGACTTCATTCGAGGAACGGAGCCAGCATCTCTTTTCCTATAGCGTAAACAGTAGGTATTGATACTTAATTCCAGTATGACAGAGAAGGTCACAAGACTTCATAACCTCCTGGAATATTTTAGGGAAAAGGGGGACACCCGACTAGGAAATTCTGTCTGGGAACTTCCTAGGGGAAAAAAATTGCAGCGATCGCTACTCGGTTTCGGGTTCAATTCCCAGCGATCGCAGCTTTTCAGCTAAGCGATCGGCGCGCTGCTTTTCCGTCTCTGCCCGTTGGGTTTCTGCATCAGCTCGTTGAGTTTCTGCATCGGCGCGTTGCTTTTCCGTCTCTGCCCGTTGAGCTTCTGCTTCAGCCCGTTGTTGCTCTTCGGCCAGATCCGCTTGAATCTGTATTCTCGCCCCTTCTAATTCTTGATAATTCAGCAACTTCTCCCCCGTTTGTGGATCATAGAACCGGAGTTCCAAAGGAATCGGAACGGCTTGGGGATGGAAAGCTAACCCAAAGTAAGGCGGCTCTAGGCATAGATCCAGTCCCAACACTTGGCTATGAATTCCGGTTAATCCGATGGCTGTTTGGATCAGTGGCATAGGGTGATATTGCCCATCCACAAGACGTTGTCCTTTTAATTGGGGATCCAGATAATCCCCAGTAGGGTCATATTGAAAGTACTCTTCTACTCCCAAGCTGGCATAGAGTTTGGGTTTTTCTACTTCATCCTGCTTACGGGTCGTGAAAGAGGTAATTTCCAAAATAAAGGAGGGAAGCTTGCCACCTTCCTGCCAAGTTTTATAGGTGCGGCGTTTGCGCTGGCTGACTCCCAAAATCACAAACACATCGGGGGAGAAAACTTTATTGGGTTCGCCTTCTTGGTAGTAAATGAAGAGATTGCCAGACACATAAATATTGCGGCGGCTATGAAAATGTCGTCGCAGGACTTCAACGCCATAAACCAGGTAGTCCCGTGTGGCATCACTCTCACTCATGGGCTGTCCGTCGCTTTCGGGATAGAAGATGATTGCGGGCTGGGGAAAGGGTTCCGTAGAAAGGGTGTCCGTCATGGTTGGCGCTCCGATCGCTGGGTGGGCTAACCTACACATATGTACTTCTGTCTTTCCATCATAAAGAAAACTGCGGAGCTGTGCTGGATCAAAAAAGCACGATCGCGCTGGATCGTGCCTAGAGTAAATGTTCTAGTTTGATTGAAAACTTGAGAAGGAGTGCTAAGGAACAAACTTCTGGAAGGCCAGGGTGACATTATGCCCCCCAAAGCCGAAGGAGTTAGACAGGGCGACATTGACAATCTGCTCTCGGCTCTGATTCGCCACATAATCCAGATCGCAACCGGGATCCGGATTGGCCAAATTAATGGTGGGAGGAACGCGATCGTGGGCAACTGCCATTACGGAGGCAACCCCTTCAATTCCCCCAGCACCGCCCAGAAGATGCCCCGTCATGGACTTGGTAGAGCTGACGGTAATCTTGTAAGCATGATCGCCTAGGGTTGTCTTAATTGCCGCTGTTTCAGTTGGATCGTTGACGGGCGTGCTAGTCCCATGGGCATTGATGTAGCTGACTGCTTCAGGACTGAGACCCGCATCCTTCAAACACAGCGCCATGGCTCGGGCCGCATCGGCTCCTCCTGGGGTTTGATTGGTCATGTGGTAGGCATCACAGGTGGCTCCATAACCGACCATTTCGGCATAAATCCGTGCTCCTCTCGCCAGGGCATGTTCCAGCTCTTCTAGGATCAAAATGCCAGCCCCTTCACCCATGACAAAGCCATCTCGTCCGGTATCGAAGGGACGACTGGCATGAAGTGGATCGTCATTGCGAGTAGACATGGCTTTGCAGGCACAGAAACCCGCGATCGACAGGGGCGTAATTGCAGCTTCCGTGCCGCCACAGATCATCGCTTGGGCAAACCCCCGCTGAATCCATCGAAAGGCATCCCCGATCGCATTAGACCCCGCCGCACAGGCCGTGACAGAACAGGAGTTAGGGCCTTTAGCTCCTGTATGGATCGCCGTTAAGCCGGCTGCCATATTGGCAATCATCATGGGAATCATGAAGGGACTACAGCGATCGGGACCCTTGGTGCGATAGATCTCATGCTGATCTTCCAACACCTTCAGTCCCCCAATCCCCGTCCCAATCAAAACGCCAATTTGCTCAGCATTCAATTCATTAATTTCTAATCCAGCATCGGCAAGGGCTTGCTTACTGGCACAGACTGCAAATTGGGCAAACCGATCCATTCGTTTTGCTTCTTTGGCAGAAATGTAGAGTGAGGAATCAAATCCCTTCACCTCAGCTGCGATATGACAATCATGTTTTGAGGCATCAAAGTGCGTAATGTTGCCGACTCCATTACGGCTCGACATCAACCCTTCCCAGTATTCTGCCAGGGTATTGCCGATCGGTGTAATGGCACCGAGTCCTGTGACGACAACGCGTTTCAATCCAGAATTTGCCATGATCTCCAAGTTGAGAGAAGGGAAATGTACAGGGAAAAGAACAAATGAGGCACTAGCGACCAGCAATGAACCATCATGAGATGACTCCTTCATTACCCTGCGATAGCTCCTCTAGGCAAGCGTTGGTGAACTGGGGGTGAGTCAGCCTGGGAAAGACTGTGCTGGAGACCCGTCAAGGTTGGGAGCAGTGAGCCTTGGGTTGTGCCCACCGGACTCAGATCACCTTTCGCTAGGCTTACGCCGCTTTGTCTTTAATAAAATCAACGGCGGCTTGGACAGTAGCGATGCTTTCGGCTGCTTCGTCGGGAATTTCAATGTCGAATTCTTCTTCTAGCGCCATGACGAGTTCGACCGTATCCAAGGAATCCGCGCCCAGGTCGTTCTGAAAGCTGGCTTCCGGGATAACTTGAGCTGCTTCAACGCTCAGTTGCTCAACAACGATCTGTTTTACTTTCTCAAAAATTTCTGTGTCAGTCATATCTTTCCTCTGT
>JAYKGX010000324.1:0-5418 GCA_035285565.1 Synechococcales cyanobacterium
TGTAAGGTTTGCTGCAACCAAGGGCTGATTTCGACCCGCTTCAGTTCAGAAAACAGGGGGATATCTTGCACCTTGAGATTGCATTGCTCCACTATCATTTCCAGGGAAAAATCGCTGTAGGCCATCGCTCTGCTCTCCTAGACTATTCAGCCTGACTTTGCGATCGCACGGTATCCATCAAGGTTGTCCGAAGAGATTCTACGGGAATTTTCTCGATGATCTCGTTGGCAAAGGCAAATTTTAAGAGCTTGCGGGCATCCTCTTCGCCAATTCCCCGGCTTTGTAGATAGAAGACTTCTTCATCTTCTAACTGGCTGACGGTGGCTCCGTGGGCACATTTGACGTTATCTGCCACAATTTCCAACTGCGGTTTGGTGTCAATGCGAGCTTTGGGGGACATCAGCAAATTCCGGCTGAGCTGGGAGGCATCGGTTTGCTGCGCCAGTTTAGGCACGTAAATGCGACCGTTGAAAATGCCATGGGATTTATCATCGGCAATGCATTTGTTGATCTGCGTGGCGGTGCCGTAGGGTTTGCTAAAGGCAATCAAACTGTGGGTGTCAGCGGTGCGATCGCTATCCAATAGGGTTAAGCCCATCAGTTGGGTATCCGCCTGCTCACCCAGTTGCGTCACTTCAAAGTTATGACGCGATAATCCTGCCCCGAAGTGAATGGCATTGCAGGCATAGCGAGAATCGCGTCCTTGGGAAACGGCGGTTTTGCCAATGTGGAAGGCAGTTTGGGATTCCCATTGGATGCGGGTATGATTCACCTGAGCATTGTCTGCCACATACAGTTCCGTGACGGCATTACTGAAGTAGGGTGCATGTTTATCTGCTGAAGCAAATTCTTCCACCAGCGTTAACGCACTGCCCGGTTCTGCAATCACCAAACAACGCGGTTGAGAAAAAGTGGGCTGCCCATCCGTCCGGGAGAGAAACACCAAATGGATGGGATCGGCAATGGCAGCATTCCGGGAAACCCAAACCACCGCCACATCGGTCAAACTCGCGGTATTCAAGGCGGTAAAGACTTCTTCTGCACCCGCTTGCTTGCCTAAATAGGTGCTAATTTGCTCCAGATGGGGGGCAGACAGTTGGGAGAGATCGCCGACAAAGATACCGTCTGGCAAATCAGTGACCTTGGACCGTTGCGGCTGATAGACTCCATTCATGAAGACTAGGCGGGTTTTTGCCTCCGCGACTACTAGGGAATCGCAGGCTTTTAAGGGCTGATCGATCGCTGCGGGTTGCCAGTTAAAACTCACCAGTTGAGACAGGTCGGTAAAGCGCCAATCTTCATCGCGGGTGGAGGGAATGGCCATCTCCTGGGCGATCGCGTAGGCTTGGTCTCTCAGGGTGTTCAGCCAGGATAGATCGGTGGTCCGCCGCAGCTTGAGCAAGTTGCCTAGGTAAGCAGCCCGATCGACTTTGGTCACCGAGCCACGATTGCCGACTTCAGGCACAATGGACAGTTCGATCGTCATACGGCTGCTCCTTCCAAGATCCAATCGTAGCCTTTTGCTTCCAACTCCAGCGCCAATTCTTTATCACCCGTTTGCAGAATGCGACCATTCGCCATGACGTGAACATAATCGGGCGTAATGTAATCCAGCAAACGTTGATAGTGAGTCACCAGCAGCATTGAGTTTTCCGAGTTTGCCAAAGCATTGACCCCATTGGCGACAATCCTCAGGGCATCAATATCTAGACCGGAGTCGATTTCATCTAAAATCCCCAACTTCGGTTCTAGGAGTGCCATTTGCAGAATTTCGTTGCGCTTTTTCTCACCGCCGGAAAATCCTTCATTCACGCTGCGATCGAGGAAGGCGGGATCCATTTTCAACAGACCCAATTTCTCATGCACCAGGTCATCAAAGTCAAAGGCATCCAGTTCTTCCAGCCCTTCATGTTTGCGCTTGGCATTGTAGGACACCCGCAGGAAATCCAGGTTGCTGACCCCAGGAATTTCTAATGGATATTGGAACGCCAGGAAGATGCCCGATCGCGCCCGGTCTTCGGCTTCCATCTCTAGCAAATTTTCACCTAGGAATAGGATTTCGCCCCCGGTGACTTCGTAGGCAGGATGTCCGGCGAGGATTTTGGAAAAGGTGCTCTTGCCGGAGCCATTGGGACCCATGATGGCATGAATTTCCCCGGCTTTGATTTCCAGGTTTAGCCCCTTGAGAATTGGATTCCCATCGACGTTGGCGGTGAGATTGTTCACCGAAAGAATAACTTGTTGATTACCCGTGACCACTGTGCTCTCTCCCGTTTCGATTTATTCAATCTACCATTGATTAAGGCGACAATTCAGCAATTCTCTTCATCACTTGTAAAACCTCATACAGTTCATTAAAGGGATTCTGCGTTTCAAAAATTCGAGATAACCCATACTGATAGTGATTATCCTCCTTAACTAATTTGAGAAAACCAAAACTACCTCCCGTTGCAATCAAGCCGAAACTGGGATGATCGCCGAGTTTGGGGTCACTTAGCATGTAGGACAAGAGCTGAGCCAATCCAGCTTCGATGGAAAATTCCACTTCCTTCGATTCAATCACCATCACCCAAAAGTTGTCTTTGACAATTAGAATGTCAATCTGTACTCGAATGATTTTGCCTTCATCTTCTGCCACAAATTCCATCGATTTCTCAGTGTGCAGATTAAAGGGCGGCAAAAAAAATCCAGCTAAGAATAGCAACGGCGCAACCACTGCAATTTGTACCGATCGCTCCAGCACCGGACCTTGATCGAGGAGATTGAAAAAGCCTGCCTGAATCCGATCGAGGTATGTCTTATCGTCATCCAGGAGAGCGGGGCGATCGTCCTGCCATTCCCGAAAGAAATCTGGAGTTCGGACACGCAGCAGGCCAACGCGATCGATTAGATCCCGTAGAGTCACCTTACTTGCTTGAATCGTCTGAACCATAGAATACCTCGTAATCTCTTCTCAATTATTTCATTGTGGTTAATCGTTTCAGAATTCTGAAGACTTCATAGATATCGCCCGATCGCCGCATGGCAAACTGATCAGAGGTACTGTACTGCCAGCCTGCTTCCTCCTGCTTCAATTTCACAAAAATAAAATCACTCCCCGAAGCAAGTAACCCGTAACAAAGTGATTGTGGCTGTGGCATGGCTAATAAATAGGCCAAGAGCTGACCTAATCCGGCCTCAACAGAATATTCTGCTCGTTTGGACTCAATCACCATCACCCAAAATCGATCGCGCACTAAGAGGATATCTAACGTCCCCTTAATCAAGACTCCATCATCTTGATCCGAGATTTCGATCGATCGTTCTGCCCGAACTTCAAAAGGTGGCAAGTATAAACCAGCTAAGCACAGCAAAGGGGAGACAACGGTCAATTGAACAACTCGTTCTGACAAAGGTGGCTCTTGTTGAAGCTGGGCGAAATAGCCCTCTTGGATGCAGTCGAGAAAACTGATTTCCCGATCGGACAGGGTAGGCAATGCCTCATACCATTCCGCAAAAAAAGCACGATCGCGAACCCACTGCAACCCGAAACATTCCCGCAGTCGATTCAGTCCGACTTCTTTTGCCTGCAATACCTGTACCATTTGCCTAGCCTCACGTCATTTAGATTGATTCGCTCATTGTGGTTAATCGTTTCAGAATTCGGAAGACTTCATAGATATCGCCCGATCGCCGCATGGCAAACTGATCAGAAGTCGCATATTTTGGGTAGGGTTCGTCCTGCATTAGTTTCACAAATAGAAAATCGCTGCCGGAAGCAATCAAGCCATAGGTCGGACGATCGCGATCGGGATTCGCCAACATATAGGCTAACATCTGAGCCAACCCAGCCTCGGTGGAAAAGCTGGCGCGTTTGGACTCAATCACCATCACCCAAAACCCATCTCGCACGAGCAGAATATCCAAGCTGCCCCGCATCACCGTTCCTTCGTCTTCTAAACTGATCTCGATCGACTTCTCAGCCCGAATATGAAAAGGTGGAACGTAGAGACCTGCTAAAAATAAGAGCGGCGCAACCACAATCATCTGGATCGTTTTTTCCAGAAGTGGTGGATATTTGAGATGGTTCAAGTAGCCTGCTTTGATTTGGTCGAGCTGGTGCTGTTCTTGGGCAGTCAGATTGGGCAAGCGATCGTCACACCATTCTGGGAAAAACGATGCTTCCTGCACCCATTCCAATTGGAACTCACGGGACAGATCATCCAATCCAACCTCTTTTGCTTGCAACACCTGCACCATTGCTCACACCTCACATCAGCATCATCTTGGCAACATCTGGGCTATCGGGGTTGACGATCAATCGTTCTCGCTTTGGATCGATCAATACATCCATCCCTTCCATCGGAATAGCACCCAATAAGACTTTGGTGGAATTGGGCACCACTAATGCCTCAACGGAAGTCCGACGATTTTGATAGCGCACTTCAACAGGTCCCACGACTTCATAGATTTCGCTAGAACCATCAGCCAATTCAGCCTCAATTTGACTCACAGGACGCAACTTGAGTTGCCGCTTAATGAATTCTGGAATCGCTAACATCGTTGCTCCGCTGTCCACCATCGCACTCACGGTGCAGCGATGAATGCGATCGGTCTCTAAATAGCCCTCCCGCACTAATGCCAGATCATCACCGCGCAACAACTCAATTTCAGCGTAAACCAGTTCCATTTCCTGTGATTCCATCGTGCGTCTCCGTTGAGACATGAAGATCGATTGTCCAACCTAACCCACACTGCCTTCCAACTTCAGCGCCAACAACTTATCCGCCTCCACGGCAAATTCCATCGGCAATTGGTTAAACACATCCTTGCAGAACCCACTAATCATCATGGAAACCGCATCTTCCATCGAAATTCCGCGTTGGGCAAAGTAAAACAGTTGATCTTCGCCAATTTTTGACGTAGAAGCCTCGTGTTCAACTTTGGCACCGTTATTTTGCACCTGGATGTAGGGGAAAGTATTTGCCTCTGCGCCATCGCCAATCAGCATCGAGTCACACTGGGAATAATTGCGTGCCCCCGCTGCCTTCGGTCCAATTTTTACCAGACCGCGATAGCTGTTTTTAGAATGACCGGCGGAAATGCCTTTAGAAACGATCGTGCTCTTGGTATTTTTGCCAATGTGAACCATCTTGGTGCCCGTATCGGCTTGCTGATGGTGGTTGGTTAAGGCAACCGAGTAAAACTCTCCCACAGAGTTATCGCCGACCAGTACACAACTGGGGTATTTCCAGGTAATTGCCGATCCCGTTTCTACCTGAGTCCAAGAAATCTTGGAATTCACGCCCTGACACAAGCCACGCTTGGTCACGAAGTTATAGATACCGCCCTTCCCGTTGGCATCTCCGGCATACCAGTTTTGGACAGTCGAATACTTGATTTCAGCATTGTCGAGGGCCACTAGTTCTACAACTGCTG